>PFAI01000035.1 GCA_002763225.1 Candidatus Diapherotrites archaeon CG10_big_fil_rev_8_21_14_0_10_31_34
AATGCTTAAAAATCTTATGATACTGCAAAAAAGATTAGTTAGCAAGAGAAACACTAACAAAAATAAACTAAAAGAAATTCTAATAAAACTAAAACAAAAAAATGTTTTATTTAATCGCTTACCATGTTTGGAATGCCGTTTTCTACTTTAAATTCTTTATTGCATTTTTTGCAGACTAACTTGTTTTTGTCTTTAAAATAATTTAATTCTGAACTGCATTTAGTGCAAACCAAAATTTCTAAAACTTCATTTGATAGTTCTTCAGACATAATTTCTTTCCTCTAAAACTTCTTTATATAATGATTCAGTTTTTTCTGCAATAACTTTAACGTCAAATTCTTTTAATACTTTTTCTCTTGCTTTTTTTCCAAGAGAACTGCATAATTGAAAAGAAGAAAGAGCCTGAATTAATTTTTCTTTTAATTCTTGTTTGTTTTCTTTTTCAAAAATTAATCCTTCTCCTGAACCAATCTGGTCATTTACCCCAAAAGCATTTGAAGCTATAACCGCACAACCAGAACTCATTGCTTCCAGCACTACTACAGGCATTACTTCAAATAAAGAAGGCAAAACAAAAATTGAAGCAGAAGAAAAAAAGTGAGAAAGTTCATCATGAGGGACAAAACCAAAGAATTCGCATTTAATTCCTGCTTTTTTTGACTGTAATTCAAGTTTTTTTCTTTCAGGGCCTGAACCAATTACATTTAATTCAAAATCAAATTTGTTTTTTAATTCGCCTAAAACTTCAATCAGTAAATCCAATCTTTTTTCTTTATCTAAACGCCCTACAAACAAAATTTGGTTTTCAGTTTTTTTTAACGGAACAACAATTTCTGAATTAACAAAATTTGGAATAAAAACTACTTTTTCTTTTCTTTCAGGAACTTTTTTTTGGATTATTTCTTGCATTTCAGAGCTTAAAGCAATAATTCTGTCAGCTTTTTGGTAAACTTTTTTTTGAAAAAAGCTAAATGCCGGAGTAAAAAAAGTTTTATGGAATTTTGCTTCAGGAAGGTTATACCAGTTATGCTCTGAATAAATTAATGATTTTGAATCCAGAAAAGGAAAAGCTGTTAAAGGATAATTTGAATGAATTATTTCTCCTGAAACAAGATTTTTTTTTGTTATACAATTATACATTGAAAGAAAATTGTGGATTCTGTTAAAAGAAATTTTTGGAGAACCGATTTCAACTGAATTTTCAATTGAACTTTTTGAAGCAAACAATTGAATTGAATTGCCTCTGTTTTTTAGTTCTGAAATTAAGTCAAATTCAAGGATTTCAATTCCTCCTTTTACTGGAGGAAAAACATCTATTTTTGAGCCTGTGCTAATAAAAGTTATATTCATTTTTTTCACTTAATTTATTCTTTTTTTCTTGATTTTCTTAAAATCTTTATTCTTCTTTTTTATTATTCATTTTTTCTTTTTTTTTGTTCAACCTTTTTGCCGGAGGCACTTTTTTGTTCACTAACAAAATTTTGATTTTGTTGTGCACTCAAACCTTTGGTTTGAGTTGCAACCTTTTTGGAAAAAGGTTGTTTTTCATAGAGTTCTTTTATTGTTTTAACTAAAACAGAGCTTGCAATTAACTGGATGCCAATAAACAAGCAGGTTATTCCGATTAAAGGAATAGTTAAATGAGAAAAATTTGAGCTTGAAAGAACTAAAGTAAAGCCTAAGACAAACAAAAACAAGCCGATTAAATTATATCTGGTTAAAATAAATCTGTTGTATGCCCAGCCATAAACTATTGCAGTGTCAAGTTTTTTGTAAAACAATTTGACAACAAAGTTTGAAAGAAAACCAAAAAAAATCAGTGAGATTCCCACTAAAATAAGTGAAGTGATTAAAAAAATTCTTCTTAAGCCAAAACTATCAAAATTCATTCCCTGAAGAAAAGGATAAAACAAAATTCCTCCGGCTAAAAGAAATACTAATCCAATTAATCCAAATAATTTTAAGGGATTATATAATTTTATTACTTCTAAAATTGAAAAAAGAAAATTAAATCCTGAAGTAAAACTGTTTAATTTTGAGTTTCCGGTTCTTTCAGAGTAATGGATTGGAACAAAATTTATTTTCCATTTTTCATGCACAGCTAATGCAGTCATTGCAGGAGTAAAAGACAAATTATCCGGAAGAGAATCAAATTGTCCTGTGATTTTTCTTTTTAGCACTCTCATTCCTGAAGCAGTGTCTTTTACATGAGAGCTTCCAAAAAAGTTTAATAGAATGACAAACATTTTGTTTCCAATCAGCCTTTGAGCAGGCATTTTTGTTCCTTTTTCCAGTCTTGAGCCAATAACCATATCTGAATTATTTGAATTTAGTTCTGTTACAAGAGAACTTAATTTGTTTATTGGATAGGTTCCGTCTGCATCATAAAAAGCAATTAAATCTGATTCAGAGTTTTTTATTCCGGTTTTAATTGATGCACCATAACCTTTATTTTTTTCATGAGAAATAAGTTTTATTTGAGGAACAAACTGGCTGATTATTTTTTCTGTTGAATCAGTTGAACAGTCATTTACAATAATTATTTCAACTTCTTTTATTTGAGTATTTTTTTCTATTTTTTCTTTTTCTTTTATTGACTGTTTTATCGTGGAAACTATTGCTTTTTCTTCATTAAATGCCGGAATAATTACTGAAAGTTTCATTTAACTCAAACCATAATATTTTAATAGATAAAAATACTATTATGATACTTTTTAAATAAAAAGGTTACATTATGCCCGAAAAAGCAATTGAAATAAAGAATTTAAGAAAAGAATTCAGGTCAAGCCTGAATCCTCTTAATTTAGTTGAATTCTTTTTTCCCAGACATAAAACCACTGTTGCCGTGGACTCATTTGATTTAGATATATTTAAAGGCGAAACTCTTGGATTACTTGGACCAAACGGGGCAGGCAAAACAACTTTAATTAAATTATTGGCCGGCATTTTATATCCAACTTCAGGAGAAATAAAGATTTTTCAAAGACCAGTAGATGAACAAAAAATTAATATTGGTTTAATGCTTGGATATGGTTTGATTTATTACAGAATGACAGGATATGATAACTTAAAATATTTTGCAAGAATTTACAGAGTAAAAGATTTTGATTCAAGGATAATGGAGTTAGCTGAACTGTTTGATTTTAAGGATTATTTATATGATTACGTTGAAAACTATTCTTTGGGAACAAAATCAAAATTAACTTTAGCCAGAGCTTTAATTCATGACCCGGAAATACTTATTTTAGATGAACCAACGCTGGGATTGGATATTAATGTTTCAGAAAAAATCAGAAAATACATTAAAGGATTAGATAAAACAATTCTTTTGACAACTCATTATGAAAAAGAAGCACAAGAGTTATGTGACAGGATTGCTTTAATGAGTGAAGGAAGATTAGTCAAATTAGAACAAAAAGAAAAATTTGATGAAGTAATTAATTCTTTTACTAAATTAGGGGAAAAACATGTTTCAGTTAAGTGAAATAATTGCAATAACAAAAAAAGAATTCAAGCTAAGCATCAGATTCAAAACTGCTTACTTGCTTAACACTTTTGTTAACCCTGTTCTGTCAATTATTCCATTGTTTATTATTTATTACGGGTTTTTGCATTATGGCGGAGCAGAAGGATTTGGAGGAATTGATTTAAGCAATTATATTGCTTTTCTGATTTTTGGAATTATTGGCCAGGCATTTTTTTATAATGGAATTAATGCTTTTACATTAAAGTTTCGGGAAGAAAAATACTGGAATACAATTGAATCATTGTTTGCTGCTCCAATCAATTATCTTTCTTTAATTATTGGAGTAGGAATAAATGTTATACTAAATTTGTTTCCATTGCTTTTGATTTTCATTTTAATTGCATCTTTTTTTAGTGTTGCTTCATTAATTGAAATCAGTTTAATTGTTTTAATGATGATTATTCTTTTTGCTCTTTGTTTGGGAGTAGGATTAATTTACGGGGCATTAACCTTGTTTTCAGAAAACTTTGATCCTGTTTTCAGGTATTTTTTTGCCGGCTGGACTTTATTAAGCTGTTTTGCTTATCCAATACAAATAATTCCGGAAGAAATCCGTTTTATTGTATTAGCTAACCCGGTTTATTATGCAGTAACTTTTACAAGAGAAATCTGGATTAACCATTTCATTGATTTTAATGCATTTTTTTTTGTACTGGTTTTTGCAGTAATAATGCCGATAATTTCAGTTTACATCTTTAAAATTGCATGGAAAAGAATGGAAATACAGGGCTACTAAAAGCCGCTTCCGTGCGGCTGTAACTAAAACGTTTCTCCGTTTGAGCACGAGGCACGACTTCATTTTATTCAGTCCTGCTTGCTTTGGCTCGATAAAGCTGTTAGAATTTGCAGTGCTATTGAAAATAGCACGCGTTACTAGCGTTTTAAAGCAGTGCTACTGAAAGTAGCACGCTCCCTTCAGAGGAGCAGCTCGGAGCGGACGCAACCGCGACAAATAAAACTAAAACTATAAGTAAAGTTTTTTGGAATTAATTTTCCTATTGGATTGTGAGTGAATTTATGCACTGACTCAATTTCAAGGTATTTTCCAATTAGTTTTTCCCATTCTTTCAGTGAAGCAAACCTTTCATTTGGCTGATGGGCTGTAACAGGATTTAATTTAAATAAAATAAACTCAGAATTAGGAACAAACAAATTTATTTTCCCATTTTTTTTTAAAACTCGATTCATTTCTTTTAAAGATTTCTCTATTTCAATGAAATGCTCTAAAGAACCAAGGCACACAACAAAATCAAATGAATTGTTTTTGAAAGGCAGATTTGAAGCTGAACCCAAAACAAGTTTTGAATTACAGTTTTTTTTTGCCTGCAATAATGCTTCTTTGCTGAAATCAATTCCAGTGCAATTCAAAAACTTTTCTGCCTGTTTTAAGAAAAAGCCTCCACCACAGCCAACATCAAGTAATTTTTTGTCTGTTTTTTCTTTTATTCCAAGCCATTCAAGCATTAATAAATTATATTTTTCTGATGTTTCAAATGCGCCAAACTCTGAAAACCTTTTATTATACCATTTAGCTGAATCAAAATCAGATTTAAACTCCATTTTTTCAATCATATTGACTAAATAAATGCAAACTAAATAATTAAATAAGATGCTTTAGATTATCTTTTATGCCAAAAATTTCTGTTATAGTCTGTGAAAGAAACTCAGAAAAATTCATTGAAGACTGTGTTAACTCAATAATGAACCAGTCATTCAAAGACTTTGAACTGATTATAGTTCATACAGCATCAACTGATTCAACAAAAGAAAAAATAATTGAATTACAAAAAAAATATTCAATTAAATTAATTGAACTGAAAAAAAACGGGATAAGCAGGGCAAGAAACACTGGAATAAAAAATGCTTTAGGGGAATTAATTGCTTTCACTGACTCGGATTGTGTTGTGGAAAAAAACTGGTTAGAAGAATTAATCAAAGGATTTGATGAAAAAACTGTTTCTGTCGGAGGGCCAAATCTTGTTCCGGTAAATGCAGACAAAAAAGAAAAAATTTTTGATGAACTGCTTGAATTAATTTCTGGAATTGGTTCAAGTTATGTGAAAAACTCTGAAAAAATAATTGAAGTAAAACATAATCCTACCTGCAATTCAATTTATACAAAAAAAATTCTGGCTGAAATGAATGGATTTAATGAAAAGCTTTCAAGCAATGAAGACCCTGAACTGGATTACAGAATAAAAAAAACAGACCAAAAAATTAAATTTAATCCAAAAGCAATTGTATTTCACAACAGAAAAAATTCAATGAAAAAGATTTTTGATCAGGCTTTTTGGTTTGGATTAGGAAGAACTCAGGCAATAAAACTGCATTTAGGAATGATTGAATGGTTTAGAATAATTCCTTTGATTTCAATTATGTTAATTTTGTTTTTGTTTTTGCATGGAATTTATTCAGCAGACTTTAATTTTCTTTTTTATTTTATTACATTATTGTTTTCTGGTTTTATTTTGATTTCACTAATTGCAGTAATCAAATTCAAAAGGTTTTCACTAAACTATTTCTTTTTTCTGATTTCATGGTTTTTTGGTTATGGCTTTGGCATGCTAAAAGGAGTGATTAAATGAAAATACTGATTACTTCAATGTTTTACAAAAAAAGTTTTGGTCAGGGGTTATGCGCGGAAAAGCTGGCTGAATTTCTTTCAAAAAAACATAAAGTAAGTGTTTTTCATTCAGAAAAAAAAGACTTTAAAGCAAAAAAGAATTTAATGATTAAAAGAATTAATTCAAGCAAAACAAAAGGAATGGATATTCTGAGTTTTTCTTTTAATTTAAGAAATGAGTTAATTAAAAAAAATGATTTTGATGTGATTTATTCTCAGGATTATTCTTTTGGGTTAGTTGACTTTGAAGAACTTAATTGCCCGGTAGTTTATCATGCCAGAGGAACAGTAAAAGGAAATTCTTTGAACAGGCCTAAAACTGAATTAAAAACAGAGTTAATGAGAAAAATTGCCATTCCTTTAATGGAAAAAATGGATCAAAGATGCTGTCAAAAAGCAAAAACAGTTATTGCTGCATCAGAAACAATAAAAAAAGAAATTGAAAATTATTATGAAATTAAAGGAAAAAAAATCAAAGTGGTTTCAGACGGAGTTGATCTACACAAATTTAGTAAAACAAAAACCATTTTAATCAAAGCAAAAAAACTCAAAAAAAAACTGAAATTAGAAAACAAAAAAGTTATTTTGTTTGCAGGAAGATTAGTTCCACAAAAAGGAATCATTTATTTAATTAAAGCAATGGAAAAAATAGTAAAAAAGATTCCTAATGCGGTTTTGCTGATTGCAGGAACAAACACAAGCGAGAACTACAAAAAAATTTTAGAAAAAGAAATTAATAAAAGCAGTCTGGGAAAACAAATTAAGTTTTTAGGTTATGTTAAACAGGAAAAAATGCCTGAATTGATTGAAGCAAGTGATTTGATTGCAAGCCCTTCAACTTATGAGCCAATAGGAATAATTAATATTGAAGCAATTGCAATGAACAAACCAGTTATTATTCCAAAAACAATTGGTTCAATTGAATTGCTGAAAGAATCAGCTTTGATTGTTAATCCAAAGAACTCTGCTGGAATAGCTAAAACCATAATAAAGATTTTTTCTTCAAAAAAAGTTTACAAAAAGCTTTCTTTTAATGGAAGAAAAAATGCAGTTAAAGTTGAATGGAATAAAATCGGAAAAGAAGTGGAAAAAATTTTAAAAGAGAATAAAAATGAATAAAAAAAAAGAAAAAATAATTAAGAATAAATCACAATTTGGAGGCATCAAATGAATGTTTCAGTTATTATCCCTGCATTTAACGCTGAAAAAACAATTGGAAAAACTCTTAATTCACTGCTTTCACAATCAGTTGTTCCAAAAGAGATTATTGTGGTTAATGATGGTTCTACAGATAAAACAAAAGAAATAGTTGAAGGAATTGCAGTTAATAATAACTCAATTAAATTATTTTCAAGAAAAAATCAAGGCATTAGTGCAAGCAGGAATTTTGGTGCGGGAAAAGCAAAAGAAGAAGTAATTGCTTTTCTTGATTCAGATGTAATAGTTGAAACACAATGGCTTGAAAAATTATTAAATGGACTGCAAGAAAATGTTTTTGCTGTCTGTGGAAAATATTCAATTGAATCAGATGGAAGCCTTGCTTCAGATTTTTTTTCTTTTTCAATAAATAGTAGTTCTTTTCAGGGGTATAATATTGCTTTAAGAAAAAAAGATTTTTTGGAATCAAAAGGGTTTAATGAAAAAATGAAGTACTGTGAAGACCCTGAATTCTTTTTAAGGGCTTTTACATCAGGAAAAACACTGAATAAAACTTCTGCAGAAAGTTTTCATGAAAGTTATCCCTTAAAAAAAAGAGTTAAACCAAATTTTAATTACTCTTTTTTTGACGGAGTTTTATTCAAAAAAAACTTTTCTTTTTTTATTAATCCATTTAATCTGATTAAAGCGCCGGAAAACATTAAAATGATTTATTCTTTTTACTGGATTGAATTTTTGTCAGTTATTTTATCTGTTGGAGTTTTTTTAATTTCAAAAAATTTGTTTTCAGCTGGATTTC
>PFAI01000006.1:0-462 GCA_002763225.1 Candidatus Diapherotrites archaeon CG10_big_fil_rev_8_21_14_0_10_31_34
AATCGGAATTAATGCAAGCCATAATTCTGGTGTAGTCGGAATAGAGTAAAGAAATGCAACTGAACCAATTGCGTGAGCTGTAAAGGTTGCTCCAAGGCTTCTGAAAAACAGTCTTTTAGAAAAAACTGTTGCAATTATTGGGATTAACCAATACAATGAATAAAACCATACTTGTTGGCCGACTGGATGCAATACAAAAGCTAGCATTGCAAGCAATGGAATGACTGCAGTGAAATTAAATTTTTTTCCTGCATATAATGCAAAGTAAACTGCTGCAAAAATCATTGGAGTTAATCTGAATAAGGCAATGAAATCAAATGCTTTGCCGAATAAAAGCATTTCACTTAATTGTGCGATTAAAACAGAGCCTGCTCCAATTACTGGTCCTAAAAAGCTTCCTGCTATTGGGCCAAAAAACTGGAATAAAGTAAATGCTTGGTTTTCTGCTCCAAGAATGGCAGA
>PFAI01000006.1:473-937 GCA_002763225.1 Candidatus Diapherotrites archaeon CG10_big_fil_rev_8_21_14_0_10_31_34
TTGGTTTTCTGCTCCAAGAATGGCAGAAAAATTGATTTGTTTTGCAATTAAAACTAATGCTGCAAATAATACAAAAAACATTATTCTTTTTTTTGTAATCAACTCATTGAAATTTTTCATTTAATCACCTTAAAGCCCATTCACTTAAATTTTATATTTTATTATAATAAAATTAATGTACAGTAAACTTTTTTAAATCAAATTACTTGAAATAAATTACTTATTTGTTTTCCTTAATTGATTAAAATCATAATTCAGGTAATTGGTCAGGTCTTCTAGTTTATTGCTTTCAGCATAAGTAGTGGAAAAAAACTTGTATTTGGATGCATCAATTGGAACATAATTCAAAATTTTCTTAAAAGTTTTTTTGTATTCATCAGTTTTAATGGTTTCTTTTTCTGGATTAAAATTTGATGGAGTCTGGCCAACAATAAATGCATAAAAATTTTTGTCTTTTTTGCTGA
>PFAI01000006.1:966-8968 GCA_002763225.1 Candidatus Diapherotrites archaeon CG10_big_fil_rev_8_21_14_0_10_31_34
AAGAGTTAATTCCAAAAGCATGAAATGGAAGGTCAGCTAAACCAAAACCGCCAAAACGCAATGGATTAACTTCAATTGGATAAACTTTTCCGTTTTTTATTCTTACTTCCATGTGAATAGGAAAATTTTTGAAAAATCTTTTAGATGCAATCAAATCCAAAAAACCCTTTATTTTAGAATAATTTTCTTTAACAAAATCTGAACTACAATAATAAACTAAATCCCTGAAATCATTTTCATCAGAAAAAGGATGATAATATAAACCTAAAATAACTGGTTTTCCCTCAGAATTAAAAAACGCATCACAAACAAGTTCATCTCCTTTAATGTAATCTTCAACCAAAAAAACTTTGTCACTTAAAACATTTTCATCAAACACTTTAGAGTATTTTTCGCATTCCAATAAAATTTCTTTTTTGATTTTATTCCATTCTTCTTGAGAAGAAAATCTTTTTATTCCAACTGAATGAAATCCAACTAAAGGTTTAATGATTAATTCTCTTCCTTTAGGAACAACAAAAGAATCAAAATCTTTTTTTCTTAATTCAGCAATAAAAAATTCAGGGTACTCTTTTTTGATTTCTTTTTTCAAAGCATATTTGTCCTTAAAAAAAGCAATATTTTCTTTTAGTTTTTCATCTTTAGAAAATTTTTTTATAAATGCAAGACAGTCTTCTGCATTAAAATAAATTATTGGATTAAGAGAAAATTTTTCTTTTAATTCATTTTCAGTTAAAACAGAAATCTCTTTTTTTTCAAGCTCTTGTTTCATTTTTCCTTCAGCAAAAACAGGCCAGTTATTTTTTTTAATTGTGTCCAAAAACAAAGGCGAAATAAAACTTTCATGCAACAAAACAAGTTTTTCCATTTAAATCCCTTTTAATTATTCTTAATAATAAAAAATATTCATAACCTTTTTTAAGTATTATTAAAAAAACACCCAAGTTAAATCCCAGTTCTTTTAATTAAATTGGTTCTTTAATAATTAAAATGAACATAGAAAAAAATGTCAAAAAACTTTTAGCTGAAATTCCAAAAAATGTTAAACTTGTTGCTGCAACAAAAACCCAGCCAACAGAAAGAATCAGACAAGCAGTTCAGGCAGGAATAAAAATTATTGGAGAAAACACTGTTCAGGAAGCAGAATTAAAATTTAAGGAATTTGATTTTAAAGTTGAAAAGCATTTTATTGGGCACTTGCAGTCAAACAAAGCAAAAAAAGCAGTTGAATTATTTGACTGCATTCAGTCAGTTGACTCGTTTAAGCTAGCAAAAAAAATTGATTCAGCCTGCATGGAATCAGAAAAAAAAATTAATGTGTTTATTGAATTAAATTCAGGGGAAAAACAAAAGTTTGGGGTAAAAAAAGAAGAAATAATTGAATTAGCTGAAGAAATTAATGAATTAAATCAAATTAATTTCCAAGGTTTGATATTTGTTGCACCTTTTTTTCCTGAACCAGAAAAAACTGCTCCTTTTTTTGCTGAAGCAAAAAAAGTTTTTGTTGAATTAAAATCAATGCATAATTCAGTTGAGTTTCTTTCAATGGGAATGACAAATGATTTCAGGGTTGCAATTGAAAACGGAAGCAATATGATTAGGATTGGAACAAAAATTTTTGGAGAAAAACTTTAATCAAATTCAGGGTTTAATTCCCCTAAAAAGAAAATTGAACCTATTGCTAAAAGCAGATCTTTTTTGTCTGTTTCGTTTAAAGCAAAATCAAATGCTTCGTCTGGGTCAGGAAAACCAATAAAAGGCTTATTGTATTTTTCTGCAAAACCGGCTATTTTGGTTATTTCCATTCCTCTAAAACTTGCTTTGGAAATAATTATTTTTGAAGCCAAAGGAAAAATTATTTTGCTGATTTCTTCAACGTTTTTGTCTGATGAAAGCCCGATAAGCAGAATCAGTTTTTGAAAAGACTTTTTTTTCTTTAAAATTAATAAAGTTTCTTTTATTTTTTCAAAGCAGTCAGGGTTGTGCCCTGCATCAAACACAACCAAAGGATTTTTTTGTTTTATTTCAAATCTTGCGGAAATAAAAACTTTTTTTAATGCTTTTTTGAGTTTTTTTTCATTGAATTTAATCCCGAGTTTTTTTACTGCCAGAACTGAAGTGCAGAGGTTTTTTAGCTGGAATTTGCCTAATAAAGCAAATTCAAGTTCCTTAAATTTTTTTCCTTCAACTTCTAAATCAAGTTTTTGCCTGATTAAATTAAAAGAATGATTTTTAACTGAACAAAGTTTTTTTGATTCAAATAATTTAACTTTTTCTTTTACTGTTTTATCACGGATTATTTTAAGGATTTTTTTGTTTGTTTCTCCTGTAATTGCAATGCATTCAGGCTTTATTATTTCAACTTTTTCTAAAGCAATTTTTTCGACTGTGTCTCCTAAATAATCAGTGTGTTCTTTTGAAATATTTGTTATTACTGCAATTTTTGGGTTTAAAACATTTGTTGCGTCAAGCCTTCCGCCTAAACCTGTTTCAATTACTCCAAAATCAACTTTTTTTCCTGCAAAATAATTGTATGCTATTGCAACGCCTAACTCAAAAAAAGTCGGGTTAAAATCTGAATCAGTTTTCTGTTTTTTGTCGATTACTTTCTTTATTTTTTTTATTTCAAAAGCAAGGTCTTTGTCATTAATTTCTTTTCCGTTAATTTTTATTCTTTCACTGAATCTTTTAATATGAGGGGAAGTATAAGTTCCGACTTTAAATCCGTGTTCAATTAATATCTGTGAAATGATTTCTGAAGTAGAACCTTTTCCATTTGTTCCAGCAATATGAATGCTTTTAAATGAATTCTGAGGGTTATTCATTTTGTTTAAAATAAATGTTATTCTCTCTAAACCCAGTATTGTTCCAAATCTATGCGAGGAAAACAAAAAACGCAGGTACTCTAATTCTTTGCTTTTCTTTTTCATTTAGTATATTTTTGGTTAAAAAGGATTAAAAAATTGTTTTAACCTTAAATACACGCATGAACAAAGGCAGAATAATAGTTTTAGAGGGTCTTGACTCAAGCGGAAAGGCAACTCAAACAGAATTATTAAAAGAAAAACTGGAAAAAAACGGTGTTAAAGCAAAAATTTATTCTTTTCCCAGATATAATGAGTTTTTTGGGAAACTGATTGCAAAATATTTGAAAGGAGAACTAGGAAAAAAAGAGGTTCTTCCGGAAGAATTTGTTTCATTGCTTTATTCTTTAGACAGATATGAAATAAAAAAAGAAATAGAAGAAAAACTTGGGCAAGGGTTTACTTTGATTATGGACAGGTATTATACTTCAAATTTTGCTTATCAAAGTGCTAAATTTGAAGACACAAAAAAAAAGAGTGAATTCATTGAATGGATGAAAAAAATTGAAGAAAGAATGCCTGAACCAGATTTAGTTTGTTTTTTGGATGTTCCAGCTGAATTTTCCCAGAAATTAATGGATTCAAGAAAACAAAAAGATTATATGAAAGAAAAAAAAGACATTCATGAAAAAGACTTTGGTTACCAGAAAAAAGTAAGAAAAGAATTCATTGAATTATGCGGAAAAGAAAGAAACTGGATTAAAATTGATTGTGTTGAAGGAAACAAGCTTAAAACAAAAAATGAAATCAGTGAAATGCTCTGGAAGCACGTTAAAAAACAAACAAAATAAAAAAAGCTTTACTCTAAATTTAGTTAAGGAATAAAAATGAATAAAATTGAAGTGTTTTTTAGGGAAGAAAAAAATGACTCTGAGTCAAACAGCGTCAAAAACGATATTTTAGCTGATTTAGGAATTAAATTAAATGCATTAAAAATAGTTCAATGTTATTATATTGAACCAGAGTTAACTGAACAGGAATTAGAGAAAATTGCTTCAAATCTTTTCTGTGATTTAATAGTTCAGGAATATAAAATTAATTCTGATGCAGAAATTAAAGCAGACTGGCTTGCAGAAATAAAATTACTGCCTGGAACAACAGACAACACAGGCAATGCATCAATGATTGGAGTAAAAGATTTATTGAAAAGAAATTTTCCTGAAAACGAATCAATTAAAACATCAAAAAAATATTTTTTTTCAGGCGGAACAGAAAACGAAATAAATAAAGTTTGCAGAGAAATGCTTGCAAACGAAATAATTGAATCCTTTGAAATAAAAAAATCAGGGGAATAAAAAAAAAGAAAGAAATGAATTAGACAAAATAATTTAAAAAAACAAAAAAATTGAATGAAGAAATAAAAAATGAAATTAAAGTGAAGGATTAACAAAAAAATCAATAAAGTGAAAAAATAAAAGAAGAAATTGAATGAATAAAGTGTTTTTTTATGAAAGAAGAAATTAAATTAATCGGATTAAATGAAAAAGAACTGGAAGAGTTAAGCGAAAAAATGCTTTTGGCTTTGAATCCAAAAGAAATGAAAATACTTCAAAAATATTTTTCAGAAAAAAAAAGAAATCCTTCAAGAGCAGAAATAGAGACTTTAGCCCAGACTTGGAGCGAGCACTGCAAACACAAAACATTTAATTCAGCAGTCAATTACAAAGAAATTTCTTTGGATGGAAAAGAACAGGAAAAAAGAATTGAAAATTTGTTTAGAGAAACAATTAAATCAGCTACAAACAAAATAAGCAAAGACAAAAACTGGCTTGTATCAGTTTTCTCTGATAACGCTGGAATAATTTCTTTTAACAAAGAGTTTGATGTGGCATTTAAAGTTGAAACACATAATCATCCGTCTGCTTTGGATCCATATGGAGGAGCAAACACTGGAATTGGAGGAGTAATAAGAGATATTCTTGGAGTAGGTTTAGGGGCAAAGCCTATTGCTAATACAGATATTTTTTGTTTTGGAGAATTTGATTCACAAAACGTTCCAAAAGAATTACTGCATCCAAAAAGAATTTTTAAGGGAGTAAGAGCAGGAGTAAGAGATTATGGAAACAGAATGGGTATTCCAACAGTTAATGGTGCAATTATTTTTGATGAAAGATATTTAGGAAACCCTTTAGTTTATTGCGGAACAATTGGGTTGATTCCAAAAGGAATGGATAAAAAACAGGCAAACAAAGGAGACAAAATTATTTGTGTCGGAGGAAAAACTGGTCGGGATGGAATTCATGGAGCAACTTTTTCTTCAATTGAATTAACTGAAGAAACTTCTGCTACTGCGGTTCAAATTGGAAACCCAATAGAAGAAAAAAAAACAATGGATGTATTGCTTCAGGCAAGAGACAAAAAACTTTATTCTTGTATTACTGATTGTGGCGCAGGAGGATTTAGTTCTGCAATAGGGGAAATGGCAGAAGATTCTGGTGCAATAGTTCACTTAGATAAAGCTCCATTAAAATACAAGGGATTAAATCCATGGGAAATCTGGATCAGCGAGTCACAGGAAAGAATGATTTTAGCTGTGCCAAAAGAAAAAACAAAAGAGTTTATTGATTTATGTGAAAAAGAAGATGTTGAAGCAGTGGTTTTAGGAGAGTTCACTGACTCAAAAAAACTTGAAGTGTTTTTTGGAGAAGAAAAAATAATTGAATTAGAAATGGATTTCCTGCATAATGCCTTGCCAAAAAAAGAATTACAAGCTGAATGGAAAGAAAAAAAATTAACAGAAGAATTTGTTGAACTAAAAGACTTTAATCAGATTTTGCTTCAGCTTCTTGGAATGCCGAATATTGCTTCAAAAGAAACTACAATCAGAATGTATGACCATGAAGTTCAGGCTGGTTCAGTGATTAAGCCTTTAATGGGAAAAGAAAATGATTCTCCAAGCGATGCCTCTGTAATCAAGCCTTTATTTGATTCAAAAGAAGCAATTGCTGTTTCAAACGGAATTAATCCATTGTATGGAGACATTGACCCTTATTGGATGGCTGGTTCAGCAATAGATGAAGCAATAAGAAACTTAATTTGTGTCGGAGCACAAATAAATCATATTGCATTGCTTGACAATTTTTGTTGGGGGGCTCCAACAAAAGAAAAAATGGCTGAATTAGTAAGGAGCGCAACTGCCTGCAAGGATTTTGCAGTTGCTTTTGGCACTCCGTTTATTTCTGGCAAGGATTCTTTTCATAATGAATTCAAATTAAATAACAAAACAATTTTTATTCCATCAACTTTATTGATTTCAGCTTTAGGAGTAATGCCTGATGCAATGAAAAGGATTTCAATGGATTTAAAAGAAAAAGATAATTTGATTTACTTGGTTGGAGCAACAAAAAACGAGTTAGGAGCAAGCCATTATCTTAAATTACAAAACAAATTAGGAAAAAACGTGCCAGAAGTAAACGCAGAAGAAGCATTAAAATCTTATCAAAAATTATCTGAATTAACTTTGATTGGAGAAAAAAACTCTGAAAGAATTATTCGTTCAATGCATGACTGTTCTGAAGGAGGACTTGCTGTAAGCATTGCTGAAATGGCTTTTGGCGGAATGCTTGGAGTTCAAATGGATTTAAGAAAAATGTTTTTTGAAGGAAACGAAAAAGAAAAAACTGAAACCGTTTTATTGTTTTCTGAATCAAATTCAAGAATCATAGCTGAAGTGCCGTATAAATTCAAAGACGCTTTTGAAAAGAAAATGCATGGAGCAATTTTTTCTGAAATTGGAAGAACAACAGAAAAAAATTATCTTGAAGTAACCGGATTAAAAGGAAAAAAAATAATTGATTCAGATTTAAATATATTAAAGCAAGCGTGGAAGAAAACATTGGATTGGTAAAAAAACAAGAAAAGAAGAAAAAAAATTAATGGCAAAAAACTAAACAAAAAAGAATTAAAAAAAATAACTGGAATAAAAAAAACAAAAAAGCAAAAAAAATTAGAAAAATGATTTAACCAAAACAAAAAAATTAAGCAAAAAAAATAATTAATGAAAAAAAATTGAGTGATGAAATGAATCCAAAAATATTAGTTTTAAGGACTGCAGGAACAAACTGCGATTATGAAACAGTTAATGTATTTAATTATCTTGGAGCCGAAGCAAAAGCAGTTCACATTAATTCTCTTGAAAGAAAAGAAGTTTCCTTACAAGACTTTCATGCATTGGTTTTGCCCGGAGGCTTTGCTGACGGAGACTATATTTCTTCTGCAAGAATTCTTGCTAACAAGCTTTCATTTAATTTAAGGGAAGAACTGCAAAAATTTTTGGAAGAAAAAAAACTGGTTTTAGGAATCTGCAATGGTTTTCAGGCATTAGTTAAATCCGGTTTGCTTAACTCAAGCGGAGAAAAATTTAAGCAGGAAATCAGTTTGATTTCAAATGATTCAGGACATTTTCAGGATGAATGGATTTCAATGAAAAACAATGGAGGAAAACATTGTGTCTGGACTAAAGAAATTGAATCAGTTTATTGCCCGATAAACCATGGTGAAGGAAAACTTGTTATGCCAGAAGAAACTCTGAAAGAGCTTTATGAAAAAGATTTAGTTGTGTTTAAGTATGAAAAAAACCCTAATGGTTCAATGGATTCAATTGCAGGAATCTGCGATTCAACTGGAAGAATTTTTGGTTTAATGCCTCATCCGGAAAAAAACATTTATTCAGTTACTGACCCAAGAAGCACCAGAACAGAACTCCCTTTTGAAGGAGAAGGAATTCAGTTATTCAGAAACGGAGTAACTTATATAAGAGAAAATTTAATTTGAAAAAAATAAAAAAATTAATAATTAAAGAAAGAAAAACAATAAAAAAATTGAATAAAAAAAATTAATTTCAATTAATTATTTTGGTTTTATGAAAAAAAACATTAATTTAATTCTTAAATTATTGAAAAAAGAAGTTGGTTTTCATAAGCCTGTAGTGGGTTTTGAGAATCCATTCAAAGTATTGATTTCAACTGTTTTAAGCCAGCGGACAAGAGATGAAAACACTGCTAAAGCATCAAAACAATTGTTTGCA
Organism: Candidatus Diapherotrites archaeon CG10_big_fil_rev_8_21_14_0_10_31_34; assembly: GCA_002763225.1. Classification (GTDB taxonomy): domain Archaea; phylum Iainarchaeota; class Iainarchaeia; order Iainarchaeales; family 1-14-0-10-31-34; genus 1-14-0-10-31-34. Next base: position 8,857 of record PFAI01000006.1, read on the forward strand.
AAATTTTCTTCAGCAAAAAAGTTAGCTGAAGCCAAAACAAAAGAAATTGAAAAACTAATTAAGCCAGCTGGATTTTACAGAGTGAAAGCAAAAACAATCAAAAACATTGCAA
>PFAI01000007.1 GCA_002763225.1 Candidatus Diapherotrites archaeon CG10_big_fil_rev_8_21_14_0_10_31_34
AATATTTAACAGCAAAGTCAAAATAACTATTGCAACAATAGCAGAAATTAATAATTTAAATACACTAAACTCTTGTCCTCTTTCATTTAACATAAAAATATCACCATTAATAAAAAACTCAAAGGAATATTTAAAGGTTTAGTTTTAAGAAATAAGCTATTTTTTGATTTGAAATTTGTTGTGAGGATAATCAAACAATATTTTTAAGTGTTCAAAAAAACTTGAACCAAAAATAATTTCCTCAAATTTGGTTTCCTTTCCCAAAAAAACAGCACACTTGCATTCAAAAACTTGTTTTTCTCGGTCTTTTTGAATTCTAATTCTAACTCTTGATTTTGTTGTAGAAATAGTGTTTCCATCATAAGTGTTAGCAGTATCCTTTTTTTCCTTATTAAATTCCAAACCAATAGATTCTGCTACCTCTAAAGGAAGCAAAATAAAATCAGAGCCAGAATCAAGAACAGCAGTAAAATTTAAGCTTTGAACTCTTCCAATTAAAGTTACAGGAATCAACGGTCTTTTTACATAAACTCCTTCTTCAAGTTTTAAGTGTTTACAGCGATAAATTAAATTCATAAGCATTACAAATAACTTGCAGTCTTCTTTATTTTAGACAATAAAACTTTTGAAATTGGAGCCATTTTTTTTGCTTCAAAAATAACTTTTTTTAAATTTAATCCATGAGAAATGACATTATTGTTGTAGATAGCTATCCATTCCCCTTCTTTAACATCAGAGAAATCGTTTTTCAAAAAATAATCAAAATTTTTGTCTATTGCATTCATAAAACCAAATAATATTAGAAAAAGGAATATATTAAATATTACGTTTTCGGCAATAAACGAATTTGTTATCCAATATTAAAAAAATTAGTTTTAAGTTTTCTGGTTAAGATGCATCATAATCTGGTTTAACTCCAAAAGAAAGCGCACAACAAAATTCAGTGCAAGAACTAGGGCAGCCAAAATAATCGCTGTGACCTGTTAAAGATATATTTCCCCCGCCTTGATTTATACAAACAACATAAAACTGTGTTTGAATTCTCTTAGAAAAAGAAATCAAATTTTTTGAGCCGTTTGGATATTCAGCCCATTTAACGTTTTCAGGAAAATCAAATTCAACGCATTCTTCTCCGATGTTTAAAATCCTTGAAACCTGTTTTGAATTAAAACTAAAATCTTTTGGAAGAATTACTTCTTCTAAAACAAAAACGCTTCCATCAGGAGACTGTGTTGCATTAGATAATTTTTGTTCTATTGCTTTAAGACTTGAATCAATTTTAATGTCTTCCAAGTAATTAATTATTGAAACAATTATTACTAAAATAGCTAAAGCCAGAATTGCTCCAATCAATAAATTAAATACTTCAAATTCCTGTCCTCTCTGATTCATCACTATAAACCGGTTTTTCTTTTTTTTGGGCACTACAAAAACGTTTTGGTTTTTGTGTGCACTTAATTCTTTCGGAATTAAGTTGCAACTTACACTTTTTTCTTTTGCGAAAAGAAAAAAGGGCAGTACTTCAAATTCTTGTCCTTTTTGATTTACTTTCATTCAATCACTTTATTTTTTTAGTGCAGTGCGAGTTTATCTCGCACACCGTTGCACCCGAGCGGAATCGGGTTTTAGGTGAAGCCTCCAACAACTGTATTAGAAACAATGATTGCAATAACAAAAACAGTTAAAGCAATTGGTAATGCTCTGGCAATCCTTAATGTTGCAAGAATATTATTGTCTTCTTCCAGTTTAGAAGTAAAAAAAGTCAGGATAACTACAATCTGAATTACATATAAAGCAATAATTAAAGTAAATTCTGCTGGAGAAACAAGTGAAGCAAAAACTTGTGGATCCATTTTAAAGCTTGAAATAGAAGAAGAAAAAGCAGATAATTGTTCACTTAAGCCTCCTCCAACTCCTGCGGCACCTAAATTAAGGTTTCCTGTTCCTTCACTAATTGAATTTAATGAGCCTTCAGAAATAATTGAACCCATTGAAATCATTACAATTTTTTGTAATGCAATTGTAATTCCTAATACAATCGGGGCAATAAACACTGCCATTGTTTTCATAGTTGAAGTGATTTCTTTAACTAAAATTGAAAGAGTATTATTTACTTTTTCAGAGTTCTTTAACTGCAAAGACAAACTCATTAAAGTTCTTGCTGAAACATCTACTCCCATTTTAACTGAATCAACCAATAACTTCATTGAACTCCTGATAATAGAAGACGGATTATTTTTTAATGCACCATAATTCGGGTCAAAGACAGCGTTCTCTAAAGGCATTCCCAATAAATTAATGTTGTCAACTGTTTTTCCAAAAAGCTTTTGGGAAATAACATAATCAGGCAAAAAATTTTGTGCATGCCTTAAAGCGTCTTCAACCGGCTTGTTTTCTCCCATTCTGGAAGCAATAACATATAATGAATCCTTGAACTCTGATTCCATTTCCCTTGTTTCTTCCTGCACTTTTCTTTTGTAAACTGAAGTGAAATTAAAATAAACAAAAAACATTAAAGAAAAAGTAATCAAAGAACCAAAAATCAGGTTGTAAGGAGTAACATCATTTTCTGGTTTCATAAAAAACATTGTTTTTTCCAGTGCATTTTGTTTTAATGCTGTTTCTCTTTCAATTCCCCTGTCCATCATTCCCTGAACATTTTCTCCGGTTTCATTAAACCAGCTTGCAGGCTGGTTAACTCTTTCCAAAACAAATTCTTCTGTTCTGTCAAAAGGAATAACAGTAAGTTTTTCTCCTTCGAATTCAAGTATTATTCCGTTTAAATGGAAAAACCAGGTAACTCCGCCTCCAATAATTAAAATCAAAAACATTACTGCCCTTAAATCAACAAAATTTTTTCCTAATTGCATCTGAAATTTTTTTGGAAGAGAAGGATGATTATCAGGGATTATTGGAGGCTCATAAGTTGGAGGCCTGTTTCTTAAAACATTCAAGGCAAAAATCAGTGTTGTAGCAGGAATCAAAATATTGTAAATCAAAACCAGTATTTCTGGGCGGGCAAGACCTTGACCTGAAAAAGCAGAGCCAACAGGCAAAACAATTATCAGCATTAAAGGAAGTAAAACTCCTAAATAAAATAATACTACTGTTGGCTGAGATAATTCTCTTGCATACTGCTCCATTTTGTTTTTAATTGACTCTAAAGTTTGTTCCATTGTTTTATCTAAAATCTGGTATCGTTTTGCTTCACTGTTTTCTAAAACTGAAGCACGAATCATCATCAAAGAAGACTTGAATTCATCTGAAAACTTTCCCCAGTTGTAAGCCATTGTGTCTAATCCTTCGCTTAAAGATTTATAAATACCAAGTTCAACATTCCAGATTACTCTTTTTAAGTCTTCAGCAATTTTTCCTCTTCCATGCAATGCGGCAAATTCAACTGCTTTCTCTAAATTAGGAACTAATTTCATTGACATAATCATATAACCCATTATTTCAGGCACATGAGTTAATGCTTTGACTTGCTCTATTTTTGCTTCATTTAACGGAAGTTTTTGAACAAAATTTACTGCAACATAAACGATCAAAAGCAATGGAACAAGCAAATAAAAATAAGCCATTAAAGGGCTTCCAGTGAATTCAGTTATTGTTTCAACTGCGCCAAAAGATAAAGCAATCACAAACAAAACAAATGCTAAAGCAATAGCTGCAATCATAGTGAATTTTATTGCAGCAGAAAATTCTTCTGGTTTTAAATCCCATGCAAGAAAATCAATTGCTTCCTTGTTTTTTTTAGAAAATTTTGCTCCTTTGCCTAAAGAAGGAATAGAAGAAAAAATTTTTCTGCAAAACAAAATAAACCAGTGTTCTTTTTTTTTAACCAGTTTTGTTTCTTCCCCAAACTTTGCTCCTGAATAAGAAATTCCTTTGTATAACTGTCCCGGAGTAATATCTCTGATTACAGGCTGAACTTGTTTTTTAGTTCTGTCTCTTTTATTCATTATTTTTTCCTTCTTGAATACCAGTTCTGAATCTTTTCTTCATTAATTCTTCCTTCTTGAATTATTGAATATTATTTCCGGTTCTTCACTTCATTTTTTTATTTGTCATTTCTTTTTTCTTTAAATTCACTATCTCTTTTTTCTTGAATGCTAATTCTGTTTCTTCTCTTTGTTTTCTCTAGTTATTATTTCTTTTTTCTTGAATACAGTCTTTTAGTAAACTCGTTTTTGTACCAAAACTTCCATTTACCTAAAACATCTTCAAAGTCAACTGAACCATTTTCGTCTAACTGGTCTTGTTTCATTAACATTAATTTGTTTACTGCAGGAACAGTGTTTTCTGCTTCCAGTAATTCAGGGAACTCCAGTTTGTTTTTTAATTCAACCATAAAAGATTTTGAATTAGAATTCATTTTGATTGAATCCCACATTTCAGTCATAGACAAACCAGAAGATTTATGGATTTTATTAAACAAACTTGATTCCTTTAAATTGTCTTCCTGTAATTCTAGTTTGTCTTTGGATGCATCAAACAGCATTAAATCCAGTAAGCCTCCTTCATGCAATGGATCAGAAATCCATTCTTTTTTTACTTCAGTTATCTGAACAAGTCTTCTATGTCTTTCTAATGACCCTCCAAATCTGATTGGGCGGGCAACAACAACAATATCTGTTGCCTTAAAAGAAGTTGAAGGAACATTTAAGTCATTTACAACTCTGTCCCAGACACTATAAGCTGAATCTCCATGAATTGTTCCTAACACAATGTTTCCTGCTGCTCCAACCCTCATTGCTTCATATAAAACTCTGGCCTCAGTATTATGCAAAAGAATTCCGCCAAATCCTCCAATAAATCTTTCAGTGGAATCAACAGACAAATCAAAAACATATTCCGGTTTATTCAGCTTAATTTCTTTTATTGAAACAACTTCATCCAAATAAAAGTCTCCTAAAGCAAACTGTTTTAATTGTTGAGAAACCGCACATGATTCATCCAAAACAACTTTCTGCAAATAATATTTACTGCACTTTTTGAATCTCTTTAAATGCCTGTATTTTCTTGAATAACTCAAGTTTTCAATTAGTTCTTTCTCTGAAAACTCAACTTGATTAACAGTTGAATGCGCCCAAGCCTTTTCAATAATCTTTGATTCTTTTTGAACAAAACCAATTTCACTAAAAAAAGTTTTTATGTCTTCAATTCTCTTGAACTCCACTGTAAACATGTTTTTATTTTTACTTTTTCTTATTCTTCCAACGATTCCAAAACAAAGCAAGGAATATAAAACATCTTCCATAAGTTTTTTTGTTTTGGAAAAAGCCCTTACTGAATGCCCTGTTCTGGCAGAGTAAGTGAAAGAACCATCTCCACTGTAAAAACCTTGCAGCAGTTGAGAAATTTTTTCTTTTTTCAAGCCAAAAATAATTCCAGGAATTCTTTTATCCTCGCTTGTTCTTCCACAGCCAATTCTTAACATTAACTGAGCCAAAGCAGAATTATCAATTCTTATTTGAGTGCATTCACCTAAACCAAAAGTTTTTCTTATATAAGGGTCAACACCAAAAAGAGTTCTTGACATATTAACTATATCGTCAATTATTATTTTGTTTGAATTTGAAATCACTACTGCCCTGCCAGGAGAATCAATACAGCCTTCAGCCAAATAATAACCCAAAAACCTGCAGAAATCTTTATTCAAAGAAAAAATTCCTTGCAGCCCTTTACTATTAGAGTTTTTCAAAACAATTTTGCCCTTATCAAAAGACGTATTTGTTTCTTCCATTAATTTAATGAAGTCAGAAAGTTTCATGTTTGTTTTTTGGTTCTTCCTGAAGAAATTATAAATGTCTCCTGTTTTTATTCCAACTATTCCTGTAGCTTTTTTCCAACCAACTTTTTCTATTGCTTTTCTGATATAATCCCTGCAGTTGTCAACCCTGAAGTCTGTTAAATAATTTGTTAAGTCAAGTTCTTCAATATTATTAAATCCGCTTGGCAACTTGGATGGAATAACAATTTTTTCTCCTGCTTTCAAATCCCTGCATTCAATTGGTTTAACATCAAACCCTTTTTGGGTAAACAAAGAATGATCAGGTGTTACAGTTACTTTTCTTCCGGTTTTGGTTGTTACTTCCAACAAGTTTTCTCTTTTTGGGTGCTTTACAAAAGAAGTTAACGGAGCCAAACAAGTTCTTAATGAACTATCCAAAGTCGGAACTAAAATTTCACTCCAATCTTTTTCTTCAACATCTTTTATTGGAACTCTTTTTGTAATCCCTTTCTCAACAATAACAACTTCTTCATTTCCCCTGATTGAACTCCTTACTTCACCTATTACTAAAGCAGAATCTCCTAACCTTAAAGCAGTTCTTAAAGCATCTTCAGGAGAAATTTCTGTTTCACTTTTACTTGTTCCAATTGGAGCCCTTGTTTTTAATCTCTGAATATTAAAGCCGATTTCTTTCATATAAGAAACAGGAATTTCTAAAGTGTCTTCCTGACAAATGATTCTTGCATTCTGCAGAATTTCCAGCATTAATGCACTCAATAAAGAAGTTTTTCCTGAACCACGGGAACCAGTTACAAGCATAGTGCTTTGAGTGTCAATAAAAAATGAAAGTAAGCCTGCTCCTAAAGGAGTCATAAACTTTTTGTCAATAAATTGTGGTAAGGTCCATGGAGTCATTTTATGCAGTCTGAAAGCAAAAGCAATTCCATCTGCAGCCAAAGGCTTTCCTATTACTGCAACCCTTGTCTCTAAATCCTGTAAATCATAATCCAGTATTGGATGAGCTTCATCAAAAGGCCTTCCTGACATAGCCCTTAATTTTGAAACCATTGATTCGGCTTCATCTTCAGTATACAAAATATTTGTCTGGCACTGACCATACTGTGAATGCACAACATACAAAGGTTTTTGCCCTATAGGAGAATCCAAATAAATGTCAGTTAAATTTCTGTCACTCAAAAGAATTTCTAAAATACCATAACCAACAGTGTATCTTGCAACAATTTCACTTAACTCTTTTACTTCTTCTTTAGTTAAAGAAATATTGTTTTGTTTTGCAATATCAAAAATAGTTGATTCATAAACTCTTTCAAAATATTTTCTGCTTTTAGCAATAGTTGACAAAGAAGTTTTTCCTGGCTGATAATTTGCAACAATTTCTTTTGTTTTGCTTAAAACAAAATATTTTTCCGGAGGCAAAGTGTATTCAGGCGGATTCAAAAAATAAAGTTTTTCAATTTTGTTTGGGTGCTTGAATATCTGCACATTAGATTTTTTTACATTATATTCATCTAACAATTCAAGCGATTCAGCTTTTTCAAACATTAATCTTGAACCAATAAAAGAAGGCTTTACCTGTGCTTCAAAAAAAGAATAATACAATTGTTTTGTATCAGGCATTTCTTCCAGTTTAACTAAAATTTCTTTTGCTTTAGAAATTAATTCAGTTTGCTCAAAAGAATCTTTTACATACAATAAAGTTTTCATGAACTCCTGAGAACAAGAAGCATAATCTGCATTCTTCATTTTTTCTTTTTCTTTTTGTATTTCAGAAAGCAAAGTAATGTAAGCTAAAATCGGGTCAAATGCAATTAATTCATGAGAAATTTTTACTAATAAGTCATGTCTTAAACCAAAAAGTTTTTCACATTCACTTCCTGCAGTACCAAGATTTTCTACTCCCCAAAGATTATCTAATTCAAATTTAGGAATCAATTCAGAAATTTCTTTTAACAGTTTGGTTTGCTGTTTGCTGTAAACTCTTTCATATACTTCAGCTAAAACAATTAAGTCTGCTTCAACCTGAGAAAGAATTGAAATAATATGATAACGACAGGATTTGTCGTCAGTCAAAGAAGAAGAATAAACACAGTTTCTGCAGTCAAAAATTAAGTGCCTTTTTCCTCCTTCTTCTTTTACAGCATATTCTCCTACTTCAAAGTTGCCTATCTTCATTTAAACCTAAAAAAATAGGTGAAACTTATATTAAAGTCTTTCTTCCTTCGCACCTGCTCGCGCGAGCCGATTTCGTTCGGCTGTCACGAGGCACGACATAAAGTCGTGCTAGCACAACCATTAGGTTGTGCCCAGATGTCAAATGGCTGGGCAGTTGCGTTACACTCACACGGAAGCGGGTCTACAATAGCAGGACAATTATTATAAACTTCAAAGTATAAAAAAATATATTGAAAAATTCTAAGAGAGGGGTAAAATGAAAAAAGTTTCTGCAAAACAATTTGATAAAACTTCTAAAAAAGTTTTAGCCAGAGGCAATTTTGATAAAACTTTGAAAAAAGTTTTTTTGATTTCAATTTTAATTATTTTAGTTTTAAGTTTTGGGTGCACTAAAACAGAAACAGGGGACGCAATAAAAAAATTAAACAAGCAATCAATTCCGGTTCAGCCTGTTTTTGGAACAGGTGATGAAACTTGCAGTGACCCAACAAGCTATGTTTGCGGTGACGTGGATTTAAGCGGGCAAGTAAATGTAGCAGACTTAACTTATTTAGTTGATTACTTATTAAAATCAGGGCAAGCGCCCCCGTTAGAATGCGCTGCAAACGCTGACGGAAAAAACGGAATAACTATAGAAGACCTAACTTACTTAATTGACTATTTATGGAAAGGCGGACCAGAACCAACATGCGATTCAAATACAGAATGCATTGAAAATTGGTATTGCAATGAATGGAGTGAATGCATTAACGGAATCCAAACAAGAAACTGCATTGACAACAATGACTGCGGAACAACAAACGACAAACCAACAGAAACACAAGCATGTGAAGAATGCACTGAAAACTGGCAATGCACAGCATGGAGTTCATGCATTAACGGAACACAAACAAGAACTTGTATAGATGATAATAACTGCGGAACAACAAATAATATTCCTGCGTTAACTCAAACTTGTGAAGTTAATGCCGGGTTTGTTGTTAATCATACAAATTATAATGAATTTAGTTTTTTGACTCAAGAACAGCTTGACAGAGTCAGAGCTCTTGATTGGCTTTGGGGTCATCAGAGTGTTGGCAGAATTATGATGTATGGTTTGGATGATTTGGAGGCATTGGATTCTGCAAAGTATGGAATAAATATTGTTCCTATTTCTTCGGAGTGGCAAAATTTTGTTACTAGACAAAATTATTTAGATAATTCCCCTATGTTTGGGCATATTGGAATGTATGAGTTTTGGGCTTTTGCTAATGCA
>PFAI01000033.1 GCA_002763225.1 Candidatus Diapherotrites archaeon CG10_big_fil_rev_8_21_14_0_10_31_34
TGTTTTATTATATCTGGTTTTGTTGCTATAAGAACTAAATGAATTGGTTTTTTTTCTTTTTTTATTTCTTCAAATAATCCTTTTCTGAAATTTATTTTTCCTGATTCATTGACTTTAATTATTCCATTCATAAAATATCATTAATTTTTTTCTTTAAAAATCGGTTAATTAATTCAATCAAATTGTTCTTTTTAATATAATTGGTTTTACTTTTATAAAGGGGTTTTTGGTACAATAAACAAATTAAAACAGTTTCAGGGATTTAATCTCTTTTTGGTTTTCTTTAACCCAGTTAAACAGCATTTTAACTCCTTTTTCTGCTGAAATTTCTGGCTGCCATCCAAAAACGTTTTTTGCTTTTGAAATATCTGAAACAAAAATTTTTTGATCTCCTGCCCTTGCTTTATCAAAAGAATACTTTATTTTTTTTTCGTTTAATTCTTCTAAAATTGAAATTAATTCTAAAACTGATAAAGTGTTTTTTTCTCCTCCTCCGATATTAAATATTTTTCCTTTTGTTTTGTTTATTTTTTGTGTTGCTAAATCAAATGCTTTGCTTAAATCTTCTGCAAAAAGAACATCTCTTACTTGTTTTCCGTTTCCATATACAGTTAATTTTTTTCCCAGAATTGATGCAATAATAAACCATGCAATCCATCCCTGATCTTCTACTCCGAATTGTCTTTTACCATAAATACAGCTTTGCCTGAATACAACTGAATTCAATCCATAAATTCTGGAGTAATCTCTTGTATACTGGTCTGCTGAACCTTTGCTGCATCCATAAGGGGAATGAAAATCTAATGCTGTTTGTTCATTTACTCCAATCAAATTTTTGTATTCAAATCTTTTTTCTTTTTCTGTTACCTGTGTTTGATTTAATTTTCCATACACTTTGTTTGTTGAAGAAAAAATTAGAGAAGGATTATTCTTGTTTTTTCTTGCGGCTTCTAATACATTTAGTGTCCCTAAAGCATTAGTTTCAAAATCTTTTCTTGGATTTTTAATTGAAGTAGTTACTGCTGTCTGGCCGGCTAAATGAAATACTGCGTCTGCTTCAGAAAAAACTTTTTCCATTAACTTCAAGTCTTTTCTGATATCTCCTTTAATTATTTTCAGGTTAGCCGGAAAATTTTTTTCCAGGTATTTTTTGTTTTCTTTTGTTCCTTTTCTGGAAAAATTATCTATTATCTGGACTTTTTCTCCTTTTTTCAGAAAATATTCAGCTAAATTTGTTCCAATAAATCCTGTTCCACCGGTTATTGCTTTCATTTAAATCAAAAAGATTGTTTTTCCAACACTTTTTAAATCAATTTGTTTTCTGATTTATAATTAAGAGGTAATTTAATGGGAAAACTTTCGTTGTATGCATTTCATTTGTTTTTGATTTCTTTATTGCTTTATTTTATTGGATTAATTCAATTTGGATTTAAAGGAGTTTTATTTAATCCTTTATTTTTTTATGGGTTGATTCTGGATTTAATTTTTCTTTTAGCGGTTTTTTTTGAGTTAGGAATCCCAACAATTTTTTTCCCACAAAAAAAATCGTTTAGATTTGATCCGATTAAAAACCTTCAGGTTAGTGTTGGAATAACTGCATACAATGACCAAGAAGCTATTGGTAGTTCAGTTAAGCAGTTCAAGGAACTAAAAGAAGTTGTTTCAGTTACTGTCATAGATAATAACTGTATTGATAATACTGCTTTAGAAGCAAAAAAGAGCGGAGCAAAAGTTGTTAAAGAATCAGTTCAAGGTTATGGTTCAGCTTGTATCAGAGCATTAAAGGAAGCAAGAAAAACAGGTAATTTAATTTGTTTAGTTGAAGGAGACATGACTTTTTCTGCTTCAGATTTAAAGAAATTAACTGCTTATATTGAGAACGCAGACATGGTTTTAGGAACAAGAACCACTGAAGAAATAATTGACTCTGATTCTCAGGTTACCTGGTTTATGCGTTATGGAAACTTATTTATGGCTAAATTGCTTCAGTTAAGATTTTGGGATAAAGTAAGATTAACTGATGTTGGATGCACTTACAGAATTATACGACCTGAAGCATTAGATAAAATAATTGACAAGCTTTATGTTAAAGGGCATTATTTTTCTCCTCACATGATTTTGACTGCATTAGAAAATAATTTGAAAGTAATTGAAGTTCCGGTTACTTTGAAAAAAAGAGTTGGAGAAAGCAAAGGAGTAGGCAATGACACATTAAAAGGCTTAATTACTGGCTCTAAAATGTGGTGGATGATTTTAACTCAATGACTTTTTTTCATTAAAAAAAAGAAAACAAGAATTGAAATCAAGCTGATTATTATTCCAATCCAATCAAATAAATGTTTTTCATATTTTAATTCAATCAATCCTTTTTCTGAATCCAGTATTTCTATTCCTGGTTTTTTGTCTCTAATTTCCAGTTTTACTCCGTTTTGGTATGCATTCCATCCGGGAAAAAAGCTTTGCTTTAATAAAACATTTCCCTCAAAAGAATCAATTATTGTTTTTTCATTTGAAAACTCAATTAATTTTCCGTTTTCAACCAAAGACGAAAAATTTTCGTAATAATAAAGTTTAGGGAATTCATTTGATTTATTTTTTTCTTTTAAACCGCATTCTTTCAAATAGTTTTCTCCTTTTTCTTCTGTTGCAATCCAGTAATTTGTTGCAGTTTTTTCTATTCCTTCAGTGAATTCTTTGCATGATAATTTCATTGAAATCATTTTTGTTCCGATTTCATCACTATATTTTATAGTGTAAGCATTATACCCCCAGCCGTTTAAAGAAAGTTTTTTTTGGTTTACTGCAATATATGCATGTATAACCGGATTAAATGGAAGCAATTCAAATCTAGTGTTTTCCGGAATTTCTTTTACAAGCAATTCAATTTCATTTATTTTGTATTCAGTTAATCTTGGTTCTTCAAACAAATACTGTCTTTCAATTATTGGAAAAGTTAAAATAATTGTAATTAGTATAACTGCCCCTAAAACCATCAATTGTTTTTTTGTAATTATTTTTTCTTTAATTAACACCAAAAAAGCCAGTAATAAAACAAAAACAAAAAAAGCATGATAAGAATGAGCAAACGGTTTTTCCAGTATTGGAATCAAAGGAAAAACCAAAATAATTATTGATAAAACAGAACTCCCTGCAAGCAATCTGTTAATTTTTTGATGTTTTATTTTGAATTTCCAGAAAATCAAAAACATCACAATTAATGCTGTTGCAAGAAATGCGCCTGAAGCAACAATCCCTGATGAAGTTAAAAGCATTCCTTTTTGTTCCTGCACCACGCTATAATTCAAAAAAGAAATAAATGGAATAATCCAGAACGCCATTATTCCAGCGCTGATTAATCCGGTTAATAAAAGTTTTTTTAATTCTTTTTTTGTTTCAATTAAAAAAAGAAAAGCCAATCCAACAAAAATTAATGCGCCTAAATGGGAGAAAGCAGTTAAACAGACAAATAAAATGCTTAAACCAAAATATTTTTTTGAAAACTTTTCTTCTTTTAAAAACTTATAAAAGGCTGCAAAAGCCATTACAAAAAAAAGCCATGCAGTGAATTCATAAAAACGGTTAAAAAATTTGAATAAAATCGGATTAAAAACAAAAAAGATTCCTGCTAAAAAAGACAGTTTTTTGTTGAAACCAAAATTTTTTCCAAGATATGCAAAAGCAAAAGGCACAATCATTCTGATAATAAGAATTGAAATAGTTAAAGGCAGAGTAAAACTTCCTATTCCAATTAATTTAATCAGGAAAGGAAGAAACCCGGGTAAAATCAAATCAAATGTTCCGACAGGAATTCCTAAATGCTGGTCCTGCAGCCAGTTTTCAAATAACGAATTATATCTTAAAGCATATCCTGAATAATCAAAGCCCAAGTCATCAAAAAAGAATTGAGTTGAAACAAGAATCATTAATACATACAATAGAATTATTGCTGCATTTAAAATTTTTTTTTCCATTAATTTCCCTTTATTTTGTTTTTTATTTCATTAAAATTAATTTTTGAAATGCTTTTAAATGAAATATTTAGTTTGTGGATTGAAATTAACCCTAAAACCATTATTACTACTGTTTGAATTAAATGAATTAATATTCCCATTGAAATAGCTGAATTTTGGTTTAAACCAAAGGCAAGAAAAAACAACACAAACCCTGCTTCAAATGTTCCGACATAGCTTGGTGCGCTTGGAATCATTGTAGCAAAACCAACTATCACAATTAACAAAAATACATGGAATAAAGTTAATGGAATTCCGATAAATTGTGCTGTAAAATAAAATACAAGCGATTCAATTGTCCAGATTAAAACTGAATAAATTAAAATTAAACCCAATTCTTTTTTTTCTGAATAAAAAACATTTCCTGCCTGCTTTGTTTCTTCAAAAATATATTTTATTTTTCCTTTAATTGAAGGAAACATTTTTGCAAAAATTCTTCCGATAAACTTGAATTTATCTGGTTTTAAAAAGAAAAAGAAACTAATAATAAAGATTACTGCAGGAATCAAAAGTATTTTTTTTATTTCTTCAGGAATCTCAATTAAAAACACTGCAAAAATAAAAAACAAAAATAAAGTTAATCCGTCAATTATCCTGTCAAGCAGTACTGTAGAAAAACTTTTTATTTTTCCAAGGTTTTTTTTCTTTGAAAGCAGATATGCTCTTGCAATTTCTCCGGTTCTTGCAGGAAGCAGTGCATTAACAAAAAAACCTGTGTTGGTAATCAAAAAAGAATCTTTTAATGAAATTTTTGTCATTGGATGCAGAATTGATTTCCATCTTAATGCTCTGAAAAGAAAGCTGACAGAATATAATGCAGACAAAAAAACAAAGTTAATTAAGCCAATTTTTAGTATTCCTTGAATTACTTTTTCCACGTCAATTATTGATAAAATTATTGCTACAAGAATTAAACTTAAAATCCATGAAAAAATTACTTTTTTTTGCATTTTATCCCAGAAACAATTCAATTTCTTTAATTAATTCTTTGTTGTTTTGTTTTGCTGTAATTAAGGTTTTTGCTTTATTTATTTTTTCCCCAAGTTTTTTCATATTTCTGCACATTACAACTTTTTTTTCTTTTTCTAATGCTGAAGCTAAATCAATTTGATGGTCATTTATATGTTCATTAAACTTTTTTTCTCTTGGAACAACAATGGTTTTTCTTTTGTTTTTTAAGCAGTTTATTATTGAACCGGCGCCTGCATGAGTAATAACTATAGAGCTTTCCTTGATTTTTTTTTCTAATTCTTCTGGAGTCAAAAATTTTTTCCATTCACAGTTTTTTGGGGTTATTTTAGAGTTCCCTGTCTGCACAAACACTTGTTCTTTGCTTTGTTTTGACAGTTCATCTGCTGCTTTGATTAACCTGTCAAATCCCTGATTGTGTGTTCCAGTCATAACTAAAATCAAAAAACTGCACCCCTGAATTTTGCTTTTGGATAAAAATTTAAGTTTTCTTTCCATTGAACTAAAAACAAGTCAACAAATTTGTATGCTATTTTTCCTGAAAAAGAAGGAGAATTAATTCTACAAAAGCTTTCAATGAAAACAGTTTTTTTTCCCATTAATTTTGAAATAAATAATGCCGGCAAAGCAACTCCTGCGCCGGTAGAAATAACTGCATCAGGCTTTTCTTTTATTAAAATAAAAAAAGTTTGAATGAAATTATGGATTAAATCAAATGGATTTCTTTTCGGGTCAACTACAAAAAACACTTTGTTTTGTTTTGCTAATTCATTTGAGTCAAGTCTCTTAAAAGTAATAAAAAAATGAGAATGTTTTTTGTAGTATTCTTCTATTTGTTTTATTTCGCTTAAATGTCCTCCTGCAGAACAAGCAACACATATTTTCATATTAACCCTGAATTAATTAAAATTATTGTTAAAACACAGATTATTGCCTGGCTTCCTAAAATAATTCCGGTAACTTGTTTTTCTGTAAAACTTCCTTTTTTCATTATCCATTGAGTTAGTGAACCACCTTCAGGTCTTGGCTTTAATGTTCCGTCTTTTTGTGGTATTCCAAAACAATGGCTTTGGAAGTTGTGTTTTGCTTTAAAAACCAGTTCAACAAAAAATAATGTCATTAACATTACCCCTATTTTTTCAATTCCTCCTACAATAACTGATGTAGCAACTGTTGCTCCAAGCATTAAAGTCAATGAATCCCCTGGAAAAATTTTGGCTGGAAACCAGTTGAATTTTAAGAAAGCCAATATTGCTCCAAGCATTGCAATCAAAAAAAAGATTACTTCAACGTTTCCTGAAATAAAACTGAAATAAAGCAGTGTAGAAATAATTAATGCCCCTAACCCTGCTTCTAATCCGTTCATTCCTGCTAACATATTAAATGCATTTGATGCCCCTGTAATGCCCAAAGGAACTATTATTAGTGAATAAAAGATTCCCAGTTCCACAATTGCAATAAAAGGAATTGACATACTAGTGTCCCCGACAGAGATGGCCATTAAAGGCAGTGCGGCAAAAATCGGGAACAATGCATGCTGCCATTGCCTTATCCCTTTTCTCCATCCAATTAAATCATCAACCAAACCAATAAACCCAATTAATAAAACTGTCATAAACATTGCAAGAAAAATCGTAAGATTTATTTCAATTAATTTTAAGTAAGTTGAAATAAAAATCGAAATAATTATTCCTAAACTAAAACCAAAAATGATTCCAATTCCCCCCATTTCAGCTATTTGAGGTGAATTAGATTTATTCATGTCTTTTCCTGTAATTCCTCTTAACTGCATTCTTTTGATTATGAATGGAGTGACAACAAAAGTCACTCCAAAACTTGCAGTAAAAACAAGAATTATTGGAAGAAAGTCTAAAAACATTTTTTTTGCCTTTTTTTTGTTTAAATAAATTAAATTAATTATTTTTTTCTTTTAAATAAAAAATTGGTACAAAACTAGTTTTTTTTAGCTTTTATTTACTTTAAAGATTTTTACGCCGGCGTTTTCATATACTACCGGGAATTTGCTGATTGTCGGGTCTTCAAACCAAATTCTTATAAGCATTGTTTTGTTTGAAGAAGCATTAAATAAATAAATTCTTTGATTTTTTTTTTCTCTGTAAATAAATCCTGGAACTGTTTCACTAAACATTGTGTTTGGTTTAGTAATATACTGGGTTGGGAAAGCATTAATTTGTTCTGGAGTAAAAACATTTTCTCCGCAAGAATAGGTTACTGCTCCGCTTAACTTGTCTTTTGAAGCATTGCAAGTAAATTCTCTTGAAAAGTATGCTCCATATTCAGTGTTCTTTCTTTCAGGTTCATTTAAATAAGCATAAATTACCATTGAATTCTGTTTTTCCAGTAAATCAGAGCCAAAAATAATGTAATCTGAACCATATTTTTCAATTAATTGATTTGCTTCTTCTGTACTTTGAGTTAATGTGAATTTTGCTGCATCAATGTCAGCATTTAAGTCAATGTTTCTGTTATCTTCAATTACTGCTCTTTCCCCCATAAAAGTAATCCAGTGCCCTTCATCCCACCAGTTAAACATTTTAGCATCTTTTGGAGTGTTGTCTTTTAACCAAGCCAAAGCAGGTTTCCAGCCATAAGTGTATTCAATGTTTGGGGCATTTTGAGTCATAAAAAAAGTTCCTGAAGCAATTCCAACCAAAAGCATGAAGCCAAGGCAAAGCCCTATAATTTGTTTTTCAAACTTTGTTCTGGATTTCATGAATTCAAATAAATTATATGCAACTAACCC
>PFAI01000034.1 GCA_002763225.1 Candidatus Diapherotrites archaeon CG10_big_fil_rev_8_21_14_0_10_31_34
AAAAAATTACGTTAAATTAAGCAATGAAATCATAGTAATAGGATATTGCTACTATAACAATTACTGCTTAGGAGACGCTTATTATGTTGCCTCAGCAAACGGAATAGCCTGGACTCAACCAATACAAATTAACTCTGATTCAGGTTATTGTTCAGGATACTACAACGAAAACGGAACTCCCCCATACAGAACAGGAGAAGGAGGAATCACACTAACAAGAAATTCACTAAACAACATATTCTTTTTGTTTTCAGAATGGAACGGAATAAAAGCATGGACAAAAACACAGTATTCTGGCGGAACATGGAGTGACACAACACTAATCAACGGAAACGCAGGAAACAACCCAAACAAAGACACACTAAACATTACAACAGATTCAAATAATTCAATCAATTACATAATAACACAAAAAAGCAGTTGATTTGGGGAAAGAATTAACTTAAAAGATAAATCTAACTAATTTTTTTATGTGATTAAATGAAAGAAAAAGATTTCATGCAGCATGCAATAAAAATTTCTTTGAAAGGAAATCCTTTTCCAAACCCTTTTGTTGGCTGTGTTATAGTTAAAGAAGGAAAAATTGTCGGGCAAGGCTTTCACGAAAAATACGGTGAAAACCACGCAGAAGTAAATGCATTAAACAAAGCAGGAGAAAAAGCAAGAAATGCCGAAATGTATGTTTCTTTAGAGCCATGCAATCATTACGGCAAAACCCCGCCATGCACTAAAAAAATAATTCAATCAGGAATAAAAAAAGTTGTTATTGCATTAAAAGACCCTAATCCATTGGTTAACGGCAAAGGAATTAAAGCATTAAAAGAAGCAGGAATTGAAGTTGAAACAGGATTAATGGAAGAAAAAGCAAGAAAAATCAATAAAGCTTTTTTTAAGTTTCAAGAAAAAAGAAAGCCATTGGTTATTTTGAAAGCAGCAATTTCTTTGGACGGGAAAATTGCAACAAAAGAATTTGATTCCAAATGGATTTCTTCAGAGAAATCAAGAAACAAAGTTCATGAAATGCGCTCTAAAGTTGATGCAGTTCTTGTAGGGGGAAACACTGTAATCAAAGATAATCCAAGGCTGAATGCAAGAATTGAAAACGGGAGAAATCCCTTAAAAGTAATTGTAACAACCAAAAAAATTTCTCCTGATTACAATGTTTTTAATGATTCAAATTTTTTGGTTGCCACAACAAATAAAAACAATTTTTCAGAAAAAAAGTTTGAAGGAAAAGTGCTGGAATTAAAGACAGCCAACAATTTAGTTGACCTTAAAACTTTATTGTTTATTTTAGCTGAAAAAAAAGTTTCAAGTATTTTGGTTGAAGGCGGTTCAGCAATTTTCACTTCTTTTCTCACAGAAAAATTGGCTGACAAATTAATGCTGTTTATTTCCCCGAAAATTCTGGGAAATGATTCAATTCCTGTTTTTGGTTTTCTCGGGTTTGAAAAAGTAAGTGAAAGCCCTGAATTAAAAAACCCGGTTTTCACAAAAATAGGTTCAGATGTTTTATTTGAAGCAGACTTAAAGTAAGTTCAGTTAATGCTAGTGGTTTTCTTGGTGTGCATGCATTGGATTGTTACAACAATGATTTACTTCAACTGTTTTCCCGCATTCTTCACATTTCAAAGTATTTCCTTCTAAAACCATTGGCTTTCCATGACAACGATTTGATTCAACTTTTGCCCCGCATGAATCGCATTTTAATACAGTCATTTAAATCACTCCCTTTACCCTTAATTAAATATTTGCAAACAGAAAGCTTTAAATAATAATTGGTATTAAATAGTAATGATTATTATTAATAAAATTGGTTTTTTTTATGGCTGAATTCAGGAACACGGTTCAAATGCAGAAAGTTTTGGATTACATGAATTCAGTTAAATCTCATCCTAATGCTGAAACAATTTATGGTCAGGTAAAAACAGAGGTTCCTTCAATTACCCGTGCAACAGTTTACAGAAATTTAAATAAATTAGTTGAACAAAATCAGATTTCCAGGCTGGAAATTAACGGGGAATTCCGGTTTGATGCTGACTGCGGTTTGCATGAGCATTGTGTCTGCAAAAACTGCGGTTCAATAATTGAGTATGTTAATAATAATTTCCCTAAAAATTTGCTGAAAAAATTTAATTCAGATAAATTTGATGCTGATTCAGTTAATGTAATTTTTTATGGCTTGTGCAATAACTGCAAAACAACTTTTTTAGGAAAAAGGCTGAACAAAAAAGGGATGTTAAAGAGTTCTAAAAACAAGGGGAGATGATGGAATGATTAAGATTAATGAGCCTGCACCGTATTTTACAGCCAAAGCTTTTCAGGTAAATGAAGTGAAAACAGTTTCTTTGTCTGACTATAAAGGAAAATGGGTTGTGTTGTTTTTTTATCCGGCTGATTTTACTTTTGTCTGCCCAACTGAATTAGGGGAATTAGCAGACAATTATAATAAATTTAAGGAATTAAATGCAGAGATTTTAAGTGTAAGCAAAGACACTGAATTTGTGCATAAAGCCTGGCATGACAATTCTGATACAATTAAAAAAATCAAGTTTCCAATGTTAGCTGATCCGACAGGAAAAATCTGCAGGGATTATGAAACTTTAATTGAAGAAGAAGGATTAAGTGTCAGAGCAACTTTTTTGATTGACCCTGAAGGAATAGTTAAAGCATTTGAATTCCACCACAATGACATTGGAAGAAATACGTCTGAATTAATCAGAAAAATTCAGGCAGCAAAATTTACTTTAGAGCATAAAGGAATGGTTTGTCCTGCAGGCTGGCATGCAGGAGACAAAACATTAAAACCAGGGCTTGATTTAGTGGGAAAAATCTGAAAACAAAAAAAATTGATTGAATTAAAAAAACAAATAAAACTGAATGAAAAACAAAAAATTGAATGGATAACAAAAAAAGATTAAATGAAAAATGAATAATGATTTAATGGAAAATGAATAAAAAATTGAATGGATAACAAAAAAAGATTAAATGAAAAATGAATAATGATTTAATGGAAAAACAAATAAAAAATTGGTGATTAAAAATAAAAATTAAAAAATGTTTTTTTTAAAAGGAGGGATGAAAAATGAAGCATGAATTAATGAAACTGTCTTATGCTTTTGATGCACTTGAACCGTTTATTGACAGGCAGACAATGGAAACACATCATTCAAAACACCATCAGGCTTATGTAAACAAATTAAATACTGCATTAGAAGGCAAAGAAATTCTGCAGAAAAAAACTTTAGAGGAATTAATTTCTGATTTAGATTCAGTTCCGGTTGAAATCAGAACTGCTGTCAGAAACAATGGCGGGGGAGTAATTAACCATAATTTTTTCTGGCCAATGCTAAAAAAAGAAGTTAAGTTTGAAGGAGAAATTTCTGAAATAATAATACAATCTTATGGCTCTTTTGAGAAATTCAAGGAACAGTTTTCTGATGCTGCTTTAACTTTGTTTGGATCTGGGTGGGTATGGCTTGTATTAGATAAAGGGGAATTAAAAATAATCCAGACTTATAATCAGGACAGTCCTTTAACTTCTGGAAAAATTCCTTTGCTTACTTTGGATGTATGGGAACACGCATATTATCTGAAATACAAAAACAAGAGAGCTGATTATATTGAAGCCTTTTTTAATGTAATTAACTGGAAGCAGGTAAACAGGCATTATTTAGCGGCAAAGAAATAAATGAAAACAGAAAAATAAAAAAACTTAAAAAACAAAAATAAAGCAAAAAAATTAATGGCAAAAAAAATTAATATAAAAAACAAGCAATAAAAAAAGAATTGAAGAAAAGACAATCAATTTTAAAAGAAATCAATAACAGGGATAAAACTAAAAACAAAATAAGATTTAAATTAAATCAATAAAAAACAGGAGTAAATTCTGAAGCAGAATAAGATTTAAATTAAATCAATAAAAAAAATTTGAGGTGTAATTAAATGAATAAAAAAATTGAAGATATCTTAAACAGGCAGTTTAACAACGAATACTATTCTTCTTATTTGTATTTGTCAATGGCAGCCTTTTTTGATTCATTGAATTTTGAAGGATTTTCTCATTGGATGAAAAAACAGGCAGGAGAAGAAATGGTTCATGCAATGAAATTATTTGATTTTGTTCAGGAAAGAAATGGAAGAATGATTTTAACTGCGGTTAAAGCTCCTGAAACTAACTGGAAGTCTCCTTTGGATGCATTTGAAAATGCTTTGGCTCATGAAAAACTTGTTACTTCTCAGATAAACAAAATTTTTGAGTTATCAAAAACAGAAAAAGATTATCCGACAGAAGTATTCATTCAATGGTTTATCAAAGAACAAGTTGAAGAAGAAGATACTGCATTAAAAATTGTTGAAAAACTTAAAATGATTAAGGATTCAAAACAAGGCTTGTTAATGTTTGACAGCGTTTTAGCTAAAAGAGAATAAAGAATTTTTTATTCTTTATTTTTTCTCTTTTTTCATTTTAGTTAAATCAAATGGTTCGACAAACCGCATTTTTTCTTCTAAAATTAATAACTGTTCTTTTTTTGCTCCTTTTTCAACAAAAAAATCAACTATTTCTTCCACAACTTTTTCAGGAGAACTAGCGCCAGCACTTATTCCGACAGTTTTCACTTTATCAAACCATTTTTCCTGCAGTTCTTCTACTCTGTCAACCAAAAAAGCTTTTTTTCCTTCAGCAATTGCTGTTTCTTTTAATCTTAAAGAATTAGAGGAAGTTGTTGAACCAACAACCAAAACCAAGTCAACTTTTTGAACTAATTCTTTTATTGCTTTCTGCCTGTTTGTTGTTGCATAACAAATATCTTCTTTTGGGGGATCAACAATAAAAGGAAACTTTTTTTTGATTGCTTCAATTATTTTTTTTGTTTCATCCACACTTAAAGTTGTCTGAGACAAAAACACTAGTTTTTCCGGTTGACCAATATCTAATGCTTGAACATCTTCAGGAGTTTCAACCGGATAAATTCCTTCTTTCAACTCAGCTATTACCCCTTGTGCTTCAGTATGATTTTTATGACAAATATAAATTATTTTGAATCCTTCTTTAGCAAAGTTTTTGACTTCTAAATGAACTTTTGTTACCAAAGGGCAGGTTGCATCAATTATTTTCAAATTCCTTTTTTTTGCTAACTCATAATGTTTTGGAGGAGAACCATGCGCAGAAAAAACCACTACTGAATTTTCCGGTACTTCATTTAAGTCTTCAATTGTTATTGCCCCTTTTTTTTCTAAATCCTCTACTACTCTTTTGTTGTGGACTATCTCATGTTTTACATAAACCGGACTGCCAAATAATTTCAAACAATCTTCTACTACTTCAACTGCTCTTTTTACTCCAGCACAAAACCCTCTGGGAGAAACCAAAAAAACTTTTTTTACTTCCAAAAAATCACACTCCTTTTTGTATATGCTGAGAAATGTATTTGAATATTAAGTAAATGCTGTAAACCAATCCGCCTATCCAAAACCCAAACAAAAGTATTGACCCGGCTATTGATACCATTATTGCTCCTGCTTCTTGCATTGATTTTGTTATAAATTGCCCTAAAAATAAAATCAAAAAGAAAATTGCAGCTATCCCCCCTACAATTACAAAAAATTTGCTTTTGGTTTTATACCAGAAATAAAAAATTGCTGAATTAATCAAAATATTGCTTAAGATAATTGTGCCTATAGATAACATAAAAGAATTAGATGGAAGTAAAATCATCAGTACAAAAGTTAAAACAAATAAAATATAACCTGTTATAATCATCCAATAAACTCTTTTCACTACAGAATCAGTTAAACCAGCAAGTCTTTCTCTTTCTGTTGTAAAAGAAAACCAGGGAGCATATTTAAGCAAAACTATGACTACAAAAGCGCCAAAAATTCTTCCAGCATTTTCTGTCAAGAATTCTGTGTTAAATTCTCCTTCAAAGAAACTAAAAAATATTCTGCTCACTGCTAAAATTAAAGTCAAATAAAGTACAATTTTCCATAAATTTGCATGCTTTATGGCGGTCAAAGCAGACTTTTTTTGTTCCATTATTTTTCTTCCTTTTTTTTGTCTGTCTGTGTTTCTTCAATTTTTTTATTTAATTCTTTTAATACTTTTTTTATTTCTTCTTCACCTAATCCATGTGCCTGTAATCCTTGCCCTAAATTCTCAAACTGGGCAGCATGACAGCCAATGCAGTGAATTCCTTTTTCAAATAAAATTAAAGCAGTTTCAGGATGGCTTCCAACCATTTCAGCAATATTTGTTTCTTTAGTTATTTTTTTTTCACTCATAAAAAAGCACCTCTATAAAAATTGTTTTTGAGAACGTTTTTTAATGCAAAAGGTTGTCTTCAAGACTTATGGGTGCAGCAATAATTTCTCTGAATCAGAGGCAATGGCTGGTATTCTGGTTAAAGAAGGCTATTCAGCTGAAGAATCAATTGAATTTAGTTCAGCTGACATCATAATATTTAATATGTGTTCAGTTAAAGGCCCTTCAGTTAATCACTGCATTAATTCAGTCAAAAAACTGCTTAAAGAGTTTCCAGAAAAAACGATTGTTGTTGCCGGCTGTGTTCCAAAAGAAATAATCAAAAAAATCAAATCAATTAATGAAAAAATTCTGATAGTTAATACTCATAACATTGACCAAATCAAAAACGCATTAATTACTTCAAAAGATTTCACTTCTTTTGAAAAAAAAATCAAGTTAAATTACCCTAAAAAAAGAATTAATAAATTCATTGGAATTGTTCCGATTCTTTCCGGCTGCAATGACTTCTGCACTTACTGTTCAACTAAACTAATCAAAGGCTCTTTGATTTCTTTTCCGGAAAAACAGATTCTGGAAGAAGTTAAAACTGCTTTAAAAGATGGCTGCAGGGAAATCTGGATTACTTCTCAGGATAATGGTGCTTTTGGAACAGAACAAGGAAAAAACAAATTAGCTGAATTAATAAACAAAGTCTGTCTGATTGAAGGAGATTTTTTTATTAGAATTGGAATGACTAACCCGACTTATGTTCTTGAATCTCTTCCGGAATTAATTAAGGCATTCAAAAACAATAAAGTATTTAAGTTCCTGCATATTCCGGTTCAGTCAGGAAACAATGAAATTCTCAAAAAAATGAACAGACGTTATACTGTTTCTGATTACAAAAAAATTGTTAAGGCTTTTAAAAAAGAAATTCCTGGTTTCACTGTTGCAACTGATATTATTGTTGGTTTTCCCGGAGAAACAGCAAAACAGTTTCAGGATTCCCTTGATTTAGTTAAACAAACTAAACCAGAAATGTTAAACATGTCTCGTTTTCAATCCCGCCCTTTTACTTTGGCTTCTAAAATGCCTCAGTTAACTGGAAGTGAAATTAAAAGCAGGTCAAGAGAATTAACTAAGTTATTCAAAAAAATTTCTTTGGAAAACAACAATAAATGGATTGGAAAAACCTGCAAGGTTTTGATTGATGAAAAAGGAAAAAAACCCAATCAATGCATTGGAAGAAATTCTTTTTACAAGCAAATAGTTTTTGAAAAAAAAATTCTTTTAGGAAAAACAGTTCAGGCAAAAATAATTGGTGCTAAAACATTTCATTTAGTCGGAGAATTGTTGTAAAAATCTCTAAAATCTCCGGCTCTGTAGAAATGATTTATAAAGGCATAAATAGGAGGTTGTGCCTCCTACTTATGGTGATCCTTTATGA
>PFAI01000014.1 GCA_002763225.1 Candidatus Diapherotrites archaeon CG10_big_fil_rev_8_21_14_0_10_31_34
AGAGCACTCATAGAAAGCGTAAACTCAAGCATCAAACGCACACTCGGTTCATACGTCTGCTCTAAAAGAGCAGACAACCAACAAAAACAAGTTACAATCAAAGCCATCACCTACAACATCGAACAAATAGGAAGAACAATAAAAATTAACATATTTATAAACTGCTGAGGATTTCTACACCGCAAAAAACACAGAAAAGATTTTAAAGAATAAAAGACAATTATTATTCAATGGTTACTCCAATAAAAGCAATAAGAAGAAAAAAACAGTTTTCAGTGAGAGGGACGAAAAAACCTAGACCTCTAATAAAAAGACCCATAAGAACGGGAATTAAAAAACGCAAAGTCATAGTTATTTTTACTGGAGGGTCTGCTCAAGGCGGAGCAATGCAAAATGTTCTTAATAGTCTTCTTGCTGAAAGAGGTTTAGCTGGTAAATTTGAAGTTAGAACTAGAAGCCTAGTTGAACCCGAACAAGGAGTGGCTCCTAAATACAGATACCTTGCAAAAATTAAAGCGCTAAAAGAAGCTGACGCCATACTGATTGATCCTATTTTGCATGAAAAATTGAATGAAATCTTTCCAGGCGCGGTTAAATTATTGAGTGAAAAAAGATTTTTTGAAGTAGAAGAATTTAATGATGCGCAATTTAAAAAGTATTTCAATGATATACTTGCAGAATTATCAAAAAAATAATCACCGGCGTTGACGGGTTTCCAAAGATTTAACTTCTGCTAATTCATAATCTTTGAGGTCAAAATGAACTCAGATTATTCATTTTTCAGGAAGCAGGTAAAAGAATTCTCTTTTGAAATTTCTCTGGCGGTCTTTGAACCAGACGCTTCCTGACCACCCGCTTCCGTGCGGATGAAACGGCGCACGGGGCAAGCCCGAGCTGCTTTCTGACTGCTCTTTTACACTTGCTTTTCTTTTTTTTCTTTCTGTGATTTAAGCCTGTTGATGTCTTTAACCAGATAATGTTTTCCTTTTTCTGATTCAGCTTCAGCCAGCTTTTTCTCATGTTCCTTGATTCTCTTTTTTGTTTCAATCCAAATCAGTGAAATTCGTTGTCGTATTCTTTTTCTGAAGGCAGTGAAGTTAAATCATCTAAAGGCAGTTTGATTTTCTTTTTTTTCTTCTTTTTTTTTAATGGAAACTTTTCTTTTTTTTCTGGTTCTTCCATTTTCTCACTTTTTGTTAAACTTTTTCTTAAAAAAATTAAGGAGTGATTCTAATGCATTCATAATAGTTTATGTCATTCTCTGAGTCAACTACAGCAAACATTAATTTTGTTTTAATGTTTGCGCTTAACCTGACTTTTCTGCTTAATTCAATGAAATTAATTTTGTCGTTTTGTCCTTTAACTGAAATAACCCATTGAGTGTGTTCCTCTCCAGGCTTTTTTCCTTTTGGATAAACTCTTAAATCAAATCCAAATTTAAATCCTGTTTTAACCACAAAACCTCTTTCTCTTAAATCAGAGTAAACCAAGTATTTTTTGTAGAAATCCTGAATTTTTTTTTCTCCAACCTTTAACAGTTCATCTAATTCAATTGTTTTTCCTTGTTTGTCTTCTAATTCAAGTTTTCCTTTTTCCATTAAATAATATGCTTCAATTAAATCCAGTACATAATCTGTTTTGCTTTTTTCTCCAAAAGCTTTTTGGATAAACAGGCTTTTATCTTTGTTTTTTTTAATTAAAACTTTGTCTGATAACAACAAATTGTTTATTGCCATAAATTCATCACTTTCCTTTTATTTATTGAAAAGAAAAGGTTATTATATTATTTAATCATTCTCTTTAATATGAATAAAATTGATCCATGGGGAACACAGTTAATTGAAGATTACTCTAGATTAATCAAAGATTTTGGTTTGGAGCCAATGCAGGATTTTCTTTTGGATTTTCCCGGACCAAATTATTTAATGAAAAGAGGAATTGTTTTTGGAGGCCAGGGCTTAAAAGAATTATCTGCTGCGATGAAAGAAAAAAAGCCTTTTTATTGTTTAACAGGAATAATGCCTTCATCTGAAAGAATTCATTTTGGAACCAAAACAGTTATTGAAATGGTGAAATACTTTCAGGAAAACAATGCAAAAACTTTTGTTTTGGTTGCAGATTTAGAGTCAGCTGCAACAAGAGGAATTTCTTTAAAAGAAGCAAGAGAACGGGCAATGGATTTTTATATTCCGGCTTACATTGCTTTGGGATTAAACCCAAAAAAAACCGTTTTTTATTTTCAGTCAGAAAACTCTGAAGTAAAAAATTTAGCTTATTTGTTTTCACAAAAAATTACTTTGAATGAATTCAAAAGCATTTATGGAGAGGTTCATCCTTCCAGAATTCTTTCTGCTTTAGCTCAGGCCGGAGACATTTTGTTTCCCCAGTTAAATGAAAAAATGCCTGGCGTGATTCCTGTTGGAATAGATCAAAGCCCTCACATCCGCCTTGCAAGGGATATTGTGCGAAGAACTAAATCTGAATTCAATTTTTTCCTGCCTTCAGCCACTTACCATAAATTTGTTCCTTCTTTGGATGGAAGCAATAAAATGTCCAAGTCTAATCCAAATTCTTTTGTTTCAATTCCTGAGGAATCAAATTCAGCCGGAAAGAAAATGAAGAAAGCATTAACTGGAGGAAGAAATACAGTTGAAGAACAAAAAAAGCTTGGCGGCCAGCCGGAAAACTGCATGATTTTTGAAATGTATAAACAGCATTTGATTGAAGACGACAAAAAACTCCAGCAGATTTACGATAATTGCAAGGCAGGAAAATTATTGTGTGGGCAGGATAAAGATAATGCTTTTGAATTAATGATTTCCTTTCAGGAAGACTTCAAGAAAAAACTGGAGAACGCAAGAAAAACCAGAAAGCAATGGAAGTTTGTTAAAAGCTAATTTTTAAAAATTGGTTAATTCTTTTTAATAGTTTATTAAGTCTTTTTTCAGAATTTTTTTACTTCTTTTACTGCGAATTCAATTAAGTCTGCTGTAATGAAAAGAGATGAATCTGTTTTAAGTGCTTTAAGTGTTTTGATTGTTTCTTCTTTTGAAAGAATTTTTTCTCTAAAGCACCTTAACAGGATTGCAATTGTTCCATGAACTTCAATTCCTTGTTCTTTGGCAAAAACTCTTGCCTGCAAATCATCAGTAAAAAAAAGTTTGATGGAGTTCTGCCTGCATAAAGCAATGCTTGAAGCTTCGCCTAAATCCAATTCGTATTTTTCTGCAATAATTTTTGTTAGGTCTTTGTGTTTTCCATCAAGGATTTCAATTACAAAATTTTTTGGTTTACTGCTGTTTTTTGTTTCTTCTGAAACTTCTTTTGAAATAAAAATTTTTTTAAACAAATAAAAACATTTTTGTTTGTTTAATTCAGTTAAATGAATTACTGGCCCTGCATCAAAGACTGCTTGATTAATCTTTGCCATGCAGACCCCATTTTACATCCTCTTTTATTGCTGATTCAAGCATTTCCATTTTAACTGATTTTATTTTATCTCTTATTGCATCTCTGATGAACTCTGACTTGTTTGCATACCATCCTTCATTAATGATTTCATTCATTTCAAAAGACAGTTTTTCAGTTATTTTAGCAGGAATAGTTTCCATAACATTACCAAAAAAAGTATTACTATGGTAATACTTTTAAGCATATTGTTTTTCGTTTGTTTTTTTGTTTTTTGTAAACTGATTAGTCTTTTTCTTTTTCGTTTCTGCTGAACCTTATTTTTTTGATTGAGTCAATGCTTTTGAATCCTTGTCTGAGGATTTTGTCTGCAATTCTTTTTGTTTCTTTCATGTAATCAGTTTTTTGTGTTTCGTTTTTGTCTTTTGGCTGTTCGCTTGTTTTTTCTTTTTTGGTTTTAATTTCTTTTTTTTCAGAAGACAGTTCTTTTGTTTTTTTTCCTTGTTCAAAATCAGTTATGTTTTCTACTTCAGGTTTATCTAAATCAACTTCAATTACCTGAATTCTGTTTTTGATTTCTTTTTCTTCTTTTAATTCTTTTATTATTTCTTCAAACCACTGGTTTTCCTGTTTTAATAATGAAATTTTGTCTACTTTATTCAGTATTGCAGTGTTCCTGATTTTTTTTCTTGTTTCGCCCCATTCAGTTAAATCCTCGCATTTTTTTCTTTTTTTTCCAACTAATTTTTTTACTTCCTCCAAAAAATGTGTTGCACTGGAAATATCTGCTGCTTTTAGTTTGCTTCTTTCATCTGTATCAATTACAATCAGCAACACTACTTCATTTGCTCCTTTAACTGCTTTGTCCAGAAACTCTTCGTTTTTTTCATGTCTTGACAGCAATGGAATCAGTACTTTCATACTTGAATAACTCTTTTCTACTTTAAAAGTCTTAGCATTGCACAAATCAGTTATGTATAAGGTAGGTTTATTAATGTGTGTTGCATTTATTCTTTTGAGGTGGTTTTTTTGCCTGCGTTCATCAAAAAAAAGTTAAGACCAAAAACAATGAATCGTGCAAAAAACGGAGAGCACCCTAAAATCAGATTTGATAAGGTTATTGGTAAATTCACTAAAGTAACAGAAAAGCCTATGGATTCTTGGGGTGTTACAACCAAAACAACAAAAGAATGGGATTCTAATGGGATAAGGAGCAGTGCAGTAAAAAAAACTAACAAATCAAGATTTCGATTTTTTAATAAGTCTATGGATATTTCAAAAACAATTAATAATTCTTATGATACTAAAGGAAACTTAAGCAGAAAAAAGGTTACAAAGGACAAGAAAATATTTTAGTGTTTCATTCAATTATCTGGTAGATTCCTTTTCTTTTTTCCAGTACATCGCCGTCTTCTTTCATGAATTCAATTGTCCCTCTTAGCAGTTGTTCCGGAAAATCAGTTTTTTCTTTTAATTCCTTTAAAGAAACATTTTTGGATTTTTTTAGTTCACTTAAAATTTCTGGCTTGACTTTTTCCAGCATATCTGAATGAATTGCATAAAAATATCCATCAAATCCTTTTATTCCTCTGATCTGGTTTTCTTTTATTTCTGCTGAAAACTGGTCGCAGAAATCTCTTGCCTGGTTTTCGTTAACCATTACTTCAAATCCGTTTGATGTAATTTTTTTTTCAGGTGAATTAACATTAAATTCTTTGTTTTCATTTAATCCTTTTTTCAGATTAATCCTGTAAATTGCTTTTTTGTATGATTCGTTTAACCTGAATTTTTCTATTATTCCTTCTTTTAATAATTCTTCAAACCTTTTTTTTTCTTCCGGGTTTAACTGTTTTTCAAATTCTCCTTCAACTTTTTTTGATAAATTTTCTTTTCCTTTTTCTGACAGTAATTCAAAAATCTTTTCATCTGACTCTTGTTTTTTTTTGTTAAACAAAACAGTTTCAGCCTTTTCAGAAAAGGCTGGAGAAAACTTTTTGTTCAAACTTTTTTCAAAAGTTTGTTTTCCAGAAAAACTTTCGCTTTCAGTTAAAACAAAAACATTTTTTACTTTATTTAATTCAAACAAGTTTTTTGCTGTATTAAGCTCTTTTTTTTCTTTTTCATTTAATTCAAGGAACACTTTTCCTTTTTCTTTCCTTATTTCAGCCATATAATATACTTTATTCAAATAGATTATTAATCCTTTTTTCCCTTTTTTTTAGAATGGAACCCCCAAAAAATTATGATTCAAAGGAATCAGAAAAAAAATGGTCTGCTTTCTGGGAAAAAGAAAAGCTTTTTTCTTTTAAGGAAGAAAAAGGAAAAAAAATTTATTCAATTGATACTCCTCCCCCGACTATTTCAGGAACAATTCATATAGGCCATGCTTTTTCTTATTCTCAGGCAGAATTTATTGCCAGATACAAGAGAATGAAAGGCTTTAATGTGTTTTATCCTTTTGGCTTTGATGATAATGGTTTGCCGACAGAAAAATTTGTTGAAAAAAAACGCGGAATAAAAGCAAACAAAATGGACAGGAACGAGTTCATTAAAATCTGCCTGGAAGAAACAAAAAAAGCAGAAGAAGAATATAAAAAAGTCTGGAGTTCTTTAGGCATTAGCTGTGACTGGAATTTATTTTACAGCACTATAAGCCCTGAAGCAAGAAAGATTTCCCAGCTGTCTTTTATTGAATTATTTGAACAAGGAAGAGAATACAGAAAAGAGGCTCCGACAATCTGGTGCCCTGACTGTCATACAGCAATTTCTCAGGTTGAATTAGAAGACAAAGAATTTGATTCAACTTTCAATGACGTTTTGTTTGAACTGGAAGACGGAAAAAAAATAATTATTTCAACTACAAGGCCTGAATTAATTCCTGCGTGTGTTGCAGTAATGGTTAACCTTGAAGATGAAAAAAATAAGTATTTGATTGGAAAAAAAGTTAAGGTTCCTTTAATGGATTACTCTGTTAAAGTAATCGGAGACAAAAGAGTTGATCCAACTAAAGGCTCTGGAATAGTAATGAACTGCACTTTCGGCGACCAAGTGGACATGGAATGGTGGAAAGCTTACAGCCTTGAATTAAGAATCATCATAGATGAAAACGGTTTATTAAATGAAAAAGCAGGAAAATTTGCTGGAATGAAATTATCGGATGCAAGAAAAGCAATTTTAGATGAACTAAAAGAAAAAGGATTACTGAAAGAGCAAAAGCCGATAAAACACATTGTAAACGTGCATGAAAGATGCGGCACTCCAATAGAATTTTTGGTTACAAAACAATGGTTTATCAGGTATTTAGATTTAAAAGAAGATTTTTTGAAAGCAGGAAAAGAATTAAACTGGTTTCCTGATTTCATGAAACACAGGTTTGATAACTGGGTTAATGGACTGCAATGGGACTGGTGCATTTCCCGCCAGAGATTTTATGGGATTCCTTTTCCTTTATGGTACTGCAAGAAATGCGGGGAAACAGTTTTGGCTGAAAAAAAAGATTTGCCTGTTGACCCGTTAAAAGATTTCCCAAAAAAATCATGTAAATGCGGTTCAAAAGAATTTATTCCGGAAAAAGATGTTCTGGATACCTGGGCCACAAGTTCTTTGACTCCTTTAATTAATGCCAAATGGACTGGAAAGGAATTTAATAAAAAAATTTTTCCTATGAGTTTAAGGCCTCAGGCTCATGACATAATTACTTTTTGGGCATTCAATACTATTGTAAAAAGCTTATTGCATGCAAAAAAAGTTCCCTGGAAAGACATAATGATTTCTGGCTGGGGATTGGATTCAAAAGGAAAAAAAATGAGTAAGTCAAAAGGAAATATTGTTACTCCAAACCAGATAATTGAAAAATATTCAGCTGATGCTTTAAGATACTGGGCTTCTTCAATTAATTTAGGAAATGATGCTCCTTTCCAGGAAAAAGATGTCCAGACAGGACAAAAATTAATTACAAAATTATGGAATGCCTCAAAATTTTCTTTAATGAATTTAGATGGCTTTAACGGAAAAAAACCAAAAAAATTGGAGTTAATGGATGAATGGATTCTGCATAAATTTAATGAAACAGCAAAATCAATGACAATGCATTTTGATAAATATGAATACGGCAAAGCAAAAGCTGAATTAGAATTGTTTTTCTGGCAGGATTTTACAGACAATTACTTGGAGTTAAT
>PFAI01000001.1 GCA_002763225.1 Candidatus Diapherotrites archaeon CG10_big_fil_rev_8_21_14_0_10_31_34
TTAATCAAAACCTGCAATCCTTTGGTTTATTTAATGCAAAAAAAGGCTTCAGCAAAAGAAATTGAATTATTTGAGTCAAAAGAATTTAATTGCGTTAAAGGAATTTTAACCAGAAGCAGTAATGAAAAAAGTTTTAATTCAGAAGGATATCACACTGGTTTGTGTTGGAGTTTATGCACTGGCTGGATGAGTTGTGCAGAGTTTAAAGCAGAAAGAAAAGAAAAAGGAATAGAATATCTTGAAAAATTGATTTCAGATTTGAATTCTGACTGCATTGGAGGCATTGGAGAATGCTGGAATTTCAATGGAAAACTAAAGGGTTGTGGAATGCAGTTATGGGGACATGCTTTTGTAATTAAAATAGTTGACGAGTTTTTGTTGGGAATCAAATTAAATGCTTTTGAAAAAAAGGTTTTCTTAAAACCGCAATTGCCTGAAAAAATTAATTTAATTAAAAGAAAAATCAGGTTAGGGGAAAATTGGTTTAATTTAACTGTAGAAAGAAAAAAAGGAATAATTTCAGCTAAAACCTCTAACAAAAAAATTAAGTTAGAGTTTTACTGAAAAAAAAAGAAAACAAAAAACAAACAAAAAAACAAAATTAAAAAAAGAAATTAAACAAAAATCAAACAAAAAGAAACAAACAAAAACAAAAAAACAAAGTAAAAAAAAGAAATCAAACAAAAAAACAAAACAAACAAAAGAAGGAAAAAAACAAAAGAAGGAAAAAAACAAAAAAAAATAAGAAAATTAATTAATTCTATTATTCAGAAATCAATTTTCACACAGTCAAATTCATTTAGTTTTTGTCTGAACTTGGATTTAATTTCCTCTAATTCTTCTTTTGTTTTTGCTTCAAACCTTAAAACTAAAACTGGTTGGGTGTTTGAAGCTCTGACTAAACCCCAACCGTTTTCAAACAAAACTCTTGCACCGTCAACTGAAATTACTTTATGAGTTTCCCTGAAAAAGTCTCCTACTTTTTTAACTACATCAAATTTTTCGTCATCAGAACACTCAACTCTGATTTCAGGAGAAGAAAAATATTTTGGAGCATCAGAAAGCAATTCAGACATTTTTTTCTTTGAATTAGATAAAATTCTTAGAATTCTGGCTGAAGCATAAATTGCGTCATCAAAACCAAAGTATTCGTCCCTGAAAAACATGTGCCCAGACATTTCTCCTGCAATAAAAGCATGTTCTTCAGCCATTTTAGCTTCAATAATTGAATGGCCGGTAGGAGACAAAATTGGAATTCCTTTATGGTTTTTAATGTCATCAATTAAAGCCTGAGAACATTTAACTTCAACCAAAATTTTTGCGCCAGGCATTTTTTCAAGCAATTCACGGGAAAACAAAATCATTAACTGGTCGCCCCACAAAATATCTCCTTTATCTGTTACTACACCAATTCTGTCTGCATCTCCATCCAAAGCAATTCCAATATCTGCATTTAATTCTTTTACTTTAGCAATTAAATCATTTAAAGTTGAAGGCAAAGTTGGATCAGGATGATGATTAGGAAAAGTACCATCAGAAACACAATATAATTCAGTTAAATCCACTCCAAGGTTTTTTAGTATTTGAGGGGCAATAACGCTTCCGACTCCATTACCGCAGTCTAATACAACTTTTAATTTTTTTTTCAACACAATTTTTTTTTCGATTGTTTTAGCATATTCAGCTAAAATTTCTTTTTTTATTACACTTCCTTTTCCTTTAATAAAATCTTTTTTTTCCATTAATTTTCTTATTTTTTGTATTTCTTCACCAAAAATAGCATGATTTCCTTTTGAAATCTTAAATCCATTAAATTCAGATGGATTATGTGAACCAGTAATCATTGTTCCTCCATGAGCCTCAAAAAAAATAATGGAAAAATAATACGCAGGAGTAGGAACTAAACCTAAATCAATTACTTCAATTCCAGTTGAAACAAGCCCTTTAATCAGGTTTTTTGCAAAAGAAGGAGAAGAAGGGCGGTTATCATGACCTATTACGGCAGTTTTTCCACCTGAATTAATCAAATATGTTCCGACTGCCTTGCCCAATAATTCAGAGAACTCTCCTGTAAGCTCTTTGTTAACTAAACCACGAATATCATACTGTCTGAAAATATTTGGATTAATTTCCATGAAAAAACCAATAAAAATATAAAATACAAAAGATTAAAGTAATAATGGAAGAAACAAATGAACTCAGAAAAGACTATTTACTGGATGAATGGGCAATAATATCCAAAAATCGTTCTTCAAGACCGTTTGACCACAAACAAACTTTTGAAAAAAACTTGACCAAAACTAAAAAAGTTGAATTGGATTTAAACTGTCCTTTTTGCTTGGGAAACGAAAAACAGACTCCTCCTGAAATATTCCGGACAGGAAGCAAAATCAAATGGGAATTAAGAGGATTTAACAACAAGTTTTCTGCTGTACAAACAAAAACAGAATTCAAAAAAGAAAGAAATGGAATTCTTGAATATGGAAATGCATTTGGCTTTCATGAAGTAATAGTTGAAACCAATAATCATTCAAAAGAATTAAGTGAATTAACCAAAGAAGAACTCACTGACTTGTTTACTGCATACAAAGAAAGAGAAAACGAATTAAAAAGAAAAAAAGGAGTAAAACATGTTTTAGTAATAAAAAACTTTGGAAAAGAATGCGGTGCTTCATTAGCACACAATCATTCTCAATTAATCACTTTTCCGTTTATTCCAGACAAAATTAAAAGAGAAAAAGAAAAAGCAGAAGAATACTATGAAAAAAACGGAAAAAATGTTTTTATGGAAATAGCCAGAATTGAAAAAAATTCTGAAAGAAAATTATTTGAAAACAATACTTTTGTTGCTTTCACTGCTTTTGCCCCGAAATACACTTATGAAATCTGGGTTATGCCAAAAAAACAGTTTTCTAATTTAGAGGAAATGGATTCAGATACATTAAAAGATTTAGGGGAAGCAATGAAATTTGTTTTAGAAAAACTCAGAACAAACATTGGCAATCCTCCATACAATTATTTTTTGCATGAATTAATGGAATCAAATCCTGCTTACTGCTTTCACGTTAAAATCCAGCCAAACGTCAAAAAAGTTTACGGCGGAATAGAAAAAGGCTCTGGAATAATCTTAATTGAAGTTTCTCCTGAACAGGCAGCAGAAGAATTGAGGAAGCAAAGCTAATCCAATAAATTTAATAAAAGAAAAGGCTGATTATTAATGGATAAAATGGATTACGTTGTATTGGAAGCAAGCTATGAAGTGGCAAACAAGGTTGGAGGAATTCACACTGTTTTGACAAGCAAGGCAGCAAGAATGATTGAAAGGATTCCAGAGTTTTATGAAATAGGGCCATATTATGAAAAAAAGGCCCAAGTTGAATTTGAAGCAAAAGAAATTCCAACCAAGTTCCATAAAACTTTTGTTGAAATGGAAAAAGAACTTGGAATAAAATGTTATTATGGAAACTGGGTAATGGCAGAAAAATCTCCAAAATGTATTTTATTAGACCATTCAAATTTAAAGAAAAAAACAAATGAAATAAAAAAAGAGTTATGGGATTCCTTTAAAATTGATTCAATGGAGGCAGATGAATGGTTTAATGAACCAGTAATCTGGAGCAAAGCAGTAGGAATATTAATTGAAAAACTGGAAAAAAACAAAGTGTTTGGAAGCAAGGATATTGTAGCGCATTTTCATGAATATTTGAGTGGGACAGGATTACTTCATTTAAAAAAAGTTAAAAGCAAAGCAAAAACAGTTTTTACCACTCATGCAACAGTTTTAGGAAGAACAATAGCCGAATCAAGAAAACAGGATTTATATGAATTAATTGAAAAAGGATTTAAAGAAAAAAAATCCGCTGAAGACAAACTAGCATATGATTATGGAGTTCAGGCAAAACATTTATTAGAAAAAGCCTGTGCAATAAACGCAGATGTTTTTACAAGCGTAAGCAATGCAGTAGCAAGAGAAGCACAATTTATTTTAGGAAAAAAATGTGATTTTGTTTTACCAAATGGATTAGATTTAGATAAATTCCCTATATTGGAAGATTTAAGCATTTTACATAAACAATACAGGAACAGGATAAGGCATTTTGTTGAAGCATATTTTTATCCATATTATTATTTTAACATCAAAAACACGATTTTTTATTTTATTGCAGGAAGATATGAATTCCACAACAAAGGAATAGATGTGTTTATTGACGGCTTAGGGGAACTGAATAAACAATTGAAAAAAGAAAAACAAGAAAAAATTGTTGTAGCATTTTTATGGGTTGCAGAAGAAACTACAGCCAGAAATATTGCTGTAATGGAAAACATGGTAATACACCAGACAATAGAAGATTTAATTGAAAGAGAACTGCCTCAAATACACAAAAAATTGTTTAGAAATTTAATGGAAGGAAGCAAAATGGAAGAAGACTTGTTTGAAAATGATTTTTTGCTAAACGCAAAAAAAATGGCTTTAAGATTAAAAAGCAAAAAAGAGTTTACTCCTCCTTTAAGTGCATTTGACACTCCTGAAAACGAAATAGTTAAAGCAATCAAAAAAAATGGTTTATTTAACAGGGAAAACGACAAAGTAAAAATAATTTATTATCCGACTTATTTGAGTACAGCAGACGGCTTAATTGGATTAAATTATTATGAAGCAATAATTGGCTCTCATTTTGGAATATTTCCATCTTATTATGAACCATGGGGTTATACTCCATTAGAAACAGCTGCATTAGGGGTTCCTGCATTAACAACAGATTTAGGAGGCTATGGCCAGTTTATTGAAGAAAATCTTGGAAGCAAAGCAAAAGGAAGCATTGAAGTACTAAAAAGAAAAGGCAAAACTTATTCAGAAGAAGTGCAGGGAATGAAAAAAGCAATGCATGAAATTTATTCAATGACTAAAGCAGAAAGAATGCAGAAAAAAATTAATGCAAAAGAATATGCAGGATTGGCTGACTGGAGAAATCTGATTGAAAATTATATTAAAGCATATGAAAAATAAACTTTTAGGAAAAGTTTAATCAAAAACAACTTTTAAAAAAAGTTGTATCAAGAAAAGAAAAAGAAACAAGAAAAAATAAACTAATTAAAAACTAAAGAAAAAAGCTAATTAAAAAAATAATTAAATAAACTAATAAAAAAAATTAAATTAAAGATAATTAAATCTAAAAAAAATCAATTAAATTTAAACCAGTAAACTGTAAAAACGATGATTAAATCTAGATATAGTTAAACAAAAATTAAAAAAAGAAAAATTTTACTGAGTTAAATAAAACTTGTTGTTTGCTATTCCGATTTTTCCTTCTCTTGCAAGCCAGCCTAAAGCAGCAAAAACATGCTCTGATTTCATTTTAGTTGCGTTTTTTATTTGAACTGCATTCATTGGTTTCTGGTTGTTTAATACACTCCAAACTGTTCCTGCCTTGCTTCCAAAATATTCATTTGAATCCATTTTATTCCTCCTTTACACAAAAAATAATTGAGCATTAATATTGTGAAAAATAAATTATTAAACCTATCTTACCCCTCTAACCTGCTCTTTAAGTCAGTCACTGCATTCATATAATTCAGAAAAGAGTCATAAGGAGAATCATAAGGATTAAAATATTTGTGTACATCTCCGTCAGCAAACCATTTAGTGCACATATAATAAAAGTGATCAGAAATCTGCATTTTTCTCCAGTCAGAAATCAAATTCTTTTTCTTTGAAGCCAAAACTTTTTCTTCCAATGATTTGATTTCACTAAAAGCCTGTTTCTGCATTTCGTTTTCCAGCCAAGCTGATAAATCTCTGTCAACATCAGCCCAAGAACTGATGTATGGAACATCAAATTCTCCTACAACAGGAAAATCAGATAAAATCTCTGAAGCAGTAGCAAATTCAAGGTTATCATATTTGAAGGCCTCTGAAGGCAGATAACTTAAAAAATTAAATATTCCAGTGGATTCCCATTGGTGTTCTCCAAAAGTCTCGTAATCCATAAACAAGTTAACGCAATGGCCTCTGTTTGAACTTAGCCAATAAGCATATTTGTCTGCAGTTAAAGGCCATTCATTCCATTCACGAGAAGAAAAACGAAAAGCAATATCATCAGCTAATTTATAATTACGCAATAAAACTTTGATATCAGAGTCTTTTGCTTTATAAACAAAATTAGGCGAACGCCAGCCAAGAACATTAGAAAGCCCTTCAGCTACAATTCCCTTAAAGCCCATTTCAGAAACAGTTTTAGCAATATCATTTGAATACATTGCTTCAGTGTTTCTGAAAATTTTTGGTTTTACTCCAAAGACTTCCTTGAATTTCTTTGAATGCATTCTAACTTGTTTAACAAACTCTTTTTTTGATACAAGATATGCAAGAGAATGAAAATAAGTTTCATCAAATAATTCAACGTTTCCTGTATCAACTAATTTCTGGAATGATTCAACTACTTCGGGAAAACCTTCTTGTAATTGATCCAAAAAAACTCCTGTAATAGAAAAACAGAATTTGAATTTTTCTCCGTGTTTTTGAATTAAATCAAATAAAACTTTGTTTGTCGGCAAATAACATTTTCTTGAAACTCTTTCTAAATAAAACTTGTTTGCATTTGAATCAAAATACTCTGAATTTCTTCCAATATCAAAAACAGAGTAATGTCTTAAACGCAGTGGCTGATGAACATGAAAATATAAGCAGACTGCAGGCATTAACTCAGCTCCTTATAAATTTGCAGGCATTGGTCTGCAACATTATCCCAGCTAAAACCTTGAAGCTCAGTAAAAGCATTTTTCTTTAATTCAGTTGAAAGAGGGGCATGATCTAAAATTCCAATAATTTTGTTTGCCATTTCATGAGAATCCCAAAAATCAACTTTAAAGCAATGCCTGATGACTTCGCTTACTCCTGACTGCTTGGAAATGATTATAGGAGTATTTGAAGCCATTGCTTCTAAAGCTGTCAAGCCAAAAGGCTCTGAAACAGAAGGCATTACAAACAAGTCTGCAATAGCATAATATTTTCTTACATCATCCTGAAAACCGGAAAAAATAATTTTATCTGAAATACCCATTGCAATAGCTTTATTGATTAATTGTGGAAGCATGTCACCGTCTCCAACAACAACAAAACGAGTATTTGGGCGAAATTGAAGGGTTTGATAAGCTGCTTCCAAAAACCAGTCAGGGCCTTTTTGAATTGTAAGTCTTCCTAAAAACAAAACAATTTTTTCATCTAAAGGAAAAGAAGTTTTTTCTTTAATAATATAACTGGATTTATCTATTCCATTATAAACTACCTGAATTTTGTTTTCAGGTACTTGATAGCGTTCAATTAATTGCTGTTTCATGTAATTGCTTATAGTTATTACTTTGTCTGCTTTATGCAAACCATTTCTTTCAACCTCACAAATAGCCCGATTAGGAGAAATATTGCCTGTACGGTCAAATTCAGTTGAATGAATTGTAACAACCAAAGGCTTGCTTTTGCGTTCTTTTAATGCAATTCCTGCAGGAAAAGTCATCCAGTCATGGCAATGAATTATATCACAAGGAGTTGAAACCATTCTTTTAACAGTAGAGCTAGTATAATTCCTTACTTTCTGAAAGAAATCCATTCCATAAGCATTAATGCTTTTATCAGCAGAATTCCTGTCATCCAAAGATTCTCTTTCCTCATAATCCAAAGAAAGAGAAGGAATATAAGGATGAAAACCAAAACCCTTAATTTCAACTAAATCCAAATGATTATAGTCTTCTGCCTGAACAACATTAATAAAACCAGGATTAATTTTAACTCCAGTTGAAGGCATAACAAAAGTAATATTAGTTCCTTTTGCTGCTAATGACTTGGTAAAACCATACAAATAGGTTCCTAAACCTCCTGATTTAAAGGGAGGAAACTCCCATCCAAGCATTAGTACCTTCATATGACTCCCCTTTGTTGCATGATTCTCTCATAATTGTGCAGGTAGCTGTTAAAAAAAAGACTAAAATGCAGACTGCAACCTATTATAGTGCTAAACTTTAATAAAAGCTTTTGCCCTTGGAAAAACAAATGTCTTATCCCGATTTAAGTTCCCCTCTATTTTTAACTATTATATGCGTAAATTGAATAAGAATAAGGTTTGT
>PFAI01000012.1 GCA_002763225.1 Candidatus Diapherotrites archaeon CG10_big_fil_rev_8_21_14_0_10_31_34
AACCAATACACTGAAGTTATTCAAAACATAGAAAGCAATAAGCAGCCAAGTTGTATGACATTGCTGCTTTTCCAAAAAGGCTGCGGAGCACCAGATTTCTCAGGTTGCGACACAGAAAAATTACCAAAAGGAAAATTCAAACTAAAACTCAGAATATTCTGTCCAAATTGCGACCCACAAGTTGATTACGTAGAATATACTGCTTGTATTTGGCATGAATCAGGCAAAGAATGCGAAAACTGAATAACCTTTAATTCTTTTATGTCTATAACATACTAAGCCACAAAAAGATGGTGTTTAGTTCAGGAGTGCATTAAAGTTTTGGTTAATGCATCCCTCCTGCATCCGAGCTGCTCCTCGGAAGGGAGCGTCCGGCGTAAAGCCGGACTGCAATGGAATGCATTAAAATTTTAGCTAATGCATCCCTCCTGCATCTTCGCGGTTGCGTCCGCGAGCAACGCGTGCTATCTTCGATAGCACTGCAATAAACTTTTGAAAAAAGTTTAATCAAAAAACCATCAAAAACCAAAACATTAATATTCTATAATGCTGTATTTTTTTCATGGTTGAAATAAATTCAATTGATTCTTTTATTCAGACTGTTTTGCCTGAATTAAGCACTAAAGGACCAGACCTAGCAATTTTTGCTGTTTCAATTGTAATTTATGGAATATTAATTTATCAGTTTTATCGTTTTGCTGCAAAAAGAGATGTATTTGGATTTGATATAGAAAAATACAAAAAAGAAAGAACAAGTTTTTTTTCTAAATTATTTAATGCAGTTCTGGGAGTATTCAAGTATGGAGTAATTTTTCCTTTCTTTGTTTTTATTTGGTTTGCAGGTTTTTCTGTTTTGCTTTTCTTTATGGCGGCAGAAACTATGGGGGTCTCAGATATATTAATGATTTCCGTTGCATTTGTTGGAGCAATAAGAATTGCATGTTATTACAGTGAAGACTTAGCAAAAGACATGGCAAAACTAATTCCTCTTGCTTTGCTTGGTGTAGCAATAGTAGATGTAAGCTTCTTTAAAACAGCAAGAGTTTATGAAAGAATAGATTCAATTCCTTTGTTTATAACTGAAATTGCTACTTTCTTTACTTTTATTGTTGTGTTAGAATGGGTATTAAGAATTTTGCTTTCAGTTAAATTCATGTTTTTTGGAATAAATAAAAGAGAAATAGTTAAAGAAGAACTAAGAGAAAAAATAGATGAAATAGTTGACGGAAAATAATTTTTTGCAGGAAAAAATATGCAGGAAAAATTACGATTAAAAAAAGAATTAGGTTTAACTGAAGCAGTCTTATGCGGAATAGGAATAATTCTCGGGGCAGGAATTTATGTTATAATCGGCCAGACTGCCGGCTTGGCTGGAAACGCTTTATGGATGTCTTGTTTGGTTGCAACAATTGTTGCTGCATTCACAGGATTAAGTTATGCTGAACTGGCTTCAAGGTATCCGAAAGCAGGAGCAGAATTTGAATACACAAAAAATTCTTTTGGAAAAAGAATTGGATTTATTGTCGGCTGGCTGACAATAATTGCAGGAATTGTTTCTGCTTCAGCTGTAGCAATAAGTTTTGGAGAAAACTTATTCAAATTAACTCATGTTCTAAGTTTTCCAGAAATCCCAGTAATTTTTTCTGCAGGAATATTAATTTTACTTTGTTCTTTCATCATTTTTTTGGGAATAAAACAGTCTGCAAGAATTGCAATAGTTTTTACTTTAATTGAAGCATTTGGATTACTGCTAATAATTTTTATTGGAATACCCTTTATTGGTTCAGTTGATTTAATGGAATTACCTCCAACAGGATTAACCGGAATATTAACCGGAGCAACATTAATCTTTTTTGCATTTATAGGTTTTGAAGAAATGGTGAGAATGAGTGAAGAAACAAAAAACGCTGAAACAATTATTCCAAAAGCATTAATTTTAGCTATAGCAATTACTTCAGTTTTATATGTTCTTGTAGCAATTTCAGCCGTAAGCGTTGTTCCCTGGCAGGAATTAAGTACATCAAAAGCGCCTCTTTCATTAGTAGCAGAAAAAGTTTTCGGAGCAGAAGGAGGATTAATTTTACTGATAATAGTTTTGTTTTCTACTTCAAATACTGTTTTACTTATATTGCTTGCCGCATCAAGAATAATTTATGGAATAGGGGAAGACAAGGAATTCCCTCATATTATTGCAAAAATTCACCCAAAAACTCACACGCCATATATTGCAATAATTTTGGTTATGATTTGCGCAATAGTTTTTTCTTTTTTTGATTTAACTTTTTTGGTTAAAACAACTGATTTTGTTTTATTTATGATTTTTATTGTAGTTAACGCAGCAGTAATTGCAGTCAGAATAAAAGAACCAAAAATAAAATCAAAGTTTATGATTCCATTAAGCATCAAAAACATTCCGGTTACCGCAGTATTAGGAATTCTTTCCTGCATTGCATTAATCTCTCATTTGAATCTAGAAATAATTGGGTTATCTTTACTGCTTACTTTGATTGGAATAATTTTTTATGAGATAAGCCACAAAATGCATAAACAAAAGTTACTAAACTGATTCAAAAAAAATTAGAACGCCCCAGGTCAGATTCGAACTGACGACCTATCGGTTAACAGCCGATTGCTCCACCACTGAGCTACCGGGGCAAAACTTTTTTCAAAAAAAAGTTTTATCAAAAACAACTTTTCAAAGTTATATCAAACGCACGGCTTTCAGCCGAGCTGAATAATTTCAAAAACTAATTAATAGCTTTTAGATTAAAAAAAATGGTAACAACAATTTAAAAAACTGATTCATTAAAAGAAAAAACACAAAACAAGAAAAAAAATAAATGAAAAAACAAAAAGCCAAATAACCCCAAAATACATATACATCTACATAAAAAAGTTTTTTAGAAAATAAGGCAGACCTAAACAAACAGAAAAACAAACATCAATATACATAATTAACCCTTGCTGTTTAACAAAAAAAAACCTTTTTTAAAAGAATAAAACCAGTAAAAAAGCTTTAAAAAACCTTTTTTGAACAAACAAAGCAATTATAACGCCTAATTTCTAATTTAGATTA
This sequence comes from Candidatus Diapherotrites archaeon CG10_big_fil_rev_8_21_14_0_10_31_34, assembly GCA_002763225.1. Classification (GTDB taxonomy): domain Archaea; phylum Iainarchaeota; class Iainarchaeia; order Iainarchaeales; family 1-14-0-10-31-34; genus 1-14-0-10-31-34. Next base: position 3,077 of record PFAI01000012.1, read on the forward strand.
ATTTAGGGGCATTATTTTGTTCTTTTTACCTTCTGGATTAAATCTTGGCCAGAACCATGCTTAAAGAAAAAAAATTCATCAAAATACTGCTGTTTTTCAGCTATACATAATCCAAAATCTTGATTTAAAAAGCTTTCGGAAAAAAGAGGCGTTAAATGAACTCTATTGTTTGAAGTAAACGTATATATAGCAGTTAAGCACCTATTATAACTGTATTCTCTTTTTTAAGAGCAGGGGTGGTATAAGTGAAAAGTGTAATTGAAGATGCAATGCAAAAAGGTGCTTCAAAAGTCGATGAAAGAATCGAAGAATTTGGAGCCCCTAAAATCATGGTTATTGGAACAGGCGGAGCAGGATGTAATGCTGTAAACAGATTAGCTAACATGGGTGTTTCTGGAGCACAATTAGTTGCAGTTAACACAGACAAACAGCACTTGTCTATAATCAATGATGAATTAACTAAAATATTAATTGGAAAAAGTGTTACAAGAGGATTAGGCGCAGGAGGCTATCCTGAAGTAGGAGCTAAAGCTGCTGAAGTTTCAAGACAGGCTTTAGAAGAAGTTTTAAGCAATACTGATATGCTTTTTATTTCAGCTGGAATGGGAGGAGGAACAGGAACAGGTTCTGCCCCAATTATTGCACAAATAGCAAAAGAACAAGGAGCAATAGTTATTGCAATAGTAACTTACCCTTTTGCTTTAGAAAAAGCAAGATTATTAAAAGCAGAAGAAGGAATTGAAGCACTAAGAGCTAATACAGATACAGTTGTAGTAATAGACAACAACAGATTAGTCAGTTTAGTTCCAAATTTACCAATACAAGATGCATTTAAAGTAGCAGACGAAGTAACAGCAAGAACAGTAAGAGGAATAACAGAAACAATTACTCAGCCTTCATTAATTAACTTAGACTTTGCTGATGTAAGAAGTGTAATGGGAAACAAAGGGCTAAGTGTTATTGCAGTAGGAGAATCAAAGTCAGTTAACAAAGTGGATGAAGTAGTTGAAGACACTTTGAAAAACGTTTTATTGGACGTTGACTTTTCCGGAGCAACAGGATGCCTGATTCACATTACCGGAGGACCAGAATTAACTTTGGGTGAAGCAAACGGAGTAGGAGAAATGTTAACTGATACAATTGACCCTAAATCAACTGTAATCTGGGGGGCAAGAGTTGACCCAACATTTGAAAACAAAATTGAAGTAATTTCAATTTTCACCGGAGTGCATTCTCCTTACATTAAAAGTCCAAACGTTATGCCAGCACAAAATTCAGGCAGAATGAGCAGAGGAGACATGGACTTAGGCTACATATAAAACTTTTTAAAAAAGTTTTATCAAAAGCAACTTTTAAAAAAAGTTGCACCAAAACAAAAGGTTTAACAAAAAAAGTGTTTTGCTTAGCAAAACATGCACAGCAAAAAAATGCTGTGCCTTTTTCTTTTTTTTTCTTAAAGCAAAAATTATTTAATAAGTACCTTAACTAATAATTATCTTAATTGAAATTAAAAATAAAAACTAATTTAAGAAAGTGAAAAAAAATGCAGTTTGTGGATGAATTTAAAGCAGGAAGATTATGGGGAATGCTCACAAGCATTGACTTGTTTGACTGCAATCCACAAAAAATCCGCTCAGAAAAAGAAATCAAAAAATATGTTATTGAATTATGCAAACTAATTGACATGAAAAGATACGGCGAAACATTTACAGTAAGATTTGGAGAAGAAGAAAGAGTCAAAGGATATTCAATGATGCAGTTAATTGAAACATCTAATATAAGCGGTCATTTCGCTGAACGAACTAATTCAGCTTATATTGATATTTTCAGCTGCAAATATTATGATCCAGTTAAGGCAGAACAATTTTCAAAAAAGTTTTTTGGAGCAAAAAGAATTGAAAGCTATTTTACTGTTAGAAGAATGCCTTGGGCAAAAGAACAAAAAAGAATGGAAATGCCTAATCCAAGAGACTGGTTTTTTGAAACACTTGAATTTGACAGAGGAGTTTCTCTTTCAGTTAAAGGAAAACAAATTTATTCAAAAAAAAGCCCTTTCCAAAACATTGAAGTATACAAAACAAAAGCTTTTGGAAAAATGCTTGTATTAGACGGAGCAATACAATTAACAGAAAAAGATGAATTCGCTTATCAGGAAATGCTTGCACATCCTGCTTTATTCACTCATCCAAAACCAGAAAGAGTTCTTGTAATTGGAGGAGGAGACGGAGGAATTCTAAGAGAAATAGCAAAACACTCTGATGTAAAAGAAATTGATTTATGTGAAATAGATGAAGGAGTTGTTTTGGCTTCAAAAAAATTTCTTCCATTTACTGCAATTGGATTCAAAGACAAAAGAGTTAATGTATTTTATGAAGACGGCTTCAAATTCCTTAAAGGAAGAAAAAACCATTATGATGTAATAATAGTTGATTCAACTGATCCTGTTGGCCCGGGAAAAACATTATTCAGCTCAAATTTTTTCAATCTGATTTTTGATTCATTAAAAGAATCAGGAATAATGGTTAACCAGTCAGAAGGAATTTTTTTCAGAATGAAATTCATTGCAGAAACCGCAAAAAAAATGAAAAAGATTTTCCCGCATTACTGGTATTATTATACAATGGTTCCGACTTATCCTTCTGGAACAATTGGATTTGGTTTTGCAAGCAAAAAATATTCTCCTTTTAAAGTCAAAAACAAAAAAATTAACGGAAAGCTAAAATATTACAACAAAAAAATCCATAACGCAGCATTTGTTCTTCCTGAATTTGCAGAAAAAATGCTTTAACTCAAAAACATTTTATTAAATTTTTCATAAAAAAAAAGAAAAAACATTCAAACAAAAAAAACATTAAAGGAGAAGAAAAAATAAATAAAAAAGCAAAAAAACTGCTTTAAAACCCAAAGAAATCAGTTTTTAAAGTTTTGCATAAAATAATAAATATTAATTTTCAATTTTTTTAACGGAGTATTATAGTTTATTTTTAAATTAAAAAAGGTGAAGTGTATGGAGGATGATGACAGTGATCAACACAAATTTTCACAAAGGAATTCACATATTAGCAGACCTCTGGGAATGCAACCCTGAAAAACTTTCTTTTATTGAAGAAGTAAAACCAGTATTAAAAAAAGCTGTTTTTGAAAGCAAATTAACAGTTTTAAAAGACTATTTTTTCCAGTTTAATCCTGTCGGAGTAACAGGAGTCTATGTTTTAAGCCAAAGCCATATTTCAATTCACACTTGGCCGGAAAAAAACTTTGCTTCAATTGATGTTTTTACTTGTGGCCCGCCTGAAAACGCATTAAAAGCATTTGAAGTATTATGCAGGGAATTAGAGCCAAAAATAATTGAAAAAAAAATGCTGGAAAGAATGAATGAAGGAAACAAAATCAATTCATTTGAAACAGAAAAAGTTTTAATCACAAAAATCAAATAAACTATTCAAAAATCATTTTTTTCTGTTTTTATTCCTAAAAGCTTTTGAACTCTTTTTTTTTCCACGCTCAATGAATAGTAATGGAAGTTGGATTCAGAATAAAACGGTTTTGGCTTGAAAAACCTTTCAATCAAAGGATTGTAATTTAATTCAGATTTAAAAAAATAAAAAGTTTTGCTAAAAAAACAAAGGCAAAGCATTTAACACAAAAAGCAGAATCACTCCAATGAATAATGCTTTCATTATTAAATCTTCTTTGAATTTTTCGTTTTCTTTCCAGAAACCAAAATAACTTGGAATAATTACTCTTGCAATTCTTCCGCCGTCAAACGGTTCAACCGGCAAAAAGTTCACTACAGCAACAAGCAAGCTCAAAATAACTAGCCAGTTAAAGAAATCAAAAAAGAAATAATAAAAAAATAAAAATAATTCATTAAACAAAGAATAATCTTTTCCTTTTATTTCTTCGAATGTAGCACCGAATATTCCTTGTTTGTTTCTCTTCAAAGAAAATTCTTTTTCTATTCCATCTTCTTCAACTAAAAACAAGAATTCATCTTCTAATTTTTTTCCTTCATATGCTTTATCAAGATCTTCATTTATCTGAATTTTTACACCATTTAATTCTTTTACAAGCATTCCTTCTTTTATAACACCATAAGCAGGAGATTCAAATGTTTCTCCACATAAACTTATTTCTTCTTTAACTTCAGTTAGTTCCACTCCTATAACATGATCCCTCTTTATCATTTCAACTTGAGGGGTAACAAAAGGAAAAATAAGCCCTAAAAGCAAAATAATAACTATTATTCTAAAAATAAGGATTGAAAACAAGTTTGCTATCGGGCCAGCCGCATAAACTTTTAACTGTTTTAAGGGTTTGGCTTTTACCATTTCTTTTTCATTTGGTTCAACAAACGCGCCAATTGGAAGAAAACCAAGCAAAAGCAATCCAGAACTTTTTACTTCAAATCCTTCTTTTCTTGCAGTAATTCCATGAAACCCTTCATGAATAATTAAAATAATTAACAAAGAAATCCATGCATGCAATGGAATAACCAAAGGAACATTTGGAATTTCCACTCCGGGAATAACCGGTGCAACTCCAGGGCAGGCTTTAACTCCAATCAAAGTTTTTGTTATAATATCAATAGCGTTTAATGCTAAAGCAAAAATTACAAATCCTGCAAAGCCGGTTAAAGCAAAAACAAAACTAATCAAATTCAAGCCAAAAAATTTAGTGTACTCTTCACTAACAAAAGTTGAATTAAGAGGGACTCCAAGAAAAAACCTTAAAACAAATTCAAAAACAAAATACAGCAATAAAATTGAAATAATCCATAACCCCATTCTCTTAAATTTATTCATTTTTTTTCCATACAAAAAATCCACTGCAATCAAGCCAAAACCTAAAATTAAACCTAAAGTAGTAAGAAAGTCAATGAATTTTTTGTGTT
>PFAI01000015.1:0-459 GCA_002763225.1 Candidatus Diapherotrites archaeon CG10_big_fil_rev_8_21_14_0_10_31_34
TTGGATTAACAAATAATTTTTTGATTGCATTTGATGCAGAAATGAATGCATTGGATTAACAAATAATTTTTTGATTGCATTTGATGCAGAAATGAATGCAACAAACGATTACTTTTACATTGATGACATAACAATTGCCAGGATCCCGTGATTAAATGAAAAAAAAAACAAAAAATTATGACAGCAGGAATTTTTCAGCGGGACTGAACAAAGTGAAGTCGTGCCTAGTCATTAAGGGGCGAAACCCTTATGGCAGTGCTATTGAGCAAAGCGAAAATAGCACGCTCTACACGCGCGAGCAGACACAACAGCGGAGTAAAGCATGCTCAACCGTAGGTCGTGCACCGTTACGCCCGCACAAAAGCAGTGCTATCGCAGATAGCACGCGTTACTCACGCTCTAAAGCAGTGCTACTGAAAGTAGCACGCTCCCTTCCGAGGAGCAGCTCGGAGCGGACGC
>PFAI01000015.1:470-856 GCA_002763225.1 Candidatus Diapherotrites archaeon CG10_big_fil_rev_8_21_14_0_10_31_34
GAGCAAAGCGAATGCCGTGCACCGTTACCCTCGAGCGGAATCGAGGGGACAGATAACAGCCGAGTTTGTAATTACTTTAGTTATTTTGTTTTCATTGTTTTCTGTTATTGTTTTTATTTCAGTCCAGCAAAAAGAAAACACTGATTTTAATTCAAATAAAATTAAAGCAATAACTTTAATGGAAAAAACTGCAAGAGCAGTTAATGGAGTGTATTTAAGCGGGGAAGGAAGCGAAACAGAAATAACAAAAGAATTTGATTTTGAAATAGGTTTTGAAGAAAATGTTTTAATGATAAAGTTTAGCCAAGGGCAGTTTGTTTCAACTTCTTTGATTACAAAAAAAATTGTTTTTACTCCGGCTGCAAATTCAAGCAAAATTAAAATCA
>PFAI01000015.1:885-29756 GCA_002763225.1 Candidatus Diapherotrites archaeon CG10_big_fil_rev_8_21_14_0_10_31_34
TGCCACTTCATTTGGTTTAATTCAAAATTCTTTGAATGAAGAAGAATTTTATGCTGAAATGCAGGAAAAAGCAGTTAATGCATCACAGGTTTTGGTTGCAACAAAAGGAAACCCTGATTCATGGGTTAAGTTAAATGACTTAACTGGAATAAATTCAATTGGATTGGCAAAAGAAAATAATGTTTTGGATGAAAACAAAGTTGATACTTTAGTTGACTGGAATGCATTAAAATATGCGGAAATAAAAGAAGTTTTGGGTTTGCAGAAATACGATTTTTATTTTAAAATAACTGAAATGGATGAGCATACTGTTAGAGAGTTTGGGATTTTGCCTGGAGCGGAAGAAAAAACAATTTTAGTTGAAAGATATATTTTGTTTCAGGGAACTGAAAGAAAATTTATTTTAGGTGTGTTTAAATGAAAGGACTTGAAGAAAAGAAAAAAATTGGTTTAGGAGAGTTAAAATGAAGGGATTTGTTATTTCTGTTGACGCAGTATTTGGATTAATTATTGCATTTGCTTTGCTGATGACTTCAATTGCTTATTTTGCTGAAAGCAGTTTTAGTTCATTAGATGATGTAAAATTAGGGTTGGTTTCAGAAGATGTTTTAATCGTATTAGAAAAAAGCGGGAAATTAGAGCAGGCAGTAAAAGAAAACCAAAACAAAGAAATAGGAAAGTATTTGAATAAAACTTCAAAAAATCTGTGTTTTGAATTAAATGTATTTGACTTTGATGGCAGTTCAATTGCTTTAAGCACTGCGACAAAAAAATCTTGCAAAAAAGAAGGCAATTATGTGATTTCAACTAAAAGAAGTTTTTTTGAAAACGAAAAAATTTATTGGGCTGAACTAAAAAGCTGGTATGCGGTGAATTAATGAAAGGATATATTGTCAGTTTTAGTGCAATTTTATTGCTTTCTTCAATGCTGTTGTTTGCTGCTTTTTATTCAGGGAATGTTAAAGACAGAAATATTTCTGTTAATGAAATGAAAAAATATTTTAAATTAGAATTTATAAAAGATGATTTGGCTTTTGATTTAAATAAAATGCTTGGAACAGAAATAGAAATTGAAAGAACAAATAATCTGACAATAGTTTTCAGGGAAAAAATTCCTGCAGGGTTTAACAAGATAGCAAGGCTTGAAAAATTAAAAGATTTTATTGAAAGTGATTATTCTTCAGTTAATAATTCAGATATTAAATTTGATATTCGCAGATTGTATGTTACCAGAACAACCACAGATATTCCGGTTAAATTCAGCAACGGGTTAATTTATGAATTTCATTCAAACAATTATGTTTTGTTTCATGCAAAAAACAAAGACACAAACATTAATTCAATTGAATTAAATTTAAATGCAGAAGGAAGTTCAATTAAGGTTTTTCTTCCGGCTGAATCTTTGGCAGGAGACATTAATTTAAAGTTTAATTATGCTGACCAAAACACATTAAATGAAACACATTCAAGCCTGCAATTGAATTCTTCATTGGACAATGTTATTTTAATTTCTTTTTCTGAATCAGCAGGAGACGAAATTGAAATTCATATCGGAAGCTTTGAAGGAAAAATCAATGCAGTAAAAATCTGGAATAAAACTTTAAACCAAAACCAAATTAATTTAGTTTTTAAAGCAGTAATGGATGGAATAAATATAAATTCAAATTTTAATGCGTTTATTGATGCAGACCTGAATTACTTTCAAAGCGATTTGAATTCAAATGGCTTGGCTGAGTTAAATGGTTTTAGTTAGGTTTATTAATAAAAAAAGGGTATTATTGGTGGAACAAGAATGATTTTAAAAACAAAAGTTTTTGAGTTAATGCAACTGCTGAAAAAAAAGAAAAAAGCAGAAATTGAAGAGATATCAAAAGAGTTAAACTGGGAAAAAGAAAAAGTTGAATTAAGTGCAAAAGTGCTGGAAAAAACCGGCTTAATTAATGTGATTTATCCGGCAAATGTTTTATCAAAACCGTTTATTAGATTAGAAAAAGAACCAGAAGAAAAAATTGATGTTCCGGAAAAACTAGGGAAAAATTTATCTGAATATGAATTAACTGCAGACACAAATAAAGGAAAAGTAAAAATAATTCAAAGAGAAAAAGCAGGCAGACCTTTTTATTTTTTAGAGTATGATAAAGTTGATTCAGCAACAAAAGCTTTTATGGAAGAAATCAAAGAAGAAATAGCACAAAAAATTTCAATTGAAGGAAACGGAATACAGGAAAAAGAGTTAAGGGAACAGTTTATCAAAAACGTTAATTCAACTTTATTAAATTATTTCCCCAAAGACCAGGAAAAAATAACTGAAAAACTTGCAGGAATTTTATTGCATGAAATGTATGGAATGGGCAAATTAGAATTATTAATGAAAGACAATTTATTAGAAGAAATTGCAATTAATTCTTCTTTAAACCCGATAGCGGTTTATCACAGAGAGTATGGCTGGTTAAAAACAAATATTTTGGTTGAACAAGAAAATTTAATTGAAAATTATGCTTCACAGATTGCAAGAAAAGTTGGAAGAGAAATAACTAACTTAAATCCGATTCTTGATGCGCATTTAATGACCGGAGACAGAGTTAATGCAACTCTTTCACCAATTTCTTCTTCAGGAAACACAATTACTATAAGAAAGTTTTCAAGAAAACCATGGACTATAACAGATTTTATTACTCCGGAAAAACACACAATGAATTCAGAAATGGCAGCATTTTTGTGGATGGCAATACATTATGAAATGAATTTAATGGTTGCCGGTTCAACTGCTTCAGGAAAAACCTCTGCATTAAATACCTTGTGTGCAATGATTCCAAGTTATCACAGAATAATTACAATAGAAGATGTAAGAGAATTAACTTTGCCTGATTATTTGAAATGGAACTGGATTCCATTAACTACCAGAAACCCAAACCCAGAAGGGTTAGGGCAAATAAGCATGTTTGATTTAATGATGAGTTCATTAAGAATGCGCCCTGACAGAATTATTTTAGGAGAAATGAGAAGAAGAGAAGAAGCAGAAGTATTATTTGAAGCAATGCATACAGGCCATTCAGTTTACTCCACAATTCATGCTGACTCAGGACACCAGTTAATCAGAAGATTAACTGAAGCGCCAATGGAAATTCCTTCACTTGAAATAGAAGCACTTCATTTGGTTTTAGTCCAGTACAGGGACAGAAAAACAAACAGGAGAAGAACAATGGAAATAAGCGAAATTGACACAGGAATGCATGAAGGAAGCGTAGGAACAAACACTATTTTTCGCTGGAGCCCAAGAACTGATTCATGGGACAAAGTGAATGAACCAAATAAATTTTATGGAGAATTAAATCTGCATACAGGATTAACTGAACAAGAAATAGAAAAAGATTTAGATGAAAGAAAAAATATTTTAGAGTGGATGACAGAAAAAAAGTATAACACAGTTAACCAAGTAGGAGAAGTAATGAAAAACTATTATTCTGATTCAGGAACTGTTGCAAGAGCAGCAGAAAAAAAATTAAATTTAGACAAAATTTAGGGGAAAAAAAATGAGAGTAAAATTCATGCTGTTTTCAGTTGAACAGACACAAAAATTTAATCAAAGGATTTTAGTTATCGGGGATTTCCTGCAAAAAATCTTTGTCGGAACAAAATATGATTTAAAGAAAGCAGAAATAAAAGTTGAACCGGAAAATTACCTGACTGCAACATTTTTTTCTGCAATAAGTTATGGAATAATCTTTTTTATTTTATTAACCGGATTAATTTTTGCAAGAGACGGAAATTTATCAGAAGCATTTCCATTGAATTTAATTATAGGAATAATTTTCTTTGTTTTATTTTTCTTTCTGCATTTAATTTACCCCGGAATAATAGCCAAACAAATTGCTTTTGGAATTGACCAGAACCTGATTTTTGCTTTAAAGAGCATGCTGATTCAAGTTAAATCAGGAATCCCTTTGTTTAATGCAATAGAAAATGTGGCTAAAACAAATTATGGAGTAGTATCAGATGAATTCAAAATAGTGGTAAAAGAAATTATGGCTGGAACGCCTGAAGCAAACGCAATAGAAAAAATGGCTTTAAGAACTAAATCAGAGTACTTAAGAAAAGCCGGCTGGCAGATAGTTAATTCAATTAAAAGCGGGGCAAGTGTTGTCGGAGCATTAGAAACAACAATTGAAACTTTAACCACAAACCAATTAAGAGCAATAAAAAATTATTCAGCTGAACTAAATTTATGGATTTTATTGTATTTATTGCTTGCAGCCGCAATCCCTACTTTAGGAATAACTTTTATGATTATTTTGTCTTCAATGGGAGGCTCAGACATAAGCGAACTGCATATAATGCTTACAATTATTTTTGCTTTTGTAATTCAGGTTGTTTTAATTGGGTTTGTTAAAAACAGAAAGCCAAAGGTGATAATGTGAAACTATTAAGGCTTAAATTCATTTACAAAAGGCTTTCAGAAAGAGTTCCAGAAAACAAGAGAAAACAAATTCTGGTTAAAATGGATTACGGAGGAATAAAAGAAGACATAGATGAATACACCGGAAAAAGATTTTTTTTGGCTTTGCTTTTTGGATTAATTGGTTTGTTGATTCCGTTAAGCCTGGGAAAATTAATCGGATTAGAAGAAATTTTATTGACTTTTGTTTTTGGATTGGTTCTTGGAATAATCTTTTTTTGTTTAACCCTGTTATTGTATTACCTGCATTTAGAATATCAGATTGAAGACAGGGCAAAAAGAGTTGAATCAGTTCTCCCTGATTTTTTATTGCTGGTTGCATCAAATTTAAAATCCGGAATGACGCCATTTAATGCAACAAAAAACAGCTGCAGAGAAGAGTTCGGACCATTAGCAGAAGAAATGAAAGTAATTACAACAAGAAGTTTAGGCGTAGAGTCTTTCAGAGAAACACTAAAAATGCTGTCAGAAAAAATTGATTCAAGAATCCTAAAAGAAACAGTTTCATTTTTATCTGAAAGCATCAGGTCAGGAGGAAAACTGGCAAAATTAATTGAAGCAAGCGCAGAAGACATTTCCCAGACACAAGAACTAAAAAAAGAATTAATTTCCGGAACAAAAATGTATGTAATGTTTGTGTTGTTTGTAATAGTTGTTGCAACTCCATTGCTAATGTCAATTTCAGTCCAGTTTTTGGAAATGATTACTTCAATTCAAACAGGACAGCCGGCAATAGACGGAACAACAAAGTTAGGTTTTCTTAGTTCACAGCTGTCAATTACGCCTGATTTCATGCAAAACATTTCTTTTATACTGCTTTTAGGAAATGCATTACTTTCAAGCCTGTTTATAGGAGTTTTAACTGAAAGAAAAGCAAAGCTGGGAATAAAATATGCGCCAATAATTTTCATTGCTTCAGCAGTATTATTTATTGGATTTAAAACAATGGTTTCAGGAATCATTTCAGTTGCTTAAGCAGAAAGGATTATAAATGAAAAAACACTAAATAGATAGCAAAATTAGTTTTGATTAAACTTTTTGTAAAAGTTTATGCAAAGCATTTTTGATTAAAATTTTTGTAAAAGTTTAGGAGGAAGAAAAATGATTGGAAGAAAAGCACAAGGAACAACAGAATACTTAATTATTTTAGCTGTAATTATTGTGATTGCATTAGTTGTAGTCGGAGTAATGGGCTGGGTTCCGGGGCTAAGCGGAGGAATCACAGAACAACAGTCAAGAGCATACTGGCAATCAACTGCGCCTTTTTCAATAGTTGAATACAAGTTTGATGCAGGAGCAACAACAGCACAACTGGAAATACAAAATATTTCGGCAAACAAACTGATTTTAACTGATGTGAAAATTGACGGAGTAACTGATAACATTACTGACGTAGCATTTAACGCAGGAGAAAGAAAATTAGTAAGCCTAACAGCAACACAAACTTGTGGAACAGCCGGAGCAGGATTTGACTATAATGTTTCATTCACTTACAACTCAAAGAATGTTACTGGATTAGTGCAAATGGGCGACAAAGGATTAATTGGGAAATGCGTTTAAACGCATTTTCTTTTTCTATTTCTTTTTATTTAATTAATTTTTTGTTTTTTCATGTTATTTTTTTATTAATTATTTAGCAGTATTGGCTATTTGCGCAAAAGTTTTTGGGTTTAGTGAAGCACCGCCGACTAAAACTCCATCAACGTTTTTGATGGAAAAAATTTCTTTACAGTTTTCGGGTTTAACGCTTCCCCCATAAAGAATTTTAGTTGAATTGGCTTTTTCTCCAAACAATTCAGTTAACTGGCTTCTGATAAAAGAATGAGCTTCAAAAACATCATTTTGTTTTGCTGTTTTTCCTGTACCAATCACCCAAACAGGTTCATAAGCAACAAAAAGTTTTGAATTAAAAAAAATGCCTTTAAGAGAATCAGATAATTGTTCACTTAAAACAAGATTTGTTTTTTCTTCTTCTTTTTCCTCTAAAGTTTCTCCAACACATAAAATTACATTAAAATTGAACTTTAATGCAGTTTTGATTTTCTTGTTTATTGATTGATTTGATTCAGAAAATTTATGTCTTTGGTCTGAATGGCCTAACAAAACAAAATCACAGAAATCTTTTAACTGAAGAAAAGAAACTTTTCCGGTAAACTCTCCTTTTTCTTCAAAAAACGCGTCTTGAGCGCCAATAAAAACTTTTTTTGAAGCAAACTGTTTTGCAGCCGGAATGCATGGAAAAGAAGGACAGATTAAAATTTCGTTTTTTGTTTTAGAAACAAGTTTATTGAATTCATTAAAGAAATCTTTTGTTTCTTTAACTGTTTTATTCATTTTCCAGTTTCCTGCAACAAACATTAAACCACAGTATAATAAAACACAAAGAAATAAATAAAATTACTGAAAAAAAGGAAAAAAAGACAATTAAAAGCTTTTTATAGGAAGAATAATATGAATGGAATATGAAAATGCATCCAGAAAAAAATTGATGGCTTTAGTGAAAAAAGCCCCTGAAATTGAATTAATCAAAAAAGCATTAGATAAATCAGAAAACAATTTAAGCGGAAAACAATATTCTAATGCACTAAATACTGCTTTTATTTTAAGCCCATTGCTGATGAGAGGAAATATTATTTCTGCCGCATTACTTTATGAAACAAAAATCAGTGAAGAAACAATAAAAAAAGAATTCAATGAAGACACAATGAAATTAATTGTTTCAATGAGAAAAATAAAAAAAATTGAATCACAGCAAAAAAATTTCAGTTCAGAAACTTTAAGCAAAATAATTCTTGCAACAACAAAAGATGTAAGAACAATAATTCTTGCTTTAGCCACAAAACTATCTGAGTTAAGAAACACAAAAGAAGATGAAAAAAAACTTGCAAGAATAGTGAAAGAAGTTTATCTGCCAATAAGCCAGAAATTAGGATTAAATGAAATAAAATGGGAATTAGAAGACTTGTCCTTTAAAATACTTCAAAGAGAAGAATACACTAAAATAAAAAATGAAATGAAAAAAAAGAAAAAAAAAAGAGATAAAGACTTAAAAAAAATTGAAAAAGAAATAAAAAAAGCATTAAAAAAAGAAAAAATTAACGCAAAAGTTGTGGGAAGAGCAAAAAACTTTTATGGAATATACAATAAAATGAAGAAAAAAAAATGCAAAGTAAATGAATTGCATGACCTGCTTGCGGTAAGAGTAATCTGCAACACAATAAAAGAATGCTATATTATTCTTGGATTAATTCATTCAATGTATGAACCATTGCTTAACGCATTTGATGATTATATTGCAAACCCAAAAGAAAACAATTACAGGTCAATTCACACAGACCTAAAAACAGAAACAGGAAAAATATTTGAAGCACAAATCAGGACATGGGAAATGAATACTGAAGCAGAAGAAGGGCTTCCTGCACACTGGTCATACAAGCAAATAAAAAAAGACAGAGAATTTGACGGAAAACTTTCCTGGGCAAAACAATTAATTGAATGGAATAAAAAACACAAACCAAAAGATGTTTTTAACATAATTCAATTAGGGTTTGAAGACAAAAAAATTTTCACTTTAACTCCGAAAGCAGATATAATTGAACTGCCCCCAAAAGCAACTCCAATAGATTTTGCTTATGCAATTCATTCAAATATAGGGAACCAATGTGATAAAGCAAAAGTAAACGAAAAAATAGTTCCATTAAACCATGAACTGGAAAACGGAGACATTGTAGAAATAATTACTTCAAAAAAACAGTTTCCTAAAAGGCAGTGGCTGACAATAGCAAGAACTGCCAGAGCAAAAGCAAGAATAAGACAGGCACTAGAAATAACAGGAAAAGAAAGGAAAACAAAAAATCCGGAAAAACAAATAGCAAAAAAACAAATTCATTCAATAAGAATTTCAAAATGCTGTAATCCTCTTCCAGGAGACAAAATTACAGGAATGAAAACAACTAAAAGAAAAATAACCATCCACAAGGAATCATGCAGGAATGTTTTAAGGGAAAACCCAAAAAAATTAATTCCAATTAACTGGGAAATGATTGGAAAAAAAGAATTAACTGCAGAAATAAAAATTGAGACAACAGAAAAAATTAATTTGCTAAACACAATCCTTGATGCAATTGTATCCTTAAAAGGAAAAGTGATTTCAACTGAAGCCAAAATGGAAAACAAAAAAGTTTCATCAAAATTTGTTATTCAGGTAAAAAACCCGCAAACAATAACCAAAATAATTGAAAAAATAGAGAAAATAGACGGAGTAAAGCAAGTTATAAGGGTTTAAACCAAAAAAAACAAAAAACAAAAGCTTTTATTTAATAAAAAGTTATATTTATTCATTGAATAAAAAAAGGGGATTAAATGAAAAGAGTTAAAACTGGAATAACTGGATTAGATGAATTAATTGAAGGGGGCTTTCCTGAAAAAAGATCAATGCTTGTATCAGGGGCATGCGGAACAGGAAAAACAATTTTTTCAATGCAATACATTTACAATGGAGCAATGAAATACAATGAACCAGGAATTTATGTTACTTTAGATGAAAGACCAGAATTAATCAGAGAAGACGTAACAAGGTTTGGCTGGGATTTAAGAAAACTAGAAGAAAAAAAATTAATCAGCATAATAGATGGAAGTGTTGCAAGAATTGGAATGCCTTCAGAAGAAGAATTTGCATTACCAATGACAGGATTTGACTTAGATAAATTATTATTAGAAATAATGAGAGTAACAAAAAGAATCGGCGCAAAAAGAGTTGTAATAGACTCAATTCCTGCATTAGGATTTAACTTTGATAATGAACAAGAAACAAGAAAAGCCGTACTGAAATTAAGTTACATGCTGATGAGAATAGGCGTTACTTCAATAATGACTTCAGAAATACAGGAAGGTGCAGCCAAATTCGGAAAATACGATGTAGAAGAATATGTTGTTGATGGAGTAATAATACTTCATTATTCCGGAATAGGCGGCGGAGGAACAAACAGAACAGTTCACATCAGAAAAATGAGAGCAACAAAACACTCAGAAGACCTGCACCCAATTACAATCGGCAAAACAGGAATGAAAGTACACGGAATAGAAGAAGTGTATGACGAATCATAAAAAAACTAGACTTAAATAGGTTTTCTAACTATTTTTTTATTAAAGGTGTATTAATGGCTAAATGGGTTTTTTGGGCAGACGAAATAGCAGACAAAATAATTAACAGAAAAAAATTTGATTTCACAGAAAAAACAATTCCAAAAGAAAAACAATGGACAGTAAAAAGCTCTAGTTCTTTATCAGGGGTATTACATATCGGAAGATTATCAGACATAATCAGAGGAGAAGCAGAAGCAAGGGCTTTAAAAGAAAAAGGGTTTCCTGCTGAATTCATTTATGTAACAGAAGACATGGATCCACTAAGAAAAATACCTAAAGGAGTACCAAAAGAATTCGAACAATATATTGGTTTTCCTGTATCAGATGTTCCTGATCCGCATGGATGTCATTCAAGTTATGCAGAACATTTTACAGAAGAATTTTTGAAAGTATTCAAAGACTTTTTGTTTTTAGAACCAGAAGTTTATTCAATGAGAAAAGAATACAAAAAAGGAAATTTTACAAAAGAAATAATTGAATTAGTAAAAAAAACAGATGAAGTAAAAAAAATCATTGAAAAAGTTCAGGGAAGTGAAGTAGGAAAAAACTGGAGTGTCTGGAAACCAATCTGCGAAAAATGCGGAAACTTGCAGACAACAGTTATTACAAAAATTGAAGGAGAAAAAATCCATTACAAATGCCAGGATTATGCATTTGAAAAATTTACTGCAAAAGGGTGCGGGCATGAAGGAATATCAGATTTAAATAAAGCAAACGGAAAATTAGTTTGGAAAAGCGAGTGGGCAGCCCAATGGAAAAGATGGAAAGTCTGCTCTGAAGGAGCAGGAAAAGAATATGAAAGCAGAAACTCTGCTTTCTGGGTTAATGCAGAAATATCTGAAAAAGTCCTGAATTTTCCTCACCCTGAACCAATTTTTTATGAACATATAATAATCGGCGGAGCAAAAATGAGTGCATCAGTTGGAAACATAGTTTATCCTTTCCAATGGCTTGAAGTAGCAAAACCAGAAACACTAAAATACCTGTATATGAAGAGATTAATGAAAACAAGAAGTTTTGACTGGATTGATGTACCTTTGTTGGAATTAGAATTAGACAGAGTATTAACTGCAGAAAAAAACAATGAAGGAGATGAAATAGAACAATTAAAGAACTCAAAATACAAAAACTCTGTTAAAGTTAAAGGCAGAGAAATAATTCCATTAAAAGCAGACTATTCTTTGATTGCTTTCTTAAACCAGTTCTGCTCAGAAAAACAGGTAATAGAAAAATTAAAGGAAATGGATAAAATAGAAAAAGGAGACAAAAAAGAATTAGAAAGTTTAAAGGAAAGAATTAATTTGTCCAAAGCATGGCTGGAAAAATATGCGCCGGAAGAAAACAAAATCGTTTTTTCAGAGGAACTGAAAAAAAAGCCTGAAGGAAAAATAAAAGAAGTTTTCAGCGAAAGCATTAAAGTAATAGAAAAAGAAAGCAACCCAGAAGAAATACAGCAAAAAATTTATTCAATCGGAAAAGAAAAAGGAGTACAACCAAAAGAATTATTCAAAGAATTTTATTTGTTTTTAATTGAAAAAGAAAAAGGGCCAAGGCTAGGGCAATTAATTATTGCAATAGGAAAAGACAAAGTCTTGAAAAAACTAGAACAAGTAAAATAAAAAAAAGTTATAATAAACTAATTACTCGAATTCAATTGTTGCCGGAGGCTTCTGAGAAATATCATATAAAACTCTTGCAACCCCGTTAACTTCATTTAAGATTCTAGAAGAAACTTTTTCTAAAAAAGAATCAGGGAATTTAGTCCAGTCAGCAGTCATTCCATCAACAGAGTTTACAGCCCTTAAAGCAACAATAAAAGAATAGTCTCTTGCATCCCCTTTAACTCCAACAGCTTTAACAGGAAAAATTGCAGCCAAAGCCTGCCAGGTTTTATCATAAAAATTGTTTTTCTTTAATTCATCAATAAAAATAAAATCAACTTCTCTTAAAATATCAAGTTTTTCTTTTGTTACTTCCCCTAAAACTCTTACGCCTAAACCAGGGCCAGGAAAAGGGTGCCTGTCTAAAGCAGTTTTTGGAATTTTCAACAGAGTTCCTATTTCTCTTACTTCATCTTTATAAAATTCTCGTAAAGGTTCAATCAAAGACAAATTCATTTTATCAGGAAGAGAAAGATTATGATGAGACTTGATTTTTGAAGCAGTCTTTGATGGCTCGGCTGATTCAATTCTATCAGGATAAATTGTTCCCTGCCCTAAAAAAGAAATTTTACCGTGTTTTTGTTCTAACTCAACTGCTTTGTCTTCAAAAACTTTAATAAAAGTAAAACCAATTGCTTTTCTTTTTTCTTCTGGGCCAGTTAAACCAGTTAAAACAGACAAAAATTCCTTTGAAGCATCGACAGAAAAAAAATGCTTGAAATTCATTTTTTTATATAAAGATTCAATATATTGTTTTTCGTTTTTTCTCATTAAACCGTTATCAATGAAAACACAAAACAACTGATTTGGAAGAATTTTATTAATTAAAACTGAGGCAACCAAAGAGTCTACCCCTCCTGAAACCCCCATAAGGATTTTTTCTTCTCCAGCTTTTTCCTTAATTTCTTTTTGAATTTGCATTAAAACAGAACTGATTTTCCAGTCTTTTTTTGCAGTACAGATTTTCAAAAAATTTGAAAGAATTATTTTTCCTTTTGGAGTGTGATGAACTTCAGGATGAAACTGTAAACCAAAAATCTTTTTGTTTTTGGAATACATTGAAGAAACTAAACAAGTTTTGGTTGAAGAAGAAACAATAAAATCTTTTGGAACAGATTTAACTGTATCAAAATGAGAAAGCCAGACTTGTTCTTTCTTTAATCCTTTAAGCAAAGGATCATTTCCTTTAACTGAAATAATGTTTTTGCCATATTCTCTTGAAGGGCCTGGTTTTATTACTCCATTAAAGGTTTTTGCAATTAACTGCAAACCATAACAAATTCCTAAAACAGGAATTCCTAAATCAAAAATTTTACTGTCAAGCAAAGGAGCATTTATTTCATTAACGCTTGCAGGGCCCCCTGATAAAATTATTCCGTCAGGATTTAATTTCTTTAATTCTTCTGCTGAAACAGTAAAAGGAAAAATTTCTGCTTTAGTTCCTAACTCTCTTATTTTTCTTGCAATTAAATGACAATACTGGCCTCCAAAGTTAATTACTGTAATCATTTAACTGCCTCCGGAAAAATGAATAAAAAAAGAATAAAAATAGAATAAAATAAAATTAATTTTTTGTTCAACATAAATAATAATGGAAAAAAGGTATTATAATTATTTTCATGAATTAAGGAAAAAAAAGAAAGTTAAGTATTACTTTGATTTAAGAATTCGAATAGCCAAGTAAGCCGCATTCTCTGCATTATCTATTCCGACACAGGCAACAGGAACACCTTTAGGCATCTGGGAGATAGCTAATAATGCATCTAGACCCCCTAGTTTAGCAGAAACAGGCACTCCAATAACAGGTTTCTTATTATGAGAAGCAATTACCCCTGGCAAAGCAGCGTTAAGGCCTGCTATTGCAATAAAAACATCAAAATCTTTTTCTGCTATCTCTTTGATTTTTTCAGGGTCTCGATGAGCAGAAGCAACAAAAGTAGTAAAAGAAATTTTATTTTCCTTTAAAACTTTTTCAGCTTTTTCTGCAATCTTTTTATCTGACTTTGAACCCATTACAATTGCAACTTTCATAAATATATCAACTAAATTAATGTTTTTAATTTTATTTAATTCTTTTCTTTTACCAATTGTGTTGCTTTTTCAATTCTTTATATTCTTCAACAACTTTTTTTAATGGTCTGGCAGAAGCAAAATTTTCTTGAATCCATTCTTGTGCAGCAGAAAGATAAAACTCTGAAATTAATTCAAGTAATTTTACAGGCAGTTCAGACGGAGCAGGCCAGTCTTCTTTTGTTTTTCCTGCACTCATTGCATCAGTTAATTCCTTTTTCCACGGAGTAGTATTATAATAATCTCTTGCAACCTGCTTGCTTACATGGATTCCGTTAAACAAAAACCTGTTTTCATCTAATGTCCCAAAAACATCAACCAACAAAAGCTTTCTTTCAGGAGAAAAAGCTGTTTCAATTTTACCATCAGCATGAACCAAATTCAAAGAAGAAGCTTTTTCATTTAAAAAAGAATTAACTTTTAAAGCAAAAGATTTTACTTGAATTAATTCACTTTGGGTTAATGCGCTTAATTCTTTTGCTTCTTTTTCAGCCAATAATCTGTCAGTTGGCTCAAGTTTAGTGAAAAACTCTATTATAGGTTTATCAAAAAAAGTGTTTGGTTTTGGGATTTCTGTAAAACCATATTGTTCAGGGGTTGCTTCACCTTTTCTAAAACGAGATAATAATGAAGAACCTTCAGGAAGCATGTTACGAAAAACAACTTCTAAAGGAATTAAATAATTTAAATCGTTTTCAGTCAACTTTCTTTTTTGAGGGTAGATTACCTGAACTAATTTTACTTTCATTTTATTTGGTTTAATAAATTCAATGAAATGAGAAGAAACATTTAGCTCAGAAATTTTTTCAAAATTATGTGAAGCCATTCTGCATAAAGCTTCTCCTTTGCCTGAAATTTTTTCAGGCATTTTGCCGTAATCAAAAACACTGAAATCATCAGTAAAAGAAAAAATGCCTGTTCCGAAAGAATTTTCTGAAGCTTTTTTTATTACTTCCAAATCTTTAACTGAACCCATAAAAAAAACCTAATGCTGTTTTCTTTCACTAATCCTTGTTTCCTCAAATTCTTTTTCTGTTTCTTTTGGAATTTTAACAGGATAATTTCCGGTTAAACAAGCCATACACAAATCAGTTTTACCCAAAGCTTTTTTTAAAGAACCAAGTGAATTATAAATCAATAAATCTGCTCCAATATACTCCTGAATTTCTTTAATTGATTTTTTTGAAGCAATCAATTCTTTTTTAGAAGGCATATCAACTCCATAAAAACAAGGAGAAATAATTGGAGGGCAAGTAGAAGCAAAATAAACTTTTTTTGCTCCGTTATCTTTCACCAGTTTAATTATTTTCTTTGAAGTAGTTCCTCTGACAATGCTGTCATCAACCAATAAAATATTTTTTCCTTTTAATTCACTTTCAACTGGATTTAATTTCAGTCTAACTCCATTTTCTCTTTTAGCCTGGGAAGCCATAATAAAAGTTCTTCCAATATAACGATTTTTAATTAAGCCTTCCCTGTAAGGCACATTAATTGATTCAGCTAAACTTGATGCAGCAGTTCTGCTTGTATCAGGCACAGGAATAACCACATCAACTTTTAATCCTGTTTTCTTCCATTCTTCTGCTAACTGTTTTCCTAATCTTATTCTTGCAGTATAAACTTCTAAATCGTCTATAATCGATTCTGCTCCTGCAAAATAAACCCATTCAAACATGCAATGGGCTGGCTTTTCATGAGCTAAACTTTTTGAAGTAATGTTTAAATCTGAATCAACAAAAACTGCTTCGCCTGCTTTAATTGAACAAACTAATTTATGGCCAGTTGTGGTAAGAGAAAGGCTTTCAGAAGCAAAACCAATTGATTTAATTCCATCAATGTTTTTTTCAGCCATAATTAATGGACGGATTCCATTTGGGTCACGGAAAACAAGCAATCCTTTTCCTTCAATTACTGCAATAACAGAATAAGCTCCTTTGACTTTTTCAAAAACTTTTTTTACTGCATTAAATAATGCTTCAACTGAAAAATCTTCTGGAAGAGCCTGAGCAAAAACATGTAAAATTGCTTCAACATCACAGGCAGAAAGAAGACATTTTTTATTTAAATTTAATTCTTTTTTTAAATCCAAATAATTTGCAACATTCCCATTATGCACCATTCCAAGTTCATAAGGTTTTGAAACCATAAAAGGCTGGGCGTCAGTTAAAAAATCAGAACCAATAGTTGGATAGCGGGTATGCCCAATAGCAACATCGGCTGAAAGTTTTTCTAATTCTTTTTCTCCAAAAATGACCCCAACCAATCCTTCATTTTTGATTAACTTCATTTTGTCTTTAAAAGAAAGAATTCCAGCTGAGTCCTGGCCTCTGTGCTGCAAACAAAGCATTCCGACAAATAAGTCGGATAAAACGTCTTTTTTAGAGATGATTCCAATAATTCCACACATTACAAAAACCGAGGCCAATCAGTAATATAATTAAAGGAGTTAAAGAATTTAAAGTAGACTGGGAGAAATACAAAAAATAAAGAAAAAGATTATATTTAACAAAAAAGACATTTATCTATGGTAAAAATTGTTTTAGTCTGGAACAAGCATCCCTCTGAAAGCCCAGTAACTTTGCATCTGGCAAAATTACTAAAATTAAATTTAGAAAAAAGAGGCCATAAAATAAAAATAGATCAAATGTCATCTAACAAAAACGAGGGGGAGAGCACATATCATTTAAGCCATATGTCTTATTTTTTAGAAAAATATCCTGATTCTTTTATAGTTGACTTGCATTCCGGGGCATATCTTTCCAGCAGGGCATATCTTTCCAGCAGAAAAGTAAAGCCGGGAAAAGAATTCAGAATTTCTTATTCTTATAGCAACCCAGTTGAAATTGAAAAAAGTTGGCCCATAATCTTCAGAGAAAATGAAAGATTTTATCAACTAGAATTTCCTTCAATTGAAGATTTTTCTAAAAATTGGGTTCTTGAAACTAATTTAAAAAAAACAAAAGCTGCAAACTACTTTTCCGAAATTGTAGTTAGAAGAGTCGCACACGCAATTAATAAGATAGTTGAATCCCCAAAAAAATTTAACGAATTTGTTAACGCACAAAAAGAAATGAAAAAACAAAAAAAAGGGAACAGAGAAAAAAATAAAAAGAAGAAGAAAACTCTAGTCGCTCGCTGGAAGAGATTAAAAAGGCATTTCAAGGGCTAAAAACAAAAGCAATAAAAACAATTCAAATCATAGATATATATGTTGAAAGCTGTTTCTCCAACAGATGGAAGATATGAAGATTTGACTAAAGAATTACAGGAAATCTTCTCTGAATATGGAATGCAAAAATACCGAACAGAAGTAGAAATAAAATATTTGCTGTTTTTATCAAAAAAAAGAATAATAAGAAAATTCAATTCAAAAGAAAAAGAGTTTTTAGAAAAAATTTATTTAAAGTTTAATGAAAAAGATTCACATGAAATCAGCAGAATAGAAAAAACAACTAACCACGATGTAAAAGCAATAGAATATTTTATCAGAAAAAAAATTGAAAAAAATTCATTGAAAGATGTTGAAAGCTTTGTTCATTTTGGATTGACCTCAGAAGACATAAATAATTTAACTAATTCAATTCAAATCAAAAAAGGGTTAGGTTTATACATAACTCAGATTTTGTTGCTGATTAAAAAATTGAGTTCAATTGCAGAAAAAGAAAAAAACACTGCAATGTTAGGGCATACACATGGACAGCCTGCTTCCCCAACAACTTTTGGAAAAGAAGTAGCCATATTTGCTTCAAGGATTTCTGAAAGTTCGGAGATTTTGAAAGGATTAAAGCTTCCGGGAAAATTAAATTCTGCTACAGGAAACTTTAATTCTTTTTATGCTGCTTTCCCGGAAAAAAACTGGTTAAAGTTAAGCAAAGAGTTTGTTGAAAGCTTTGGGTTTGAACACAAAAAGTTAACTACCCAAATTATTCCTCATGAAAATATTTCCAGAATTTTAAATGAAATAAATTTACTGAATAATATTGTTGTTGATTTGGATTTAGATTTATGGGCATATATAAGTAAAGAATATGTTTCCCAGAAAAAAATCGGGAAAGAAACCGGAAGTTCAGTTATGCCACATAAAATTAACCCAATCCAGTTTGAAAACAGCGAAGGAAATTTATTATTAGCAAATAATTTACTTGTTTTTTTAAGTTCAAGACTGCAGAAAAGCAGGCTGCAAAGAGATTTATCAGATTCAACAATTAAAAGAAATTATGGGAATGCGTTTGGTTATTCTTTAATTGGAATAAAAATGTGTGTAAAAGGATTAGAAAGAATCCAACCAAACAGACAAAAAATGCTTGAAGAATTAAAAAACCATCCGGAAGTTTTAAGCGAAGCAGTTCAGACTATGATGAGAAAAGAAGGAAACAAAAAAGCTTACGAAGAAATGAAAAAATTCAGTAGAGGAAAAAAACTGAGTTTAGAAGAGTTAAAAAATTTTATTGAAAAAAGTTCTTTAAGCGAAAAAAGCAAAAAAATGCTTCTTAAATTAAAACCTGAAACTTATTTGGGAAAAGCAGTTGAATTAACAGATTTTTGAGTCTTTTGAACAGGTATCATCTCTTTCTGCCCCAAAAGACACTGTTTTAATCGGAACATTTAATTCTTTTTCAATAAACTCTAAATATTTTTTTGCATGTTCATCTAAAGCAGAATAACCTTTTTCTTTTAGCTCTTTTTGCTGTTCTTTATTTATTGAAAAACCTTTAAATTCTGAGTAATGAGGAACTGCTTTTGCAACTAAATGATTTGCATAAGGAAAATCAAAAAACTTTTTTCCTTCAATTAAATAATAATCTGCAATAAGAAGTTTTTTTATCCCGCTTAAAACATCTAATTTAGTTATTGCAATTTCAGTAAAACCATTTAACCTATTTGACATGCGGAGCATTGGTAAATCCAGCCAGCCAACTCTTCTTGCTCTTCCGGTTGTAGTCCCAAACTCATTTCCTGCGTTTCTTAAAAAATCTGCTTCTTCCCCTGAAATTTCTGTCGGAAAAGGGCCTGAACCAACTCTAGTAGTATAAGCTTTAACTATTCCAATAATTCTTTCAGAAATTTTTTGAGGGGAAATCCCTATTCCTGTTGTTGCCGCACCAGAAGTCGGATGAGAAGAAGTAACAAAAGGATAGGTTCCAAAATCATTGTCTAACAAAGTTCCTTGAGCACCTTCAAACAAAACTTTTTTTCCTTTATCCAAACATTCATTGACTTCAAGTGAAACATCAGTTAACATTTCCTTGAATTCTTTTCCTAAAGCAGAATATTGTTTGAAAACTTCTTCTTGGGTGAAATCAAAATGTTTGTTTAAAATTTTTTCACACACATTTTTATAATAAGGATAATTAAAATCAAGTTTTTCTTTTAACCTTTTTTCATCAACTAAATCATCAAACCTAATTCCAATTCTTGATGCCCTGTCAGCATAGCATGGACCGACTCCTCTTCTGGTTGTTCCAATATTTTTTTCTTTTAAAGCTTCTTCTTTCCCAATATCAATCACATTATGCCAGGGCATAATTATCTGGCATCTTGGGTCAATGCCCAAATTTACTTTAATTCCTTTTTCTTTTAATCCATCTATTTCCTGTTTTAAAACTCTTGGATCCAATGAAACCCCTGTTCCAATCAAAGAACGTTTTTTTCTTACAACCCCTGAAGGAAGCAAATGCAGTTTGAATACTTTATCTTTTACTACCACAGTATGCCCTGCGTTATTTCCCCCTTGGTATCTTACAACATAATCAGATTGTTCAGCTAAACAATCAACTAATTTGCCTTTTCCTTCATCCCCAAACTGGGAGCCAATAACCATAGTTGAACTCATAACCTTCAAAATAAGGTGAGAAGAATTTAAAAAAAGAATGAGGCTGGCGGGGTTTGAACCCGCGACACCACGGTCTTCAGCCGTGTGCTCTCCAAAGCCTATCATGAGCTAATAAAAAAAATATTCCTCTGTGATATCAGACTGAGCTACAGCCTCAAGATATTAATAAATAGGGTGTGCAAGTGTTTTAAATTTATTTGTTGTCATCAACGAAACCATTTTATTAAGACGCCATTGTTTCACTGGGTGAATAAACAATATTTCATTATTAAGTTTTTCAATATCTTTGTGTCTTTCTATTTGAATATAGCTAGACTGTTTACCCAAATCAAAATAAGGCCCATTTACACTAATATTAAAAACCTCCTGCAAAATTTCTTTCATTGATTTTATAAAATTGTGTGATTTCATTCTAAGCTTTATTCTTGGTTGAGAGTTTAATCCTCTTTCAACGGCCCTCGTATCTCCATCTGCATCAAAAACTCCTCGTATAAACCATTTCTTAATTTCCGGAAAAGAATTTTCAATCAAAATAGGAACTTTTAAAGTCTCATATTTTTTGCCTGAAGGAACCCCAAAAACTTCGGTTAAAAAACGGTAAATTACTTTGTTTGTTGGGTTTAGATAATAAAGCTGTTCTCCTTTTTGTATTCTTTCAGTTCTAATTGGAAACACTGCACCAAATAACTCATAAAACAATTTTTTTATTTTTTTAATTTGTTCTAAAAATTCATCTCCAACAATAATTTTGTGTTCAAACCTTCTGGTTTTTAAGTAAGTTTTTTTAATGTCTTTTAAACCACCATCCCCTAAAAAATAACCAACAAAATAAGCTAATTTTGGGTTAAGTTTTTTTGGCAAATTTATTGGTTTAGCCCCTTTTGCTTTCACAAATTTAAAATTGGAATAAATTTTTTTAGTGTTTTTAAGTAAGAAATCAGAGTCTATGACAAAAAATTGACCTTCTGAAAAACATTTCAGATAAGAAGCTTTTTCATCAATTTCTTCAATATATAAATCAGGCAAATAATTTGGAAGATTGGTTGCGGGTGCGTTTTTGATTTTAATTTCTTTAAGCTGTTCTTTTAGAATTTTTCCATATTTGGTTTTTAAAAATAAATTAGTCGACATCACAAATTTTTGTTTTTTCTATTTAAAAACAAAAACTAGACACAGCTCTGCCGATGAAAAAAATGTAGCAAGGCAGTACTATCGAGCAAAGCGAAGATAGTACACTCCACAGCCGCGAGTTGCGGCTAACGAGCCCAAGGGGATTCGAACCCCTGACATCCAGCTTAAGAGGCTGGCGCTCTACCGACTGAGCTATGGGCCCAACAACTTTAAAAAAAGTTGTACAAAAAAACAAGGCTTACTTTAAAATTAAACTGCAAAAGTTTTAAGAACAAAATGAGGTTTAAGACAGCATCATCGAACCAAAGCGAAGATGATGCATCGTGCTTAAACGGCGAAACGTTTACGAGTCCGAAGGGATTCGAACCCTCGACACCCGGCTTAAAAGGCCGGTGCTCTACCGACTGAGCTACGGACCCAAAACTTTTAAAAAAAGTTGTGGTAAAAAACATTTTGTATTAAAAAAATATTACTTCAATAAAAATATAAATGTGCTTTAGAAGCAGTAAAAGAATTAAGTAAAAAAAGTTATATTAAACTTTCTTTTTTGGTTTTAGTTCCTTTAAACCAAGCATATAAGGCCAAAGTGCTTTAGGGATTTTTACTGTGCCTTGTTTTGTCTGAAAATTTTCTAAAATTAAACGCAACATTCTTGCAGTAGCAACCATAGTATTATTTAATGTGTGAACCAATTTCTTTTCTTTTCCATCAAAATACTTTATATTTAATCTTCTTGCCTGAAAATCAGTGCAATTAGAACAAGACATTACTTCAATATATTTTTTTTCTCTTGGAGAGTAGGCTTCAATATCATATTTTTTTGAAGCAACAACCCCAATATCTCCTGTACAAACATTGACTACTCTAAAAGGAATTCCTAAAAGTTTAAGAAAGTCTTCTGAGTTTCTTAATAATTCTTCGTGAAATTTTTCTGAATCTTCTTCTTTGCAGAAAATAACTTGTTCTATTTTGTTAAATTGATGAACTCTAAACAAACCTCTTTCATCCAAACCGTGTTTTCCAACTTCTTTTCTAAAACAAGCAGAACATCCGACAAACTTCAAAGGAAGATTTTTTTCATCCAGGGTTTCATCCATATGCATAGCCACAATAGGGTGCTCTGAAGTAGCAATCAGATAAAGATCTTGATTTTCAAGTTTATACATTACATTTTCAAAATCATTTAAATCAGTGACTCCAGAATAAGGTCTTCTTTTCATAAGAAAAGGGGGGTGAACCAGCAAATATCCTTTTTTAAACAAAATATCTATGGCTAAATTTCTTAAAGCATGTTCAAGCAAAGCAAGTTCGCCTTTTAAAAAATAAAATCCTGTTCCTGAAATTTTAACTGCTCTTTCAAAGTCTGCTCCATTTAATTCAACTGCGAGTTTTCCATGGTGCTTTAATTCAAAATCAAAAACAGGAATTTTTCCCTCTTTTTTTATTTCTTTGTTTTCAGAGTCATCTTTACCAAAAGGAACGCTGTCATGCAACAAATTAGGCAGTTTGTATAAGAGTTCTTCAAACTCTTTTTTCAATAAAAAAAGTTTTTGTTCTTTTTCTTTTAACTGGATAGGGAGCAGTTTTGCTTCCTTCAGAGCATCAAAAACGTTTTTTTTAGATGAAATTCCTTTTTGTATTTCCGCAGTAATTTTGTTTCTTTTAAATCTTAACTCCTCGGTTTCCTTTAACAGTTCACGCGTTTCCTTATCAACAACAATTAATTTATCAAACACGCCCAAATATTCTTTTGACTGTCTTTTCTCCAAATTCGTTTTTACCAAAAAAGGATTTTCCCTAATTAATTTAATATCAAGCATAATACCAACAAATTCAATAAAAGATATTATAAAAATAGTAAGCAACCAATAAAATAATATGGTTAAAGATGTTTGTGTTTTAAGGTTAGGGCACAGGATTTACAGAGATATAAGAACTACAACGCATTGTGCTTTAACTGCAAGAGCGTTTGGAGCAAAAAAAATAATAGTGGTAGGAGAAGAAGATAATTCAATAAAAAAAACAATTCAAAATGTTGTGGAAAACTGGGGGGGAAAATTCGAAATAGACTTTTCATCTGATTTAAAAAAAGAAATAAAAAAAAGAAAAAAAGAAAAATATACGTTGGTTCATTTGACAATGTATGGAGAAAGAATAGGGGAAAAGATAAAAGAAATAAGAAAAATAAAAAAAGTTTGTATAATAATTGGTGCAGAAAAAGTTCCCCCAATAGTCTATAAAGAAAGCGATTATAATATTTCGGTGGGAAACCAGCCACATTCAGAAGTTGCTGCTCTGGCAGTAACCTTAAATGAATTGTTTGAAGGGAAAGCATTAAACAAAAAATTTAACAAAGCCCAAATTAAAATTATTCCCCAAAAGAAAGGCAAAAAGACAAAAAAAACCAGATTAGTTTAAATTGA
The DNA here is from genome assembly GCA_002763225.1 of Candidatus Diapherotrites archaeon CG10_big_fil_rev_8_21_14_0_10_31_34. Taxonomy (GTDB): domain Archaea; phylum Iainarchaeota; class Iainarchaeia; order Iainarchaeales; family 1-14-0-10-31-34; genus 1-14-0-10-31-34. Next base: position 23,605 of record PFAI01000015.1, read on the forward strand.
TTTTCACAAAACAAAATTATATGGCGAAAAAAGACATTTTATCTAACGAGATGACAAAATCTTTTATTATACGCGTTGGCGGGAATGATGCATTGTCTTTGATAAAAGTCTGTGAAAGTAAAAATAGAAAAGTCACAGATGAAGAAGTAGCAAAAAAAACAAAATTAAAAATAACAGAAGTCAGGGCAATATTAAACAGACTACATTATAGAGGTATAGCCTGTTATGATAAAAAAAAAAATAATCAAACCGGGTGGTATTCATACACCTGGGAAATCAAAACAAGAAGAATTGCTGAGCTGATTATTGAAGAACAAAGCGAAGAAATCAAAAAACTCGAAAAAAAACTTGAATTTGAAAAAGATTATGTGTTTTTTTCCTGCAAAACAAATTGTGGAAATGTCCCATTTGAAGTAGCAGCGGAATATCAGTTTAGATGCCCCAAATGTGGGAAACCAATGGATGTAGTAAATAACAAAAAAAGGATTAAAGATATTAAAAAACAATTAATAGTGGTTGAACTGGCGTTAAAGAAGCTATCAAACTGATTAAAAAACACAAAAACTTGGACAAATAAGAAAACAACAAATCAAAAAAGAAAAAGGCATTAAAGAAGATTAAAATAAATTTAAAGAAAAAAAAGCGGTTAAAAAGATTAAAAAACCACAAAAACAAAACCAAAGAACAAAAAAGCCTTAAAAATTGGTTTAAATTCAAAAAAAAGCTAGCGGGGTGGGGCAGCCAGGAGTGCCCGTCGGGCTCATAACCCGAAGGTCGCAGGTTCAAATCCTGCCCCCGCTACTCTCATTTTTTTGTCAAAAACTCAAAAACTAACCTCACTAGCCCCTAATTATTTGATTAACTAAATATCTATTAAAAAAAGCCAACTCTTTTTCAATCCGGCTAAGATGCCCTCAAAAACAATTGACTCACCAAACCAACAAAATCTAAAAAACAAAGCTCACTAACAACAAGACAATTTAAAAAATGCCAAAACCCTCTAAACTTCAAAAACCATTTGAAACCAATTTAATCTCACTATTCAAAAAAACACGGCTATTTAGCCGTAAAAAAGCAGTTTAGTTAGTAATTACTTAAGGAAAATCAGGAAATTAAAGGTAATTACTGGTAAAAAAAGTAAAAAGAGTTAAGTTTTTAAGTAGTTAAGGTAATTATAATAATGAAACATATGATTAAAGAGATTTTTAGCAGAGTTTTTTCAATTTTTAAAACTAAAAAAACTGAAAAGCAATCTGGGAAAACAATTTATGAAGATGAAGAAAGAGGAATCATCCCAGAGATTTATAGTTTGTGGGATTATATAAATCCTTTAGAAAACACCCAAGCACACCATATTTTATCAGTAATTGGTTTTGATGAATGGGTGCCGATGGATGAAATCAAAAGAAGGATTAGAGAGCTTTTTTCAATTGAATATAAAAATGACCGAAGCCTTTACCCTTATATCAAAACAATGGTTGATGTCGGGTTGTTAGAATCAATTAATGCCGGCGGAAAAAGAAAATGGAGAAAAAGAGATTTAATTATAAAAGTAAAAGAAAAAATAAGGGAAAAAGAAGAAGAAAGATTATTGGCTTTTGAGAAAAGTATACAATGAATAAAAATATTTTAGTTTATCTGATTTGTTGTAAACTTCTTTAAACCAAGAGGTATTTACTATTTTATCTGATGCAGTTAGAGCTGTTTGAGAAAAAACTACATCAGAAGTTTTCTTTTCCATTTGGCGTTTTTTTATTGTTTCCATTTCAGACAAAAGTAATCCGTGTTCTTTTAAAGGGTTTATAATATGAGTTCTGTCAAGCAGGTGTTCTAATGAACTAATTACTGCGGTTTCGTCAACTTCTTTTTCGTTTAAATAATATACTGCTTTCCAATCCCCTTTTATTGTCCAAGAATGGCTTGGGTTTTTTCCTGTTTTAAAAAAGCTTATTAATTCTGAGAATTTTTCCTGAGGAATCACTACACAGTTTTTCCCGTGTTTTATAAAAGGAGTTTTAGAGAGAATTCCTGGTCTGTGGTAAACATAAGTTTTACCACTTGATTTAGAGACTTGCTGGGAATACCCATAAATGGCCCTAAATAGTTTTTGATAAGTATAAGATGAGTGTTTTACGGTTTTAGGCAAAATAAATTTATATTGAACAAAATACCCTTTCACAGAGACCCCTCAATTCCAGTAATACTTATATATATACAATATAAGCATCTTTTATGTATATATATATGTTATAATTAAATATAAATGTTTGTGAAGAAATAACCTTTATTTATAAATAAACAAAAAATAGCTACTTAAAAATAGAAAAAAAGAAGAAAAAGAAAAACTATCTTCTTTTAACATATGAAGAATAATATGACTTTTGGGGTTTTACTTCCTCTTCTTCGGAATCAGATATTTTTCCAGTTCTGACAATTATTATGTCTTTAGCAGATTTTACATTTCTATAAGGAACACTTTTTTCTTTAATTATTTTTTTTGCCTCTTGTTTTGATCTGACTTTTAATGGTTCAGTAGTAATTGTTTCTATTTTGCCTTTTTCAAGATTAATAACCAGATCAAAAACTTTTCCTTTGTATTCTGCATTGTCTGTATAAATGTCCATTCCAAAAAGTTTTGATAATCTTACACTCACAAGAACACCTCTATAATTTTTAGATTAAATATTAACATCATTTATATATATAAGCTTTTGGGTTTTGTTAAGAAAATTTTGAAGAATTTGACTTAAATACTATTTTAAAACCAAAGAAAACCCACCTTATACATAACTGTTGGTTTGGGGCGTGTTTAGTTGGTATTGTAAAAACCAAAGACAACACACATATACATAATTATTGTTGTTTTTTTAGGGGACTTTAATTGGTTAATCTAATGATTTTGAGCAAATTCATGAATTTACTTTAATTTTCTTGGATTAGTGGAAGTACAGCGTGTCAAAGGCTATCTAAAGGACTTTTGACTTTTTTAAGCTCTTCTGTTGAAACAAAAGTGTATATTTGGGTTGTTGCAAGATTGCTGTGGCCTAATAATTCCTGTATCTTCCTGATATTTTCTCCGGATTCAAGTAAATGCGTGGCAAAAGAGTGCCTTAAAACATGCGGAGTAACTTTTTTCTGAATCCCTGCTTTTAAAGCACATTTTTTTACCATTCTTTCAATGGTATCTGATGTAATTGGTTTTCCATTTTTTTTTGAAAAAACAAATTCGCTTTGGATTTTCTTTTTTTTCAGGTATTTTTTTAAGTTATGAACCCATTTTTTTGAAAGAATTATTATTCTGTCTTTTTTTCCTTTCCCGCTTTGCACTCTTGCAACACCCTCAAATAAATCTAAATTTACTATTCTCATTTTTGCACACTCACTTACTCTTATTCCACTGGCATAAAGAAATTCAATTATTGTTCTGTTTCTTCCGGATTTTGCTGCTTTAATTAATGCTTTGATTTCTTTTATGGTTAAAATTGTTGGTAATTTTTTGTCTTTTTTTGGAATTTTTATTTCGTTTAAAATCTTGTTTTTCAGAATTGTGTTAAAAAAAAATTTTAACGAGGCATGAATTAATGAAAGAGACGCATTTGAAAGATTTTCTTTTTCTCTTTTTACTGCAAGATAACTTACAATATCTTCTCTGGCAACTTCTTTAACGGGTTTTTTTATTTTTTTAAAAAAATCTTCTAAATAACATAAATACATTTTAAGGGTCTTATCAGAATACCCTGCGATGATTAACTCTTCTCTGGTTGTTTGCAGGAATTTTTTTTGTTCCTCGGTAAATTCTTCTGGATTTTTTTCTTTCATAGAAAGAGTATGTTTTGTTTGGTTATAAAGTCTTTTGGTTTTAGGTTCTTTTTTTATTTGGTTTCATATACTGTTTTCTTGTATAAACTGAATTAGGAGTTGTTTTTATGGTTGTAGAAAAAATGATTACAATTGAATTAGAAGACGGAGAAGAGGTTTTGAGTGCCTTAAAAAATGCGCTTGCCGAAAATAAAGTTCAAAAAGCCACTATGCGAAGTGTTGAAGGAAGAATAAAAGATTTTGATTTGAATGTTTTTGGCGGGGGAGCCTTTAGGAAAAAACACTTTGATGAAGATTTTAAAGTAACTTCAATTCATGGAACTTTTTTGGAAAAAGGAAATATGGGTTATAAAGGGGAATTAACTGTTTCTCTTGCAGGAAGAAACAGCAATTCTGCCGGAGGCACACTAGTTAATGCAAAAACTTTTGGAAACCTTATTATCAGAGCAAATATTGATGAATTTAAGTGATTAAATGAATAAAGTTCAGCTTTCAGGAATTGCTTTGTTTTCTTCAGGTTTGCTTTTGGTTTTGGGTTACTTTATTTACAAATTTTTTTTGGAAGCAACAGAGGTTCCTGAAACAATTAAACTTGCTTTGCTGTTAATTTTTTTAGGGTTAATAGTTAGTTTAGCATCACTTTCATTTAAAAGAATAAAGGAGTTGAAAAAATGATAATCACATCAACAGATTTTGTAACAGGAAAAACAGTCAGCCAAACCATGGGGTTGGTTAAAGGAAATACGATCAGGGCAAAATGGTTTGGAAAAGACATAATGTCTGGGTTAAGACAGATAGTCGGAGGAGAACTAAAAGAATACACTGAAATGCTTACAGAAGCAAGAGAAGAAGCGCTTGCAAGAATGGCGCAGGAAGCAGAAAAATTAGGCGCAGACGCAGTGATAAATGTAAGATTTACTACTGCCCAAGTAATGGCTTCAGCAGCAGAAATTTTAGCATATGGGACTGCAGTAAAACTAAAATAAAACAAGAAGTATACATAACTCTGGGTTGTGCGGTGCTGAAATGAAATACGCTTTTTCTGAAACTTTTACTTTTAAAGCAAGAGAATTACTAAAAAAACTGAATTATTCCCATATTCCTGCTGAAAGAGTTTCTTGCATTATTTCTAAAGGAACTAAAACAAGAAGAACCATTGCAAGAATTCATGCTTTAGGAAAAGCAATGCAATTAGGCATGCAGGAAAAACCTTTTTATGTGATTGAATTAATGGAGCCTTTTTTCAGGGAATCAGAGGAAGACCAAACAAAAACTTTAATTCATGAGTTAATGCATGTTCCCCACAACTTTGGCGGAGGCTTTAGACACCATAAACCTTTTGTAACAAAAAACAAGGTTGAACAAGAATTTGAAAGATTAAAGAGACTTTAAAATAATTTCCTACTCTTTTTTTTGCATGAAACCAATTAGATTTGCAGTTTGTTTGTTTAAAGAAACTTTTGATAAAATAAAACAAAAATTAAAAGACTATTTTTTAGGGTTAAACATTTTTTTAACTGTTGAAAACTGGAAAGAATATTATTTTGACTGCAAAAACAAATCAAAAGAAAAATTTATTACTTATAATTTAAAAAGCGGATTAAAAATAATTACCAGAACAAAAACAAAAGACAGGGATATTTTTGCAGAAATCTTTTTCGGAAACGAATATTTTACAAAAGATTTGGTTTTGAGTGAAAAAGCAGTTGTATTTGATGTTGGTGCGCACATTGGAATTTTTTCTGTTTTTATTTCTCAGAAAGCCGAAAAAGTTTTTTCTTTTGAACCAGTTTTAGAAAATTTTAACCTGCTTAAACAAAACATTGAATTAAATAAACTAGAAAACAAGGTTTTTCCGTTTAATTCCGCGGTTTCAAACAAAAAAGAAAAAAAAGTTTTTTTATCCATAATACTAACACAGGCGCCAATTCTTTTTTTCAGGGGCAGGGAAAAGGCATGTTGAAATCAATTGAAGTGCAAACCACTGTTTTAAAAGAGATTTTTGAATCAAACAAGATCGAAAAATGTGATTTAATGAAAATTGATATCGAAGGAGGGGAATATCCTTTATTGTACGATCTTGAAGAAAGCATTTTCAGCAAAATTAAGTTAATCGCAATGGAATGTCATAAACTAGATGAAAAACAAAACAACCCGAAAAAACTAATTGACTTCTTGCAAAAAAAAGGGTTTGAAATCAAAAAAAAGAGAAAAAGTTTTGGAATGCTTTTGATTTTAGCTGAAAACACAAACAGGCTCTGTAGAATTCCTGTGCGGAAGCACAGGAACAATGCTTTTATTTTGAGTAAGCCTTTGACTGTTATGATTTCCAA
>PFAI01000032.1 GCA_002763225.1 Candidatus Diapherotrites archaeon CG10_big_fil_rev_8_21_14_0_10_31_34
AACGAGTATTTGTTAAACATTGAATGGATTCAAAAATCAAAAAAGACAATGGAAAGAGTTGAACAAAAATACTTGCAGAACAACAAAATAGTTATTCCGGAAGACTTTAGTGGTTCAATTCAAATAGAATTTGATTCAATGACTGACTTATGTGTTTCTGCGGCCGAATTGTTGCTTTCAAGAAAACTTGCAACAGATAGGATTGATTTCATTTGCACTTTAGAATATGGTTGGTGGCCGTTTAAGTTTAAGTTTGAGCACTTTCATTTATTGCATATGATGGTAAAGGCAAACCCTGCTTGTAAAAACATAATCCGCAAAAAAACTCCTTTTGGCGAATGGGTGCGAAAAGAATACAACAAAATAGGGGCGGTTTCTGCGCCATTAGGAACCAAAGTTAATTTTGAAAATGACTTATTTGTTCAAGGAGATTCAATTATTCAAATAAATTTTGATAAAGACACTAAAGCAATAATAGAAAGTTATTATAAAAAATGGAACAGCTTGGAAGGAGCTTTTATTGATTTTGCTTTAGAAGATGAACCAAAAATACAAGCAACTATACTGATAACAAAAAATCCGGTGATGGCAGAGTATTGGAGAAAGCATTTGACAAAAGTTTTAGAGGAATCCTTGAAAGGAGCAAAAAAATGATTTCTGGTTACCTGCTTTCCAGCAGCCATTTCCATGCAGGCTTAACTTGAATTTTTTTTCTTTGAACAGTAATTTTTTCTTCCTGGTCATTTGTTATTATGGTTCCTTGTTTCAGTTTAAATTTATTCATTGCTTCAATTAAACCGTTAATTTCCCTTTCCTTGTTATCTGAAGCCAGTTTCCATGAAACCTGAATTGCTTCAACAATTTTATTTCCTTTTCTTGCCACAAAATCGCATTCTTTTGCATCAGCACTGTAATAAATGTCTTTAGACCTTCTTTTGAGTTCTATTGCAACAAGATTTTCAAGCATTTTTCCCTGATTGCTACTGAAACTAAAGCCTAATGCAGTAAGAAAACCATTGTCAACACAATACAGTTTTTTGGGGTTCTGAATTTGCTTTTTTACTGAAAAATCAAATTTTGGCAAAAACAAAAACAAAAAAGAATTCTCAAAAGCATTTAAGACTTTTTTTACGCTTAATAAGTTGCTTATTCCCATTAATTCAGCAGCCTTTCTGGAACTGATTTTCCCTGAAGGATTAGACAAAAAATAAGCTGAAAGTTCTTTAACGGATTTTTCAAAGTTTGCTCCAAGCCTTGCTATAACATCACGATAAAGAATGTTATCATACAATTCCCTCAAAATTATTTCGTCTTCTAACAAAACCATTTTCGGGAAGCCTCCTGCCTTAAAATATTCAGTAAAAGAACGCCTTATTACTGCCTGTTTTTTTAAGTCAAACAAATAGTTTTCAAAGCCAATTTTTTTTGCAGTCAGAAATTCTTTGAAACTAAACGGCTCCAAATGCAGGTTAATACTTCTTCCAGTCAAAGTGCTTGCTATTTCTTTGCTTAAAAGCTTTGAATTAGAGCCAGTTATAATAATTGAATGCTTTTCTTTCAGCCTGTTAACCCATTTTTCCCAGTGCCTAGTTTCCTGCACTTCGTCAAGAAACAAAAAAGATTTTTCAGAGTAATTATTTTCCACTAAATAATCTTCAATTGCCTGGAAGTCATTATGCCGGAAACCAATAAGCCGTTCGTCGCTGAAATCCACAAAAAAGCACTCTTTTTCTTTCAGTTTAAGTTCTTCCCTAACAAGCATCATTAAAGAAGATTTTCCACAACGCCTTACGCCGGTTATTACAATCGGCATTCCGAGTTTCAGCAAAGAAACTATCCTTGAAACTGATTCCCTTTGAATTAATTTTTGTTGGCTAAAAAACCATTTTTGCTGCTCTGAAAGAACCAAATACAAAGAATTTCTGTCCACACATATAAGCACCGCCAAACAAAATATAAACCTTTCTAAAGTGATACTAAAACAGTATCACTTTTCTGGTTAAGTGATACATTAACAGTATCACTTTTTTTGGCGGTTGTTAGGCTTTTTGCAGGAAAAACCCTTTTTTTTGCGTTTTCAAAAAAGAAGTTTTAAGCTTAACTGCAAAGTGATTTGTATTGAGTTGGAGAAAAAATGACTGTAAACATTATTCTGCCTGTAATTAACGGCGAAAAAGCGTCATCAAAGGATGCGGTTGTTTCTCTTTTAGCGTATAAACCGTCTTTAACTGCAAAAAAAATTTATGCTGATTTGAAAAGAAAATATGGATTAAATGTTTCTTATCAGGCAATACACAAAACACTAAAAGAATTAACTGAAAACAAAATAATTGAAAAAAAAGGCAAAGAATACGCTTTAGATATGAATTGGATTAATTCTTTAAAAAAATTCACTGAAGGAATTCTTTCACAGCAAAACTCTTTGACTTTGCTGGAAGCAATAAACAAACAAGATTCAAATTTGTATTTTGAGGATTTGGCTTCAGTTGACAGGTTTTTGATGAGTTCAAGTGAATCAGGAATAACAAAAGGAGAAAACTTGTATATGTACTGGTTTCATTCATGGACTCCATTATTTTTTTCTAAAGAAGGATATTCAAAAATAAAAGATTTAGCTAAAAGAGCTAAATTATTTGTTTTAATAAAAGGAGACAGTACTTTAGATAACTGGTGCGGTCAAGTATTAGAAAAGTTTGGACAAAACAACTTTAAAACAGGAATAAAAGATTTGAATGTACCAGAGTTTTTGGTTTACCAGGATTACGTTTTTCAGGTTTTTTATCCAAAAAAAATCATAAAAGAAGTAAACAAGGAATTTAATAAAATAAAAAGAATTGAAGACATTGATATAGATAATTTATTTACAAAAGTTTTTGAGAAAAAAGTCGGAATCCCATTAATAATAAACAAAAACAAGGCTGTAGCAGAACAATTAAAAGCAAAAATTGAAAGCTATTTTTGACTTGCTTTACTGGTTACAACAACAAAACCGTATTTTCTATCAGCAGGTTTTTGGCAAAACCGCTCACACAACACAATGCATTGGAAACGCAAAGAATAAGCTTAAAAACTGTTTTGTCATCCCAATATAACAATATTGTTATCTTGGAGTGATGAAGTGAAGGAATTGTCTTTGTATCAGATTAGAGATATTGCATTAGAATCCGGCAGGGCTGTGTTTTCCATGCAGCAATTATCCAATCTTATTGGAAAACCCAAACAGGTTTGCACGGTTTATGCTTCAAGGCTGGTAAAAAAAGGTTTGGCTGTAAGGCTTCTTAAAGGAAAGATTTCTTTTGAAAAAGATGAATTCATTATTGCATCACAGTTAATTGAACCATCTTATATTTCTCTTGGTTCTGCATTATTGTTTCATGGAATAACAAAGCAAATACAAAAAAGCATTGAGTGTGTCACAGCAAAAAATTCTTTGAGATTTAAGAAAATTGGAGTCGTTTATCATAAAATTCCTGGTTCACTTTTTTTTGGCTTTAAAAAACACTTAAAAGGAAAAAGTTATGTGATGATTGCAGAACCGGAAAAAGCCTTGTTGGATGGATTATACCTGAATGTTTTTTCAGAAAATACTCTGAAAGAGCTTTCACAGGAAATCAGTTTAAAAAAATTAAAAGCATTAATGAAAAAATTCAATGGCAGAGGAAAGAAAAAACTGGAGAAAATGATTAAATGATTGAAAAAAAAGAGTTAATTGAAATAGCAAAGCTGAAAGGATTAAAGCCATGGCAACAAGAAAAACATTATGTGCAGGCATTAATTCTTGAAGTGCTTGCAGAACAGCCATTAGTGTTTAAAGGCGGCACATATTTATGGTTTTTTCATTCACTTCCAAGGTTTTCAGAAGACCTTGATTTTACGGCAAAAGAAACACTGCCAAAAAACCTGCCTGAAACAGTTTCAAAATCGCTTGAATTGTTTGGAATACAAAATACAGCCAAAATTATTTCAAATAATGAAACAACATTGTCTTTTAGAATAAGTGCTAAAGGGCCGTTAAACACAAAACAAATAGATGAATGCAGGGTTTATGTGGAAATAAGCAAAAGAGAAAAAATTGAAGAAAAAACTCTGTCAATAAAACTTGATTTTCCTGAATATGCTTTGCCTACAAAAAGAATTTCTGGAATGAACTTAAAAGAAATTGCCGCAGAAAAAACCAGGGCAATAATGACAAGAGAAAAAGCAAGAGATTTATATGATTTACATTATCTAATAAAAAAAAAGAAGGCTGCATTCAGTCAAGAGCTTGCAGATAAAAAACTTGCATATTATAATGAAAAATTCACAAAAAAAGAGTTTCTTGGCAAAGCAAAAGAAAAAAAAGATTATTTTGAAAAAGAACTAAAAAACCTTGTTTTTGATGAACTGCCGGAATTTAACCAAGCAATAAAAACAATAAAAAACTGGATAAACTGAAAAGCGCAGAAAAAACCCAAAAAAACGTATACATAATTGCGGTCTGTAGGTTTTATATATAACTTAGGCACTAATATTATACGTTGAACTTAGATTGGTGAGCCTATCTCAATTTCTATTCTGAGTTCAAACCAACTCTCTTAGAATTGAGGAAAGAATCCTTTCTTTCCTCCTATTTTACTGTTCTATTTAATGCACACAGCTGTCACGCAACTGCCCAGCCAGTTGACATCTGTGCACGACATTCGCTTTTGTTCAATCCTGCTGTAAATTGAAAACCGCTTTATCGAGCGCAGCGAAGATAATGCTCCGTTACAGCCGCAAGGAAGCGGCTATGAAAACATTTTTTCTTCTGATTTTTCTTCTTCTTGGCCTAAAACTTTGTCTATTGCTTTAAGGAAATCGTTTTGAGTAATAAAATCAGCGTCTTCTCTTAAAGCAAGCATTCCTGCTTCCATACAAATGGCTTTGATTTCTGCTCCTGATGCTCCGTCAGTTTTTTCAGCTAAAATTCTTAAGTTAACGTCATCTAATGGCATTGAACCAGAGTGAATTGCAAAAATTTCTTCTCTTTCATTTAAGTCCGGCAAAGGAATTTCAACCATTCTGTCAAATCTTCCAGGTCTTAATAAAGCAGGGTCAATTACGTCAATTCTGTTTGTTGCCCCGATTATTGCAATGTTTTTTCTTTTTTTGAATCCATCCATTTCTGAAAGCAATTGCATTAAAGTTCTCTGGACTTCTCTGTCTCCGCCTGAAGTTTCATCTGAACGAATTGTTCCAATTGCATCTAATTCGTCAATAAAAATAATTGAAGGCTTTTTTTCTTCAGCTAACTTAAATACATCTCTTACCAGTTCTGCTCCTTCTCCAATATATTTTCTGACTAATTCTGATGCAGTGATTTTAATGAAAGTGGAATTAGTTTTGTTTGCAATTGCTTTAGCTAATAAAGTTTTTCCTGTTCCGGTTTCTCCATGCAATAATACTCCTGATGGTGCTTCAATTCCGAGTTTCTCGAATTTTTCCGGTGAAAGCAATGGAAGAATAACTGCTTCCTCTAATTCTCTTGTTTCTTTTTTTAATCCGCCAATAAAACTAAAATTTGTTTCAGGCCTTTCAATTACTTCCATGGCTCTTGCTCTAGGGTCTTTAATGTCATTTAATACTCTCACAACTTTAAGGCTTCTCTGAGTCATTGCAACTCTTGAACCGGCTTTAATTAAATCCAAGTGTTCTTTTTCAAATTCAACTAAAAATTCCAGGCCGTTAGTGTTTTTTATTATTGCAGTTTTTTCTTCTAAATTAACTTCTTGGGCTGTTCCTACAATCAAAGGAGGTTTTCTCATTTCATCTAATTCTTTTCTCATTTTCTGGAATTCAATTTCCATCTGGCTGTTTTTTGATACAATCAGGTTTTTTTCTGTGTGCAAAAGCCTTACTTGTTCTTCTAATCTGGTTACATAATCATAAATATCAAATACAGGAGGCTTTCTGGCCATTGTTCCTTGATTTTCGTCATTCATTTTTTTTCACTAAAAAACTAATATAAAGGCAATTAATAAAAGAATAACTGCTTTAACTTAATTATAAACTGCTTTAACTTAATTATAAAGAGACAGAGGTTGGTTTAAATGGATTGTGAAATCTGCGGCAAAACAATTGAAAAAACAACAACAATTTTAATTGACGGAACGCAATTTGATGTATGCGATAATTGTGTTTCATTAGGAAAAAAAATTGAATTGGCTGATGAACCGGTTTTTGAAAAAAGGAAACCTGAAAAAAGTTCTCAAAGTTTTTCTCCAAGCAGAAGCCAGAATTATTCTTCTTCTCCAAATTTAGTGGCAGCAACTTTAACTGAAGGATTTGGAAAAAAAATAATGCAGGCAAGACAAAGAAAAAACTTAACTTTAAAGGAACTAGCACTGAAAATTTATGAGAAAGAATCTGTTGTGCAGAGAATTGAAGCAGAAAAATTTAAGCCATCAGATAAAATGATAATTAAACTTCAAAGAGAACTTGAAGTCAAGTTAACTGAGTAGTAAATGAAATTAATGAAATGATTTTTTTTGTGTTGTTTATGTTAGACGAATTAACTTCAAATATTTTTTTCTGGATTGCATTATTTTTAATAGTTTCAGTTATTTTTACTTGGCTAATGAAAAAGTTTACTTCAGCTAAAACTTATTATATTGGTTCAATGTATAAAACAACAAAAGCAAACCCTTTGTTTGACAGGTTTTCTAAACACAAAAAATTCATTGACTTTCTTACTACTTTAGGTTTAATTTTAGGTTTTGGCTTGATTGCAGTGGATTTTTTGTATGGAA
>PFAI01000023.1:0-6642 GCA_002763225.1 Candidatus Diapherotrites archaeon CG10_big_fil_rev_8_21_14_0_10_31_34
CACAAACAACACAGGACAAGTTAAACTAAAAGCACAAAAAGAATTTACAGAAATAACAATATCAGCAAACGGATACAAAAAACAAACCATTATTTTGGTTTTCAGAACAGACAAATGCGGAAATGAAGAATGCGAACAAGAATTTGAAAACACATCAAACTGCCCAGCAGACTGCAAAACAGAACCAGAAAAGCTTACAATAACAACAACAATAAATGAAAACAGTTTAATAATTAAAATAACTGATTCAGCAGGAAACCCTATAAAAGATGTTAAAATAACTTACGGAGAAGAAAACAAGTTAACTAACTCAAACGGAATAACTGAATTCCAGGAAATTCCCGGAATAAAAGAAATAAAAGCAGAAAAAACAGGCTACCAGACAAAAACACTAAGCTATACTTCAACCAAAGAATGCAATTCAGGACAAACAAAATCATGTGAAACAAAAGAATGCAGTGGAACACAAACATGCACAAACGAAAAATGGGGGGCATGCAATGCACCAGAAACCTGCACAACAACAGAACCACCAACAAGCCCAACAACACTAGCATTAGCAGGAATACTAATAATAGGAATAATCATTTTTGCAGCAACAAAAACAAAAAATAAATAAAAAATAGCTTTAATTAACTAAAACAAAAAAAAAGAATAGAGGAAAAGGTTTAGCCAAATAAGGCGCCTAATCCTGCTGCAGCTTCTTCTTCTGTTTTTCCTTCTTCTTCTTTTTTCTCTGCTTTTGCTGCTTGTGCCGGAGCTGCTTGAACTTGAGCTGCAGGCATAACTGAAGCTGACTTAATTGCTTCTTCAATATCAATATCTTTTAATGAAGCAACTAATGCTTTGACTCTTCCTGAGTCAACGTCAATTCCTGCTGCTTTAAGAACATCGGTAACTGATTTTTCGTCAATTTTCTTTTTTGCAGCATGCAAAAGCATTGCAGAATATACGTATTCCATAATTTATTCCTCCAAATTAAAATAATTAAAAAATTAATTAAATTAAAAATTAATTTTCTTCCTCTTCTTCAGTTGTTTCTTCATTTGAAGTTTCTTCTTCTGTGTCTTCAGTTGAATCATCATCAGTTGTTTCTTCAGTTTCTTAGCTTGTTTCCTCTGTTTCTTCGTTATTTTCTTCTTCATCCATATTAAATTCCTCCTAAAAAACCTTTTTATAAAAGCTTTACCAAAACAACCTTTTTAAAAAAAAGGTTGAACAAAAAAAACTGTTTCAGCAAAACCTTTTTCAAAAAAAGGTTTAACAAAAATTGAAAAATTAATTCAATTAAACATAAATTATTTTTCTTCTCCTTTTTTTTCTTCAGATTTAGTTTCTTCTGCTGGTTTTTCTGTTTTTACTTCTTCTTTCTTTTCAGCTTCCTCTTTTTTCTCTTCTACTTTTTCTTCCGTTTTTTCATCTGATGTTTCTTTTTTTTTATCTTCAGCTTTTGCTTCTTCAGCAGGTTTTTGTTCTTTTGATTTTTCTTTAATTTCCTCTTTTTTGTCGTCTGCTTTTTCTTCTGTTTTTTCTTCTTTAGCTTCTTCTTTCTTTTCTTCTGCAGGAGCATCGTCTTTTACTTTGCTTTTCAGAATTGTTGCCTGCAAATTTGCTTTAGAAATAAATGATTCAATAGTATTTGAATTCATGATTTTTGCTTCTAAAGCCAAATTCATTGAATCATAGATTGCTTTGGTTAACAATAAAGGAATTGTTTCTTTTGTTGTGTAAGCAATGTTTAAAGCTAAATTGAAAGAGTTTCTGTGAGCTGAAACAAAAGAATTGAATAATTCTTCTTCATCTATATCTAATACTTCTGCTTTAAATAACTCTTTATTTTCATAAACAACATTTAATTTTAATCCTATTTTAATTGGCTTAATATTTAGTTTTGAAAGAACACCTGCAACTAATTCAGAAACATGTTCTCCTTGCCTGCAGACAATCTTGTCTTCAGTTATTTCAATTGAAGCGCCGGCTAACTTAACTTTTAATCCTGCAGCTTTTAAATCACTTAAAGCCGGTCCAGGAGGCAATCCAGTGTCTCCTGCAGGAACAAGAATGTCGTTTAAAGCAATCATTCCGGCTTTAGCCGAAGCATCTCCTTTATTTTTTTTCAATAAAGAATATAATTCAAATGGATTTAATTCAGTGAAAATAACTGCAATTGAATCCTGAGAAAAATCTTTTAAACCTGAATCCTTTAATTTTGAATCAGCTAAAGCTCTCTGCAAAATTCTTGTTTTAGAAACTTTAACAACCGCTTTATCTGATAAAAGCTTTCTAACTTTAGCAAACAAGTGTGCAGGAAAAGTTTTTAATGAAGCAATTCCTACTACAGGATACTTATCAAACAACTGTTTTAGTTCCTGAACTTCTTTTTGTTTCCAGGCAATTGTATGGGAAGTCATTTTTTCCCTCCATCAGTTGTAGATGCTTTTAATTTTTTTTGTTTTTTTTCATTCTGGTTTTTTGAATTAAAGTTTTCTCCGATTTTAATTGCCGGACCCATTGTAAGTTTAATTATAGTAGACTTAACATTCTGGCCTCTGGCAGGAAGTTTTGATTCAACTGCTTCATAAACACTTAAAATGTTTTCAGCCAAGTCTTCATCCTGCATTATTTCTCTTCCAACAGCAACATGAATTAAAGGCATAAATTTTCCTTTCTTGTTTGTGATTTTGGTTACCCCAGCTGAAGTCTGAATTAAGCTTTGAACTGATTTTAAATCATGAGTAACAGGTTTAGGCATTTTGCCTCTTGGAGCCAAAGTCTGACCCATAAATTTTCCAACAGTTAAAATTACAGGGCCTTCAGCCATTAAAACATCAAAAGTTTCAGCTATTTCCTGAACATCTTTTTTAGATAATTTGGAAATATCTTCTTCCATTACAATTCTGTTAACTAATCCATCTAATTGTTTTGCAAAATCTTTGTCTTTAATAAAAGCAATTGATTTAAGTTTTTTTGCAATTCCATGAGGCATTTTAACTTCTAACTCTAACCTGTTTTCAGCTTTCTTAAAGTCAACTCCCTTAAAATTAATAGATAAATCTACTGACTGCTGGAATTTTCTTTTCTTAGCTGAATCACGCATCTTAGATAATGCTTCAATAACTTCTTGTTTTTTCATTTAAAAATTGCCTCCTACCAAACTTTTTAAAAAAAAGTTTGACCAAAAAATTTTGGCAACTTGCCTTTTTTTAAAAGGCAGTTGTAGTCAAACAGCGTAAAATTAAGTTAATACTTAGTATTTTATTCAAAAAAAGGTTTAAAAAAGAATGCATTAAACTTAAACAAAGCAAAAAAAAATAAAAGCAAAAAAGAAAGGGTTTAATAAACAGCAAAAACAATAATTTTCAGGGAACAAAATGCCAATAATAAAAATGAGGAAACTAATTAAAAACAAAATCAGGGAAAACCCTGAACAATACAGAAAACGCTTTTTGCCTGACAAAACCCCAAAAGGAATAAAAAGAACTCAAAAAACAGGAAAAAAAACAGTGATTGAAAAATGGGACAAGGAAGGAATCCCTGAAAAAAGAATAATAATAACAAAAGGAAAAAAGATTCGGGAATTCTATGACTCAAACGGAAAAATAGATGCAACAATAATAACAAGAAAAAAAAGAGAAAAAATAAAAACACATAAAATAAGGAAATTATTCAGAAAAAAAAGAGATTAAAGACAGAAATATTTAAAGAGAGATTTAAAACAAGATTACAAAAAAATTCTTTAAATGAAACCAAAAAAATTTTTGGAGTTAAGCAAAGCAAAAAGTTTGAAAAAACAACCCATTTAAATACTTTTTGATATCTAATAGTTATTAGTTGATAAATTTTAGTGATTTTTATGTTAAAGCAGATCCAGAAAATAAAACATTCTCCTACGTTAAACACTGTCCTTATGGTTGAAAATGTTCTCAAAAAAATGAATAAAAGTATTATAAGCATTGCAGAATTAAAAAGAAAGCTTCCAAAACAAGTTAACCATAATACATTAATGATTATTCTTGATTACCTGGAAAAAAGCAATAAAATTGCTTTCAGCCTTAAAGGGATTACCTGGATTCACAACACTAACCAAAAATTGAGAAAAGCTGTTTCAGAAGGACTTGAATTATGAAAACAGTGAAAGTTGTTTTGTCTCCTGAAGCAGAAGAAGCATACAAAGAGCTAAACAAAAAAGCAAAAAATTCAAAAGCAGAAAAAGCAATACTTAACAGCATAAACAAAAAAACAGAATTAATAAAAGAAAACATTCATTACGGCAATCCAATTCCAAAAAAACTTATCCCAAAAGAATACAAAGAAAAATATGGAATAACAAATTTGTTCAGAGTTAAATTATCCCATTACTGGAGAATGCTTTATTCTTTGGTTGACGGAGAAACAAAAATAGAAATCCTCGCATTTGTTCTGGACATAGTTGACCATCCTGATTACAACAAAAAATTTGGATACAAAAAAAAATGAAGCCAAAAAAATTCTTGGAAATAAGCAAAGCAAAAAGCCTGGCATTGCTGACAGCAGCAACAATAATAGTTTTATACATAACTAAGGGTTTGTTTTTGGTTCCAGAAATTTTAATGCTTTTTCTAGGTTTAACTGCTTTGATTAGAATAAAAGTTTTAGGAATAAATCTGAGTGAAAAGAAATCTGTGATGAAAAAAGGATTTTATTTTTCTTTGATTGCAATAATTTCGGGTTTTGGATTAAAAAGAATTTTTGAACTGGATTTTGCTGTTGAAATAGTTTTGTTATTGCTTGTTGCAGTAATTCTGAAAGAAGTTTATTCTGATAAAAAAGAGAAATGGGTTAATGCTTTTGTGTTAATGGGAATTTTTTTGATTGTTTCAGGAATAATTTTGTTTTTGTTTAATTTAACTGGGAATCAAAGCTTCCTTGTTTGATTTCTGCAATCATTTGTTTTGCCGTTTTTCCTTCAACTGTTATTCCTAAAGAATTGCATGAACCTAATACTTCACATACTTGCGATTTTAATTTAGATGAATTTAAATCTGTTGCTTTCATTTTTGCAAGTTTAATTACTTGTTCAAATTTTAGGTCTGCTACTTTGGTTTCTCTTTGGTTGCCTGTTCCTTTTTTTATTTTTGCTTCGCTTAAAATCAGTGAACTCACTGGAGGGGAACCAACTGAAATCTCAAAATTTTTTTTGGAGTCAATTTTGATTTTAACAGGAACTTTCATTCCAGAATAATTTTTTGTTTTCTCGTTTATTTCCTGAACTACTTTTGAAATATTTACTCCTAATGGTCCTAAAGCCGGTCCTAATGGAGCGGCAGGAGAAGCTTTTCCTCCTTCAACCATGACTGAAACTTCTGGCATTTAAAATCACTCCTTTATAATCCTAATATGTTCTGCTTTGATTGTAACAGGAATTTTTACTGCTGCTTCAAGTAATTCAACTGTTACTTCTTCTTTTGTATCATTTACTCTTGTTACTCTTGCTTTTTCTCCTTTAAAGGGGCCTGCAATTAACTCAATTTTTTGTCCTTCTTTAATTGATTTCATTAAAGGCTTTGCTTCAAGTAAATTAGATAATTCATCTATTTTTACTTCTCCACCAACAATTCCTTTTCCTTTAATATGAGGGGTATTAGCAATAGCTCTTCTAACAGTTAATTCAGTGTCTGCTTCAATTAACACATAACCTTTTAATCCGGGGATAACACATAAAGAATATAATTCTAATTCATCTGATTTAAGTTTATTGCTTAAAATATCTACAACCAAGGATTCCTGACCGACTGTTGTTCTTAAAGTAAAAATCATTTTTTTCCCTCTGTAATTAACTATAAGCCAAAATAAAATGCTTTTAAAACAACTTTTTAAAAAAAAGTTGTATCAAAAACACAACTCTTCTAAAAAAAGTTTTATCAAAAATAAAAGCTAAAAGCTGTTATTAATTGAATTAAAAAAGGTTTATTAATTAAACTGTTATCCGATAAAAGGAAGGTAAGATGCAGTTAATTTTAGTATATAAGCTACAACCCCGATTATAATTATTCCAATTCCTGTTACCTGAACCATTATTCTGTATTCCTGTAAATCAGGTTTTTTGGATACAGTGAAAATTCTTCTGGCTGAAGTCAAAAAATTTCCTAAACTAAACATAGTAAATCACTACAATTAATATTCAATCTTTTTTTTAAACTATTGCAGTACGGGTTTATCCCGTACCTCGTGCTGAAACGGCGAAACGTTTCAATCTGTGAATTCTATTCCTAAATCCAGTACTCCATTTTCATTGAATAGTCCTTTGCCGTCTCCTAAATAAGAGAATTTTCCTCCGGCAATTACAACCATTGCTTGAATCTGGTTTCTTGGAAGGTCTTCTTCAATCATTGCCCCCCAGATTACATGAGCATTTGGATTGATTTTGCTTGAAACTGCTTCAACAATCATTTCTGCTTCTCTTAAAGTCATATCTGTTCCACCAATGACATTAATTAATGCTCTATTGGCTTCACTAATATCAACATCAAGTAAAGGAGAAGTCAAAGCATTTTCTACTGCTTCTAATGCCCTGGAATCAGTTGTTTTTTCCTGTTGGCTTTCACCTAATCCAATCATTGCTCCTCCGCCTCTGTCTAAAATAGTTCTTAAGTCTGCAAAGTC
>PFAI01000023.1:6651-11247 GCA_002763225.1 Candidatus Diapherotrites archaeon CG10_big_fil_rev_8_21_14_0_10_31_34
CTACCCTAAATGCCGCAGCAACAGGTAAATCCGGAGCGATTTCCAGTATTTTGTCATTTGGAATTACAATTATTGTGTCAGCTGCTTTTTTTAGTTTAGCCAAGCCATCTAAAGCGTTTTCCATTCTTTTTTTTCCTTCAACAGTAAATGGAAGTGTTACAACTGCAATAGTTAATGCTTTTGTTTCTTTTGCTATTTCAGCAATAATTGGTGCGGCGCCTGTTCCTGTTCCTCCTCCTAAACCGCAGGTAATAAACACTAAATCTGAGTCCTTCAATAAATCCTGTAATTCTTTCAGGGATTCCTGAGCAGCTGCTTCTCCTACAGATGGATTACTTCCAGAACCTAATCCTCTGGTTAATTTTCTTCCAATCAAAATTTTTTCGTCTGCAGTAACAGAAATTAAATCCTGGGCATCAGTGTTAACAACGTATGTTTCTGCTCCATGAATTCCAACTTCGCTCATTCGGTCAACAGTATTGCATCCTCCGCCTCCAACTCCAATTACACGGATTTTTGCTTTACTTGCTTCAAGCAATTTAATTAGTTCATCATCGTGCTGGCCTTTAACCACTTTTTTTCCTTTTGGCCCAAGCTTTTCTGAATTCATATAACTTTTTATGGCTTTATCGACAACGGTTTTCAACTTCATCCCCCCGGAAATACAACAAATAATACCAATATTCTAGACAAAAACAATTAAAAACACGTTTAATTTCGCTCCTGAAAAGAGACAAAAAATTAATTCAATAATATTCTTTTTCAATTTCAGAAAACAATTATCTGAAAAAAAAACAAAAGAATAAAAAAACAAATAATTGAAAAAATAACAATTAATTTAAATAAACATACGCACATGAATCTTCTTTTAATGGAAGCAAAAAATTCATTAAAAAAACCTGATTTTAGTTTAACTGATGTCATTTCAATTTATGATTTTTCAAGAGAAGACATTATTTTTGTATTAGAAAGAGCTTTTCAGATTGAATCAATGTCTGCTGAAAAAAAAAGCAAGTTATTAGAAAACAAAATTGTTGCTTCAATGTTTTTTGAGCCAAGCACTCGAACAAGATTAAGTTTTGAAACAGCAATACAGGCTTTAGGCGGAAAAGTAATTGGTTTTGCAGAAGCAGGAGTTACTTCAGCAAAAAAAGGAGAAACTTTTTCTGACACAATTAAAGTAATGAGCAATTACGCTGATTTACTTGTAATGAGGCATCCTTTAAGCGGTACAGCAAGACTTGCAGCAGAAGTAAGCAATAAGCCAGTGTTAAACGGAGGAGACGGACCAAACCAGCATCCAACCCAGACTTTATTAGATTTATATACAATAAAAAAATATGTTGGAAAATTAGATGGATTAAAAGTTGGTTTTGTAGGAGACTTAAAATACGGGAGAACTGTTCATTCTCTTGCAGTTGCTTTAACTCATTTTAATGCAACACAATATTATATTTCTCCTGAAAACCTGAAAATGCCGAAACATATTGCAGAAGAAATAAAAGAAAAATGCAAAGTGTTTGAAACAACAGAATTAGAAAAATTTATTCCTGAATTAGATGTAATTTATATGACTAGAATCCAAAAAGAAAGATTTCCGGATGAAATAGAATATGAAAAAGTAAAAGATGTTTATGTGTTAAATAAAGCAATGCTGAAAAACGCAAAAAAAACAATGAAAGTAATGCATCCCCTTCCAAGAGTAAACGAAATTTCAACCGATGTAGACAAAACACCTCATGCAATTTATTTTGAACAAAGTGCTTCAGGGATTCCTGTAAGAGAAGCATTACTTGATATACTTTCAAAAGTGAAAAAATGACTGAAAAAGAAGAAGCAATAAAAAAACTGAAAATAAGAGTAACTCCTATAGGAAACGGAACAGCAATAGACCATATTAGGCCTGGAATGGGTTTAAGAATCGTTGAAATACTGGGAATGAATTCAAAAGAAGTCGGAGCAATTGCATTAAACACTGAAACACAAAAAAGAAAAGAAAAAAGAAAAGACTTAATTTTAATGGAAAACAGGTTTTTAACAGAAGAAGAATTAAACAAAATAAAACTGCTTGCAAGAGACGCAACAGTCAACACAATAAAAAACTATAAAGTAACAAAAAAAGAAAGACTTGGTTTACCAACCAAAGTTCAGGGAGTGCTGGAATGCATTAACCCAAACTGCATTACAAACCACGAAGAAATAAAAACAATGTTTTTCATTAAAAAAAATCCGGTTCAGGCAAAATGCTTTTACTGTGAAACCGCAATGGATGACACAGAAATTGAAAAATATATTAAAAAGTAAACCTTTTAGGAAAAGGTTTAACAAAAACAACTTTTTCAAAAAAAGTTGTATCAAAAAAAATGGGAAAATTATGTCCCTGATAATAAAAAACGCATTAATTCACTCAAAAAACAAGACTTCCATTAACTCTGTTTTTATTTCAAATGGAAAAATAAAAAAAATAATAAAAGCTAATTCTACTGAAAAAATTAAAGCAGATAAAATTCTTGATGCAAAAAACAAATTGCTTTTGCCGGGAGGAATTGATTCTCATGTTCACTTCAGAGAACCAGGAATGGAATTCAAAGGAAACTGGAAAAGCGAAAGCAGAGCAGCAGCTGCAGGAGGAATTACAACAGTAATTGATATGCCAAACAATATTCCTTCAACCACAACAGCAAAAAACTTGGATAAAAAAAGAAAAATAGCTGGAAAAAATTCTTTAGTTAATTTTGGTTTTCATTTTGGAGCAGAAAAAGGAAAACTAAATGAAATTAATAAAGCAAAAAATTTTGCCGGAATAAAAGTGTTTATGGGTTCTTCAACTGGAAACATGCTTTTAGAAGAAGAAAAAGAATTAGAAAAAGTTTTCAAAATTGCAAAAAAAAAGAATAAAATTGCAGTACTGCATGCAGAAGACGAAAAAATAATCAAACAAAACACAGAAAACGCAAAACAAAAAAACTGGAATAACATTAAATACCACAATAAAATCAGAAGCACAAAAGCAGAAGTTGAAGCAATAAAAAAAGCTTTAAAAATCAGAAAAAAAGTAGGAAACAAAATTCATTTTCTGCATGTTTCAACAAAAAAAGGACTGCAAGAGATAATTAATGCAAAGAAAAAAGGAAAAGGAAAAATCAGTTGCGAGGTCTGCCCTCATCATTTATTTTTGAATGAAAAAGACTTGAAGAAACTAAAAAACTTTGGAAAAATGAATCCTCCTTTAAGAACAAAAAAAGATAATGATTTTTTATGGAAGAATCTGTTAAACGGAAAAATTGATTTTGTTTCAACTGACCATGCCCCTCATTTAAAAAAAGAAAAACAAAAAAAGTTTTTTGATGCCCCCTCAGGAGTAACCGGAACAGAAACAGTTTATCCTTTATTGCTTGATCAAGCCGGAAAAAAGAAAATGAAAATGCAGAGATTAACTGAAGTTTTATGTGAAAAGCCGGCTGAAATTTATGGAATAAAAAACAAAGGAAAAATTCAAAAAGGGTTTGATGCTGACTTGGTTTTAGTTGATTTAAACAAAAAATGGATTATAAAAAATTCATTGATTCATTCTAAATGCAATTGGACTCCTTTTAATGGAATAAAATTACAGGGAAAAATCGCTTCAACGATTATTGACGGAAAAATAGTTTTTAATAAAGGAAAGTTCAATAATAAGTTCAGAGGAAAAGAAATTGAGTTTCAGAAAACATAAATCTTGCTTCAGCAAAAGTAATAGCTAAAATAGCCACAACATAAACTATTCCCTTAATCAAATCATAAATTTTTTTCCGACATTTCCCCGACAAGTCAAGGGTTTTCCAGACACTCAATGCATGAAATACTGAGTGTTTCTTCCTTTGCCTTTCTTTGAAATAAAACCTTTTTTGCTTTATTTTTTGCGGGACATTTAAGGGACATTTTTTGTTGTTGCGGGACATTATCATAAAAGCTTGTATTTAACTTTTTTTGATTCTCCCTGCCTTTTTATGAATCCTTTCTCTATTAATTCTTTAATATATCTTGTGGTAGTCTTTTTTGTAGTACCCAAAAATTCTTGCAAATCTTTTCTTGTTGACAAACCTTTTTTTTGAAGAAAACTTAATGCTTTTACCTGCAGTTTATTCAAACCTAATTCTCTTAAATCTGTTTCATTTGAAGGCTTAACCAACTCCAAAATTCTTTCTTTTGGACCATAAAAAAATACTTTAAAGAAAGCAGTATTGATTTCATAAACAGGTTTTTTTAATCCATGCAACAACATTAATTCATCCATTCTTTTTAACCCAGAACCCAGTTTTTCAATAAAATGAATTCTTTTAAACAGTTCAACTATTTTATAGTTTCGTGGATTGCTTGTTCCATAAACTTCTTTTAGAGTTAAATTGTTTGGAATGCTTCCAGGCGAAATCACTTCAATTCGGTCATCAAAAACATTCACAAAAACATTATTTTGCGAAAAATAATCTCTGTGACAAACAGCATTAATAACAGCTTCTTTCACTGCGTCATAAGGATATTCTTCAATGTCAATTCGCTTAAAACCATCAAACTTGTAAGCTAAACGAGTATGGCGTTTAACAAATGCTTCGCTTT
>PFAI01000023.1:11255-11522 GCA_002763225.1 Candidatus Diapherotrites archaeon CG10_big_fil_rev_8_21_14_0_10_31_34
AACCAAAAAAACTAAATCTCCAGCTAAATCTTTTCTGTCAATAATTGAAGCCATTGAATTCCCTTGATAACGCACACAACAAACAAAACTCTGAGAAACAAATTGCTGAGGAAACAAAGCAAAAAATAAGACACCAGCAGTATTAACAACAAACTTATTGTTGAAGAGTTTACCTAAACTTAATTCATATAACACTTGTTCTTTAACTGAATCCAAAGGCAAACCAGCTCTAGCCAAAAAAGAATTAAACTTTGTTTCATCAAAATC
>PFAI01000023.1:11541-12379 GCA_002763225.1 Candidatus Diapherotrites archaeon CG10_big_fil_rev_8_21_14_0_10_31_34
AAAGTCTTCCCTTAATAATTCATCAAATTTATTTTCATTCATTACAATTAAAGCTTGATTGAATTAATAAAAAACTTCCTCTCCGACAATCAACGTAGGCTTTGCATTTAAATATTTTCTAATTTTTTATGAAAAAAGCGGATAGAATTAAATAAAGAAAAGAGCTAATTTAATAAGGTGAAAAATCATGCAGGAATACAAAAAAGAGTTCATTGAATTTTTAGTTAAAAATGATGCATTAAAGTTCGGGGAATTTACTTTAAAGAGCGGAAGGTTAAGCCCTTATTTTATTAACACCGGAATGTTTAAAGACGGAAAAGGAATTAAAAAACTCGGAGAATTTTATGCTAAAGCAATAAAAGAAAACTTTAAGGAATTTGATGTATTATTTGGCCCTGCATACAAAGGGATCCCATTATGTGTTTCAACTGTAATGGAATTATCAAAATTAGGAGTAAACAAAGGCTATGCTTTTAACAGAAAAGAATCAAAAGACCATGGAGAAAAAGGAAATATTATTGGAACAAAAATTGACGGAGAAAGTAAAGTGCTGATTATAGATGATGTTATTACTGCAGGAACAGCAGTAAGAGAAACACTGAATTTGCTTAAAACAGAAGGAAATCCAAAAATAATTGGAATAATTATTTCAGTTAACAGAAAAGAAAAAGGGCAAAGCGAAAAAAGTGCAATACAAGAAATAGAAGAAAATTTAAAAGTAAAAGTGACTTCAATAGTTGATTTTGATGAAATTGCAGGTTATTTGCATAACAAAAAAATTGACGGAAAAATAGTTTTAGATGACGAGAAATTTAAAAAAATGATGGAATACAAAAAA
>PFAI01000023.1:12393-18512 GCA_002763225.1 Candidatus Diapherotrites archaeon CG10_big_fil_rev_8_21_14_0_10_31_34
AACTAAAAAATGAAGTCATGTTTAAAGTAAATGATGCTTTTGTGAAATTTGGCCCTGAATTAATAAAAGAAATCAGAAAAAAAGGAGGAGAAGTTTTTTTGGATTTAAAGTTTCATGATATTCCAAATACTGTTTCAAATTATGCTAAAGCAGCAGCAGAATTAGATGTTTTTGTTTTTAATGTTCATTGTCTTGGAGGCAGTGAAATGATAAAAAAAGCAAAAGAATCTTTGGATGAATACTGCGAAGAAAAAAATCTGAGAAAACCTTTAATTGTCGGAGTGACAATCCTTACAAGCATGGAAGAAAATACTTTGAAAGAAGAACTAAAAACTGATTTAAGCATAGAAGAAATGGTAAAGCATCTGGCTTTGCTTGCAAAAAAAGCAGGTTTAGACGGGGTAGTGTGTTCTCCGAAAGAAATTGAGTTAATTAAAAAAGCGTGTGGAAAAGAATTTTTGTGTATTACTCCCGGAATAAGACCTGAATATGCTTATTCTGACGACCAGAAAAGAATTCTGACTCCAAAACAGGCAGTAAAAAAAGGAGCAAATTTTTTAGTTATTGGAAGACCAATAATTCAATCAGAAAAATATGGAATGAAAAGAGTTGAAGCAGTCAAAAAAATCATGGAAGAGATAATTTAGTCAACCCATTAAATATTTAAACAATTAATCCCTTTTTCTTTCTGTTATGAATTATTCAAGGAAAATGAAAACAAAGTTCATTGATATTGAAGCAGGAAAACTTATTTCAATTATTCACGAAAAAGATGCAAAAGAATTAGGTTTATTTCTTTTAGACAGAGTTGAATTAATTAACCCTGAAACAAAAAAAACAATTATTACTGTAGTGGATATAACTGATTCAATGGTAAAACAAAATGAAATCGGTTTATTTGAAGACGTGAAAAAAATTTTGGGTTTAAGAAAACCAAAAGAAATAACTGTTACTCCTGTTTCAACTCCTGAAAGCGTTAAATTCATCAAGAAAAAAATGGATGGCGAGTCATTAAATGAAAAAGAAATAAAAGAAATAGTTAAAGATATGACAAACAATTATTTAAGCCAGATTGAAGCCAGTGCATTTGTTTCAGCGGTTTATATCAGAGGATTTGATTTAGGGGAAACAATTTCAATGACTAAAGCTTTAGTTGAAGGAGGAGAAAAATTAAATTTAAACAAAAAATTTGTTGTGGATAAACATTCAATTGGAGGAATAAATGGAAGAGCAACCATGATTTTAGTGCCGATTGTTGCAGCAAACAATTTACTTATCCCAAAAACTTCTTCTAAAAGCATTACTTCTGCTGCAGGAACAGCTGATTCAATGGAAGTATTAACTAATATTAATCTTTCAATGAAAAAAATCAAGAAAATAACAGAAAAAGTCGGGGGGGTAATTGCTTGGGGTGGAAGCCTTCAGTTAGCTCCAGGAGACGACAAAATAATTGCAATAGAGCATCCATTAAACTTGGATCCTCCTGGACAGGTTATTGCTTCGGTAATGGCAAAAAAAGTAAGTGTTGGAGCAAAATATTTGGTAATAGACATTCCTGTTGGAATGCACACCAAAGTTAAAACAAAAGAAAACGCAGAAACAATGGCAAAAAAGTTTTTGGAAGTATCAAAGGAAATGGGAATTAAAACAGAAGTTTTATTGACTGACGGAACAAAACCTAATGGCCCTGCATTTGGCGCTGCATTAGAAGCAAAACATGCAATGGAAATATTAGAAGGAAAAATATTTGATAATCTTGCACAAAAATCTTGTCAGTTAGCCGGAACATTATTTGAATTAACAGGAAAAACAAAAAAAGGAAAAGGATACAGTAAGGCAGTTGAATTACTTAAAACAGGAAAAGCATTAAAAAAAATGAAAGAAATAATTAAAGCTCAAGGAGGAACAATTAATTCATCAAAAAAAATTAAGTTAAGTTCAAAAAAAATTGAAATTTTGTCAAAAAAAAGCGGAAAAGTTGAAAGACTTGATTTAACTTTATTAAAAGATATTGCAAGAACTGCCGGCGCCCCAGTAGATCCAAAAGCAGGTTTAATGCTTAAAATAGAAGAAGATGATGTAATAGAAAAAGGGCAGGTTTTATTTGAAATTCACGGAGAAAACCAAAGAAAATTAGAAATAGCAAAAATGCTTGCATTAAAAAATAATCCGGTTAAATTAGGCGGAGTAGTAATAGAAAAAATCATTTGATTATTTTGAAAGCAAATTAAATAATTCAACAAAATCTATTGTTTCCAATAAATAAATTTTTTGATTAAACTTTTGTTTTTTGGCAGCCTGCCTTTTTTCTAAAAAGGCGGTTTGATTAAACTTTTTCCTAAAAAAATTATTTTCGTTGAATTCAGTTTTTTCAGCGTTTTTCAGTATTTTGTTTTTTGTTGTTTTATCTAATTTCATTAACTGCAGTGCTTTTGGCAAAGCAACAGAAAAAACCCTGTTTTTGAATCTGAATAAAGCTTTAACAAACTCAAAAAAATCTTTTTTGTTTTTAATTTTGTTTTTCTTTTTTTTGAATTTAATTAAAACAAAATCACTTGAAGTCCTTGGAAAAAAAGAATCAGAATTAACCTGAACTATTTTGTTTACTTCAAAAAAAGTGTCTGTCATAACAGTTAATGCACTGTAATCAGAGAAACCCGGTTCAGCCAGAATTTTCTGGGAAAACTCTTTTTGCAGCAATAAAACCATTAACTCAAAATCAAAGAATAAAAGTTCAAGAAAGCTTTCTCCGGAATCTGCTGCAGAAACAAAAGAAAAACTTTTATTTGAATTGATTTCAGAAAAAGAAGAAACCAGTTTTGTTTTTGAAAGCTCTTTTTTCAGCATTTCAGTTAATTCTTTTTTTTTCTCTAAAACAGTTAAAGAACTTTTTTTTTCTATTTCTCTTGCAACAAAAAATTCGCTTCCGTTTACTTCCAAAACTTTATCTGATTTTTTTAATTCAAGAAAAAAAATTATTTTTTTAATTAGTTCTTTGTCTGTAATGAAATGAATTCCAGAGCCTTTTTTTGGGTAAAACCTGTATTTTGAAGAAAGATTGTTTAGTTCAATAAACAAGTTCATTTAAATCAACGGAAACTTCTTTCATCTCTTGCAGGAGGCCTTGCAAAAACATAATACTTTAATTTTGGGTCTTCTAATTCCTGAACAATTCTTTTTACAACTAATTTTGCGGGATCAGGAATTAAATGAATTCTTTCTGAAATATCTTTAAATGACTCAAAAGGTTTTGCTTCTCTTTGTTTTAAGATTTCAAATAAATGTTTTTTTCCTAAACCAGGAAGCAGTTCTAATTGATGCATTCTCAATGAAAGCGAACCGGATTTATTAAAGAAATCCAGAAATTTTCCTGAAGTGTCTCTTACAATTTGTTCTACTGCTTTATTTATTTCTGAAAGAGAAGTATTAGTTAGTTCTTCAAATGAAACTCTTTTTTTGATGAACTGAATTTTTTCTCGTTTATCTTTTCCAATATACACTTTTTCCAATATTTTTAACTGAGTTAAAGGAATTACTTCAAGTAAAGTAAAATGTTCGGTTCCGATTACTTGAGCTATTGGTTCTGATTTAAAGCTGCTGCTTTTGCCTGTAGGCAAATAGTCTAAGACTATTGCGTATTCTTCGTTCGGCATTATCCAACAACTCCATCCAACTCTACCCTAAAATTATTTCTTTTTTTTAGATGATTTTTCATCTTCTGGTATATAAAAACTTTTAACTAATTTAACTATTTTTGTTAGTTCATCATTTGAAATTTTTGCGTTTTTGCCTATAATCAAACCCAAAATTTCTTCGTTTTGAGGAAGTAAATCAGCTATTTTAATTGCTAAATCATCAGTTATTCCATCTATTTTCATTAATTCTTCAATTAATTTATCCACTTTAGTTCTTGGAATTTTTGAAAATTTATCTGCATATTTTAAAGTTAAAGTCTGCTCATAAGTCAATTCGCCTTCTTTTGCAAGTTCTTTAAGCATTTCTTTTACTTTAATCAAAGGAATCTGCTTGCTTGATAAAACTTTTTCGTCCATCATTTTGCTTCACCTGTAACCATTTTTAATTCTTTTAAGTGTGCTGGATGCACAACTAATTGTTTTGCTTTGTTTCCATCCCTTAAATCAACAACATAGCTTCTGCCTCTTTTCCCTGAAACTTTGCCTGTTTTTCCCTGAAATCTCCTGAAAGGAATTCCTTCATGAATTCTGGAATTAATGTTGATTTGAACTGTCTGCCCTTCCTCTAAATCAGAGAGCATTTTGTTTACAGTAGTTCTTTCTCTTCTTTTCATTGTGTCTCTTTGCTTTGCTCTTTTTCCTATTGCTTTTTTGTTTGACATTCCACAATCACCTTTAAAACCTTTTAAAAAAAGGTTTATCAAAAATAACCTAATATATCTATCTAAATCTAAGTAAAACTGATAATAATAAGTGAAAGATAAAGTTTAAATATTAAATAGAAAAATATAATTCAACACAAAAAAACAGTAAAAAAGCCTTTTCCCCCCTTTTTAAATAGCCTTTTAAAGGTTTAGCTAGGTTTTTATATAAGCTTTTTAAAGGAATTAAACATAACTTTTTTTGGGGGAGAGGAGAAAAATGGAATATCAAATTGTTAATTTAGTTGCATCAGCTGCAATGAATGCAACATTAGACTTATATAATCTGGCTGTCAGTGTGCCAAACATTGAGTATGAACCAGAACAATTTCCTGGAGCAATACTGAAATTAAAGGAACCAAAAGTTTCAATGCTTTTATTCAAAAACGGTAAAGTAATTTGTTCCGGAGCATCAAGTGAAAAAGAAATTGAATTAGGAATAATAAAAGCTTCAAGATTAATTCATGAAATTCAGCCAAAAGTAAAAGTACTGAAAAAAGTTGAATACACTGTAGTAAATTTGGTTGCAACCGCTAATTTGCATCAAAACCTGGATTTATTTCATACTGCGTTAAATTTGGATAATGTAGAGTATGAACCAGAACAATTTCCCGGAGCAATACTCAGAATGGAAGACCCAAAAATAACTTTATTATTATTCAAAAATGGAAAAGTAATTTGTGCTGGAGCAAAAAAAGAAGAAGACTTGAAAAAAGGTTTAGAGAAAGCAGCAAAACTTATTTCAAAAGTAAACAAAGGAGTAAAAGCACCTGCTTTTTCAGACGAAATAAGATATGAAGCACCAAAACAAACTTTTAATAAAAGTGTCAGCAAAATTAAAACCATTCAAAAAAAACCTGTTGTTAAAACAAAAACAATAAAACCAGCTAAAACACAAGTTGTCAAGAAAAAGAAAATTTTAAAAAAAATTTCATCAAAAAAAACTTTTAAAAAAAGTTTTATCAAAAAGAAAGCAAAACCAAAAGCAAAAAAAACTTTGAAAAAAAAGAAAAAAAGATGAAATTAAGCTGAAAACCTTCAATTAGAAGGTTTTTATTTCTTTCTTTTCATAAAATAGTGTGATTAGCGGTCATAGTTGAAGGGAAACACCTGGACTCATTCCGAACCCAGAAGTTAAGCCTTTAAACGATTTGGTTTGCACTGGATTTTTATTTGGAGCATCCAAGACGCTGCTAATCATTTTATTTATTCTATTAATTTTTTGGGTTACTATAAGAATTTCTGTAATTCTTCAAGATTTAAGTGTGACTGCCTTAAAATTGACTTCATTGTTCCGGTTCTGATTACAGGACGCAACGGAACTATGACAGTTTTCTTTCCAGCAAAATCAGTTTTTCTCAGTTTAACATGACTTCCTTTTTGGCTTATTAATTCAAAACCTGATTTCTCTAAAGCCTTAATTAATTCTTTTCCTGAAACAACAGGAAATTTAGGCATTAATTTTCACTTCAAAAGTAGTAACAAAAGGAGTCATTTCTGAAACCTTTATTTCTTTTTCGTCTTCCAGATACAATTCAACTGCTTCTTTCAAGTTAGCTAAAGCTTCTTCAACCGAATCCCCTTGAGAAGCAACATCCAGTTCAGGGCATAAAGCAACATATTCTCCGTTTTCTTTAGTAATAATAGCGGATAATTTCATTTCATTCACCCGATAATATATTGCAATCAACTGTATAAAAAAGGTTGTTTTTTGACTTTCCCC
>PFAI01000029.1 GCA_002763225.1 Candidatus Diapherotrites archaeon CG10_big_fil_rev_8_21_14_0_10_31_34
TTTATCTGTTCTGACTGCAGCCATAATAATTAAGATTACTACAATCACAATCAAGATTACTAAAATGTATTCGTCTTGTCCAAACAAAATAAATCCTGTTGATTCTGCTTCAGCTTCTTTTTCTGTTTCAGTTGTTGTTTTAATTTCTTCTGGAATTGAAACAACTTTATAGTAAGTTCCTTTATCTGTGATTATTTCTATTGGAACCTCTAATCCGTTTAATTCCATGTTTTCGTTTACAACAAAACTCAAAAGAATTTCTGAAGTAGTTCCTTTTTCTATTTTTGGGTTTTCAATAAAGTATTTTGTTTCAGGGTAATTTGATTTAACATCTAATACTTTCATGCTTGTTTCTGTATTGTTTTCTATTTCAATCTTGATTTCAACTGTGTTTTCTAGTGTGTCTTCTGTTTCAAGCCCGTTTGATTTAACTTTAATATCTTCAGGGTTAATTGAAAGAATAATGCTTCCTCCTGAAACATTTACTTCAACTTCTTCCTGAACTGTAAAGCCATAGTTTGTTGTTGCTTTAACCCAGACTTTTGCCTGTTCTTGTTCAAAATCAAATGGAGGGTTAAAATAAACATAAACTTCTTTTGTTTCTCCAACGCCTAAATCAAATTCTTTTGGATTAAAATAAACCCAAGGATAATCTTCAACTGTAAAAGAAATTTTCTGTAAGGTCATTCCATTGTTTGTTACTTTTAGAGTTGTTATTCCTCCTTCTCCTGCATTAACATCAACTTGTTTCTTTAAGTTTGTCATGTTTAATCCAAAACAGGTTGTGTTATCCAAGTAATCTATTTTTGCGTTTAAAGTATATTGATTGTTTTCTGTTATTGTTTTGATTGTATAACTGTTTTCAGTTGATTCTTTTGTTGGAAGAATAATTAGTTCAACTGCTTTTTCTTCTCCTTTGTTTAAACTAAAACTTTCTTCACTTAATTTAATCCAGTTTAAGTTAGAACTTAAATTAAATAACTGGGTTTTTGTTCCGGTGTTTTTAACTGAAATAAACTTGTTTTGAGTCGGAACTTCTCTGCAGACTTTTATTACTGGAACTTCTGTCTGAATTCCATAACAGTCTTCTCTTTGAATTGTTTTTTCCAGTGTTTCAGAATAGTTTTCTGAGTCTGCAATTAAAATGATTTTTAGTTCTCCTAAAACAGATACTGCAGAAAAATCAAGTGTTGCCTGTACTTCTGTGGATTCTCCTGCTTCTAATGTAATAGAGTTTTTTTCGAGTTCTGCTTGAACTCCCTGAATGCTTAATTTAACTGTTGTTTTTTGTGTTCCATTGTTTTTCACTATATATGATATAACTGGTTTTGATTCAATGCAGACATTTTCCTGCCATCTTGCTGTTTCTAAACTTAAATTATAGCAGTCTTCTAATCTGACTGTTAAGTTTTTTTCATAGTATTGATTGAATTTTTCTGAGTAAACAATTACTTTTAATGGATAATTTTGTGTTGTTAAATCGTTTTTGCTGAACTCTAATTCAATTGCCTTGCTTTGGCCTGGACTTAAATTAAATTTGTTTTCTTTTAATTTAACCCAGTTTAGTCCCTGTACTTCAACTGTTAAACTGTCTTCCATTAACCCGTTGTTTTTTATTGTAATTGAATCAGTTTTTGTAACATCATTGCATGCAGTAAAGTTTTTTGATTCAATTTGGATTTCTTGTCCGTTTTCTACATTTAATAAAAGGGTTTTTTCTTTTGTTATTCCGGTGTTTTTTAATTCAACTAACAAATTGAATTCATATTCTTTTGTTTCCTGATTGCATGGAATTAAAACATTTATTTCAACTTCTCTTGAAGTATTTTTTTTAATTAAAATTTCTTCTGAGCTTAATTCAAACCAGTTTGAATTCAGTCCCTGAACTGAAAGAATTACTCTTTCATCAAATATTCCTGTGTTTTCTAATTCTAACTGAAAGACTTTTTCCTGGCATTGAGTTGCATTAATTAAAGTGATTCCGTTTATTTTGATTTTGTGTCCTTCAACTACGCTTAAATTAAATATTTTTGTTATTGTTGATGTTTCTCCTTTTGCTTTGATTCCTAAATCATATTCCCCTGATTCAGCATAAGGAAAAGGGGTGATAAAAGCATAAACTTCTTTGCATGATTCTCCTGAAAGATAAACTGATAAAGGTCTTACTTCCATCCATGCATTATCTGAACTTAAACTAAAGTTTTCTCCGCTGTCTTGTGTATTGCATAATACAAAAGTTCTTTCAATTGTTTCTCCCTGAAAAGTTAATCCATTAAAGTTTCCTTCAAGTGTATGTGCATTAACAAAAACACTTAAGAAAATCAATGTTATTGCAATTAAAATTTTGTTATTCAATTTTATTCCCCCTTTTATAATTCAACCAGGTTGTTTTCCCTTTTTTTTCTTGGGTTTGACCTGGATTTAATAATAGAATTATTATAATAACTAAGATTACAATTAGTCCAATTGCTTGGCCTGAACCTAATGAAATAAATCCAGCCAAAGAACTAAACCATGAATCTTCTTGTTTTTCCTCTTTTTTTTCTGCTTCTTTTTCTTCTTCTAATACAATTAATTCAATGGTTTTTTTTTGTCTGAATTCACTGTTTTCAAAAACCATTGTTATTTCATAGTTTCCTTTTACTGCTTTTTCTTTATCTAAAAACAGTTTTCCGGTAATTGTTTTGGTTTTTTCTTTTTCAATTTCCTGTAATATTTCTGACTGGAATGAAACTCCGTCCGGAAGCCCTTCAATCCAAAACACTATATTTTCTATTTTTTCTCCTGAAATGTTTTTAATTGCAATGTTTAGCTCTTTTTCATCTGAATTAAGGGTTATTTTTTCAGGAACAGACCAGAATTCAATTACTCCGTCTGTTTTTAACGGATTTTTTTCTTCTATTACTTTAAAATTTAAGCTTAATTCTTTTCCATCAACTTCAACTTTAAGTGAATAATCTCCTAGTTCAGATGTAATAGCAGGATTAACTGAAACATAAACTTTTTTTAATTCTTTTTTTTCTAAATAAAAACTTGTTTCAGAAATATGTGTATTAATGTTTTCAAGTTCATCAAAATTTAATGAAATTTTTTCTCTGAAATCTCCTTTATTTTCAGTTAACAAAGTAAAAATCTGTGAATGCCCTCTTTCAATTTCTAATTCATTATTTAATAAACTTGTTTTTGTTTCATGAATTCCTCTTACACTTACATCAAATGTTTTTCTTTGCTCAAAAAAAGGATTAAAAGCATATAATTCCATTAAATGTGTTTTAACTTCAGTGTCATTAAAAGCAGTTACTTCAATCCAGTATTTTCTGGTTTCATGTGCAGCCAAAACTGTTTTTGTCTGCTGTAATTCTGTTTTAAGTTTTCCTCTTACTGCAAACTCTATTTCGTTTTCTTTGTCATCCAGATTAGTTACAGTAAAATAAACTCTTTCTGTTTCTCCTTTTCTTACAGTTATATCTGCAGGAGCAGTTAATCTGAATTCTCTTTGAATTTCAATGCATTCAATTAAATCAAAGAAAACCTGTTTTGAAATTATTAAATCGTCTGACTCTATATATACAGTAACAGAATATTCATCTAACGGAAAACTTTTGTTTGAACTAATTTCTAATTCAACAAATTTTTCTTCTCCTGCGTCCAAATCAATGTCATTTGGTTCAATTACAGCCATAAACATTTCTGATTCAGCGCTTAATTTAATTCTTTGAGCTGTTCCAGTTTCATTTTTAATCCACAAACTTAATTTATCTAATTGGTTTTGGCAGACATTTTGTCTGAAATATCTTACATCAATGCTTCCTGTATCTTTTCCAATTCTTACATCTAAATTAGAATATTCAGTTATATCATTGTATTGCATTCTTAATTCAATATAATAAACTCCGGTTTTATATGAAGGAAAAATATGAAATGCGATTTCAGTTTCTTCTCCTGAATTCAAATAAAAATCATTTGCTGCAAACTCTGTTTTTAAAGCTGATTTTGAAATCAAATGAATTAATTGTTTTTCTCCTGACTCATTTTTTATTTTAACCGGAATAGAAAAAACATCTGTTCCAGAAATGCTTACCTCGTTTTTTTCAGGCTGGATTAATCCAGTAACGCTGGTTAAAATTAATATTAATGCTATTGCCAGAAATAATTGTTTCATTGTTTTTCCCCCTTAGTCAGTCTTTTAGTCAGTCTTGAAATAAATAACAGCATTAAAACAGCTGCAATTAAAATTAAAATTAAATTAACAGGATTAAATAATTCTGAAAAACCTGCCAAAAAAACATTCCCTGTTAATGCTCCAAAAACATTTGCGCCATCTGAATCTTTTTCAGTTTCTTTATTCCCTGTTTCTTTTTCATCAGGGTAATTCATTGTTTTCTCAAAATACATTGAAATTTTTTCCTGTGAAATTTCTCTGCCTAATTCAACTAAAACAGTTGTTTCATAAACTGAATTCAAAACTTTTTCGTTTGGAAGAAAAGTCACTTCAATAAATGCTTTTTCCCCGTTTTTTAAAAAACTTTTGTTTCCTTTAATTTCATAAGCTATAGGAGAATAAATTAAAACATTAAGATTCTGTGTTTCTCCTGACTGGTTTTCAACTTCAAAAGAAAGGGTTTTTTCTTCTTCAAAAAATGTTATTGAATTAGGTAAATCTAATACTAAAGCACTTGAATTTGAAGCAATTAAAATGAAGATTACTGCTAATAAAAGCCATTTTGTTTTCATTGATTTCCCAGCCATGTGTTTATGTATATTTGTTATTACTATTGAGTTAAAACAAATATTTAAATATAACTGATTAGGGTTAAAGAGTGTTTTTTGGTGTTTATTTGATTGATTTCCTTATTATGTTTGTTCTTGTGATTATTCCTGTTAATTTGTCTTTTTCTTTGACTAAAATTGCAGGATAATATTTCAGCATTGAAGAAACTGCTTCAATTTTTGATTCTGTTTCAATTATTGGAAGGCATTCTTCCATTAAATCTGAAACAATAGTGGAATTGCTGATTTTTTCTGAACCAATTTTGTCTACAATATTTTTTTCTGTTACAGTTCCTATTGGAATGTTTTTTCTTAAAACAGGCAGCTGGCTTATTCCATATTTGTTCATTAATTCAATTGCTTTTGAAACCCTTTCTTTTTCTCTGATTGAAATGATTTTTTTTGTCATAATATTTTTTGCTGTCTTGTATTTTATTTTTTCTGCGTTTAATGCTTCAAAAATCTTTTTGGCTGATTCATATGAAGGAGAAATTTGTTCGTTTTCAATTTTTGCTATAACTGACTGAGGGACTCCGCATTTTTCACTCAGTTCTTTTTGGGTTAAATCAAGTTCTTTTCTTCTTGCTTTGATTTCTTTTAGTTCTGGTAGCATTAAATTACCTCTAATCTTATTCTTATATGAATATTTTATTCATAAATTATTCTTTTAAAGTTATGTGTTATTTCTTATTTATCTTTTTTAGATTTTTTTAATTTATGAGGTGATATTATGACAGAAAAAATTTTATTGAGTTCAGAATCAGTTACCGAAGGGCATCCGGATAAAATGTGTGACCTGATTTCTGATGCAATTCTTGATGCGATTTTTGAACATGACCCTGAAGCAAGAGTGGCTTGTGAAACCGCAACAAAAAACGGTGGGGTAAATGTTTTTGGCGAAATTACCACTAATGCTTATGTGGATATTCCTTCTGTTGTAAGAGAAACAATTAAAGAAATTGGTTATACTAAAGCAGAGTATGGAATTGAATTTGAAACCTGTTCTGTTTGGATTCAGATTACAGAGCAAAGTCCTGATATTTCTCAGGGAGTCACTGCAGGGAAAAGCATGTATCATGAGCAGGGAGCAGGAGATCAGGGAATGATGTATGGTTTTGCAACAAACGAAACTCCTGAATTAATGCCTTTAACTATTGTTTTGGCTCATAAATTGTGCATGAAATTAGCTGAAGTAAGAAAAAACAATGGACTTGATTTTTTAAGGCCTGACGGCAAAAGCCAGGTTACAGTTGAATATGATGAAAAAGGAAAACCTTTAAGAGTTGACACAGTTGTTGTTTCAACCCAGCATAATGAAGGTATTGAACACGAAGAATTAAAACAAAAAGTAATTGATAAAATCATTAAGCCTGTCTGCAGGGACTGGATTGACGAAAACACTAAATTTTATGTTAATCCAACCGGTGCTTTTATTCGGGGAGGGCCTTATGCTGATGCAGGGCTTACAGGAAGAAAAATTATTGTTGACACTTATGGTGGAATTGGAAGGCATGGAGGAGGATCTTTTAGTGGAAAAGACCCAAGCAAAGTAGACAGAAGTGCTGCTTATGCCGCAAGATATATTGCAAAAAATATTGTTGCTTCTGGTTTAGCTGACAAATGTGAAGTCCAGTTAGCTTATGCAATTGGCTTTCCTGAACCTGTTTCAGTTAATGTTGATTGTTTTGGAACAGGAAAAATTTCCAGAGACAAACTAGCTGAATTAGTCAGAAAGCATTTTCCGTTGAAGCCGGCTGACATTTTAAAGCAGTTGAATCTGAAAAGACCTATTTACAAAAAGACTGCTGCTTACGGCC
>PFAI01000025.1:0-9829 GCA_002763225.1 Candidatus Diapherotrites archaeon CG10_big_fil_rev_8_21_14_0_10_31_34
TTTTCCAGTCTTCTAAGAATTTTTCTATTCCTTTGTCTGTTAATGGGTGTTTAATCATTTTATCTAATACATCAAATGGAATTGTTGCTATGTCTGCTCCTGCTTTAGCTGATTCAATTACATGAATCGGGTTTCTGATTGAAGCAGAAATTAATTCTGTTGTCATTTCAAAGTTATAAAATATTTCCATGGTGTCTCTTATTACATCCATTCCTTTGTTTCCTGCGTCATCTAATCTTCCGACAAAAACACTTGCATATGTTGCTCCGGCTTTTGCTGCAAGCAATGCCTGGTTAGCGGAAAAAATCAGAGTACAGTTTGTTTTAATGTTTTTTTTTGTTAGTTCTTTAATGGCTTTTAATCCTTCGGCATTCATTGCAACCTTTACTACAATGTTTTTGTGAATTTTAGAGTATTCTATTCCTTGTTTTATTATGTCTTCTGCTTTTTCTGCTGTTGCTTCCACGCTGATTGGCCCGTCAACAACTTTAACTATGTCTGAAATTATTTCTTTGAATGGCTTGTTTTCTTTTGCAATTAAAGAAGGATTGGTTGTTACTCCGTCAATTATTCCCATTTCATAATATTTTTTTATTTCTTCAATGTTTGCTGTATCAATAAATATTTTCATTTTTTTCACCTTATAAATAACTTTTATTCCAACTAATTTTTAATGTTTTATGCATGCAAAAAGTGTAAATTTATTGCAGTGCTATTGAAAATAGCATGCGTTACAGCCGGACGCAACCGGCTACTGGCAGTTAGTTCCTCTTGCGTGTTCTATTGTGTATTCTTTTGTTTTTAATTCCAGTTCTTTGTAAGGAAACTGTTTTTGCCATTCATATTTGCATTCAAATCCATACTTGCAGTCAGAACAATAAAAAGCTATTTCGCATTCAATTATTTTGTTTTCTCCGATTGAATCAGGGTCAATTGTTATTTCTTTTTTTGTTTCATCTATTCTACAGTTGTATTCTGGTTCCCCAAAAACATTTACATTAAATTTTTCTTCCACAAAACCGAAATCTAATCCGGTTATTTTTGTTTTAACAGTGTATTCTCCTGGAGACTCTAATTTTATTTCTTGAGTTAATTCTTTTGTTTCTCTTGCTTCAATTTTAATTCTTTCAGTGTTTTCTTCTTTAAGTATTTCTTCTTTTTTTATTCCGTTTTCAAAGAATATAATTGAAACTGTTGTTTCCATTCTGGCATAGTTTTCTGTTGTATTCCCTTTGTTTGTTATTTTTGAATCAATTTTCAGTTTCTCTGAATTAAAATAAAAATTGTTATTGTAATTGAATTCTTCTAATTGGATTTGAGCAGGGATTTCGCCTAAATAAATTTTGCAGAAATAACTTCCTTTTATTTCATCGCATCTTGTGCTTGTAATTGGATTTCTTTTTTCATTGAATCTTGCTTTTTCTTTTGTCCATTCAATTTTTTCATTGCATTTATCGTTTTCTGCACAGCAATGAGTGTATGAATTGCATTGAAATTCTATTATAGTGTCTTTTGTTTCAAAATCTTTTTTTGTTAATAAAAGTCCTTCTTCAAATTTTAAATTGTATTTTGAGTTAAATTCTCCTGGATTTTTTTTTGATAAATTTATTTGAGTTTCAATTGTTTTAACTATTTCGTCTTTTGGAAAGGCAGTTGAAAAAAGGTTTATTAAAATGAAAACTAAATATAATAACACAATAAAACTTACAACAATTTTCATTACATTCATTTTCTTTTTCTCCTTGAATGAGTTATTCCTGCTTCTTTTGCGTAAACCAATAACAGTAATTTTCTTAAAACATATCCAAGCAATAAAACAATTACCAGCATTCCAATCATTTTATCGTATTGGCCTGTCTTAAAATAAATGTCTCTGAACTCCCCTAAATACCCCCCAAAAGCAATAGTTGCATATGCGACCAACAAAAACGCGGTCAAAAAAACTGCAGTTCTGAATAAAAAAAATAATTTGTCTTTCATGCAAACCATTAACGTATTTTTTATTATTAATAGTTTTGTTCTTGGTTTTCTTCATTTATTTGTTTTTGTTGTGCAAACATTTTTTTTAATTCTGTTTCATTTGTAGCTTCTTCAGGTTTTTTGTCTGTTCTGATTGAAATCAGTCTTGGAAACCTTAAAGCAAGTCCTTTTCCTTCTCTTTTTGCAGCCAAATGAACCGGGCTTTTAGTTATTTCATCTGCTCTTATTTCAATTACATATTTTGGTTCAACCCAAAAATCTGGTTCTAATTCTGACTGAACTCTTGCAGGCTTTTTTTTTGAAGAAATCTTTTTCAGGATTTTTTCCAGTTCAGCTAAATTTTTGTCTGTTAATCCTGTTCCTATTTTTGCCACGCTTTTAAATACATCTTCTTTTTCTGAATAAACTGCTGTAAGTAATGCGCCTAAACCAAATTCAGTTCTTTTTCCTTTTCCAGTGTAGTATCCAATTATTACTCCGTCAATTGAATCATTTAATTCTCCTTTATAGCTTCTCTTTAATTTAATCCATGCAAATTTTCTTTTTCCGGCAATATATTTTGCATTCAGGTCTTTTGCAATAATCCCTTCTAATCCTTTTGAAATGCTTTCTTCAAAAAACTCTTCTAGTTTTTCGGCTTTATCTGTTGTAATTGTTTTAGTCAAAGAAATTGTTTTTCCTTTTCCGATTATTTCATTCAATTTTTTTCTTCTCTCTAAAAAAGGTTTTTCCATAAAATTTTTCCCTTCCAAAAACATTAAATCAAATACAAATAATTTTAATGGAAACTCTTTTGCTTTGTCTTCTATTCCGTATTTTCTTTTTCTTTGAATTGTCAGCTGAAAAGACAGGAAGTTTCCTGTCAATTCATTAAATGCAATTGCTTCTCCTTCTAAAATAACTTTTTCTGTTTTGATTTCTTCTTTTAATGCTTTAACTATATCTGGAAACATTGAAGTCATGTTTTCTGACTGTCTTGAATAAATCCAGACTTTTTTTCCTTCTTTATGGCATTGAATTCTAAATCCGTCATACTTGCTTTCAACAGCACACTTTCCCAGTTTTTTGATTATTTCTTCTGGTGAATTAAGTCTTTCAGCAAGCGTTGGCCTGATTGGGATTCCTAACTGAATCTGGATTTCTTTTAATCCATTTAATCTTTTTACTTTCAGTATTTCTGATATTGCGCCTAAATCAGAATAAATATTATATTTTTCTTCAATTCTTTCCCTTAACTTTAATTTCATTTTTCTGTCAAACTCATCTATCCAGTTTTTTTCTTTTATTTTTTTTTCTTTCATTTCTTTTTCAATTTCTTTTTTCCATTCAGCATTTTGTTTTCCTTCATCCAAAAGATTTGCTGCTAAAGCATCCATTATAGTTGGATCACCTATTCCTAAACGCAGATTTTCTAATGGAATTCTTGCAATAAACCTGCTTTCAGTTCCTGAAGCCGAATTAAACAATTCTGCCATCAACTTTAATTTCAGTTCTTTTGACCCTGTTCCTTCAACCTGCGAAATTTTTATTAAGTTTTCAAAAACTTTTTTTACAGTTAACTCAGTTGAAAATAAAGCTGACTGCTTTTTTTGTGAACAAAATTCTTCTGCAACTAAACCTAAATCTCCTTTTTCTCTGAATTTTTTTTCTATTTCTTTTTTTGTAAACCCTGTTGCTTTAGCTATTGCTTCTATAACCATTTTTTCTCCTAAACCGAATTCAAGTTTTTCATAGTTTGCTCCTAATCTGCCTTGACATAAAAAAACAATTTTTTTGATGCTTTCTTCATCTGCTTTTTCCAGTAATTCAGCCAGAATTTTAGTCATGTCTAGTCTGGAAGAAGTTTTTTCAATTAAATCAAAATAGCTGGCTAATTCTTTAAACTGCATAATAAGAAATGGATTTTTACTTATTTAAACTAATTGTTTTTAATTAATTTCATTTTTTGGGTACTTTTTCTTTTAAAGCTTTCTTTACTAGAATATTATGTTTTGGGGCTGTGGTGTAGCCTGGTTAGCATTGCTGCTTTGGGGCAAACTTTTTCAGAAAAAGTTTGATCAAAAAAACCTTTTTAGAAAAAAGGTTTAACAAAAATTAAATTTTATTTTTTGTTTAATTTAAAAAGTTTGCAAATAAGCAGTTGACCCCGGTTCAAATCCGGGCAGTCCCATAACCCTTTCCAAAGGGTTAAACCAAATGTATGGGGCAAGCCCGTACTGTTTATCTAAAAGTTTCAGCAAAAGATATGCTTTTAGCTGAACTGCTTTTTCATCAGTTGATTGTTATCTGACTTAAAATAGTTTCATTGTTTTTTGTTTCCATTAAAATTGGATAAGTGCTTTTATCTAATCCGGTTATATTAATTGTTGTTTTATAATTGCAGTAGCAAGGCCAGATTTCGTCTGGCAGAGCTCCAGTTGGTCCGTAAATGAATTTATCTGCATCAATTTCTTCTTCTTCATAAACAACTATTTGTCCGTCTGGATCCATGTAAGCGTCAGCAAAAATGTTTGATGCCTTGCAAAGCATTCCTCCATAAAATTCAATTTTTAAAGAACCTTTTCCTGTGGTAAAAACTGGTTTTGCTGCTAGTTGTTCTTCTGTTGGATTCCTTGAATCAGGAACAAAAGCATTATCGATTATTTCTCCTAGACAGCCGGTTGTTTCAATTGAAAAATTTAATGGAATGTTTTCTTCTGTTGGATTATTATCCATGGTTTCTGGAAGAGGTTCATTAGGAATATTCAGATAAAAATCTTTTGTGTCTTCAAAAAAGCCTTGTTCTTCATAGTCTCCTGGTTTATATTCTTTTGGGGGAAACTGTGAAATTAAAACAATAATTACTACTAAAAGTATTCCTGCTATTGCTGCATAATGCTTTGAATTTAATTTCATGCAATAAAATTAGATGAAACTAAGATATAAAGTTTTTGGTTTTTTCTTTTATTGATGATTTCAGATTTAGTGAGTGCAACAGAAAAAATAATGAATTCCTTTGAGTCAAATGACCAGGTTAAATTAAGGCAGTTAAGCAATGATTTGATTGAAGAAGCAGCATTAAAATCTGATAGTGTTCTTGCTCAGTTGTCTTTGATTTCTTATTCTTTGCAGAAAATGCTTTCAAAACCTCATATTATTGAAGCAGGAAAATGGATTAAAATAAAGTCAACAATTATTTTTTCTTTAAAGAAAGCTTCAGATCACTTGAAAAACAAAAATTTTAATGAATTTAAAAAAGAATTAGATCATATTTCAGATAAAGTTTTTCGGGTTGATGCGTCAATGGGGCATTATACTGCAAATCTTTATGAAAAAGCAAAAATAAAACAAGCGTCTAGAGCTTATGCGTTTGGATTGAGTTTAATGCAGGCAGTGAATTTAACAGGAGCAAATGAAAAAGAATTATTGTTTTATATTGGTGGAACAAAAATTCATGACAAAGAAAAATCAATTAAAGGAATAAATGAAAGAAAAAAATTATTGGAAGGAATATTTAATGAATGAATTAATTTTTGATTCAAGTTCAATTATTTCTATTGCACAAAACTGTTTAATGAAAGTTTTAGAAAACCTTTCAAAAAAAACAAAAAACCAGTTTG
The DNA here is from genome assembly GCA_002763225.1 of Candidatus Diapherotrites archaeon CG10_big_fil_rev_8_21_14_0_10_31_34. Taxonomy (GTDB): domain Archaea; phylum Iainarchaeota; class Iainarchaeia; order Iainarchaeales; family 1-14-0-10-31-34; genus 1-14-0-10-31-34. The sequence continues at coordinate 5,580 of PFAI01000025.1, forward strand.
TTATGACTAAAGGAGTTGAATTTGAATCAGTTTTAAAGCCTTTAACTATAAATAAATTTGAATTAAATGCTTTAAGGATTAAAAGGTCAATTGATTTAGGCTGGTTTAAAGTAGAAAAAAATGAGGTTAATTCAGAAAAAATTGAGGAACTGGCAAACAACATTTTTTTTGCTGAAAACACTCCCATTAAAATAATCCATAAAGGGGAAGCAGAAGCCCTTGCTTTATACAAGAAACTTAATGCATCTGTATTGGTAATAGATGAAAGAACAACAAGAATGCTGATTGAAGAACCAAAAAACCTTGAAAAAAAATTAAAGTTTCATTACAGAAAAAAAATTAAGCTGAATAAAGCAAACCTGAAAAAATTTTCTTCTTTTGTAGGAAAAGTAAATATTGTGAGGTCCGCTGAACTGATTACTAAGGCATTTGATTTAGGCTGTTTTGAAGGAGAATTAGATAGTTCAAAAAAATCCCTTGAAGCATCATTGTTTGCATTAAAATTCAATGGATGTGCTGTTTCAATTGAAGAAATAAATGATTATTTGAGTGCTGTTAAATGAAAATAATCAAAGCTCCTGAAAAAGATTTTAATGAAATAAACAATTTAATTGAAAACGAGTTCCCTTACCTAAAAAAAGAAAAAACAATTGTTTCTGAAAGGATAATCAAAGGAAACCTTGTTTTTGTTGCAAAAGAAAAAAACAGTTTATTTGGTTTTATTGAATTCCAGTTAAAAGAAAAAAATGCAGTTCTTTTAGGTTTTGCAGTTAAAAAAAAATTCAGGGGAAAAGGAGCAGGAAAAAAACTTTTTGATTTTTTTATTGATTTTTGTAAAAAAAACAAAACAGAAAAAATTTTTCTTATAGTTAAAAAAAATAATTTTCAGGCAAAAAAATTGTATAACTCAAGAGGATTTATTAAAACAGGTTTTTTAGAAAAAAAAATTGATGACAGTGAAATAGAAAAAATGGAATTAAATCTGGCTCCATTTAAAGGAGTAAATTAAGGATAAAGAATCTTTAATACTGCGTCAATTATTTTTTTGGGTTTTCCTTCAACCTGCATTGCTTCAGTTATTTCTTCTTTAGTGTATTTTTTTACTGCAACATCTAATCCTGAAGCAAGTTTTTTCACTTGTTTTTGTTCTTCTTTTGTTAATTCGCTTAAAATTTTTTTGTCTATTTGTTTTCCACCAAATTTACTTATTAAGCCTTTAGTGAAAAATTTTGATACATTCCCTAATTGTTGTCCGACAGTTAAATTTTCTTCTTCTTTTTCTATTGCTGTTTTAGGAATTAAATCAGGGTTAACCGGAATCAGGTCCTGCAGGTTATCCATTCTTTTTTTCGGGTTAACAGAAATTTTTTTTATAGGAGGTTCTTCATACTCAATTTCTTGGAACTGTAATCCGGTTTTCTTTGCTGGTTTTTCTGGAATGGTTTTTTGCGGTTTATCTAAAATAAATCCTTTAAGCAGTTCTTCTTCTTCTGTTGCAGTTAACTTTGCTTTTCTTTCAGGCAAAATTTTTCCTGCACTTATTTTTTCTTCAATTACTTTTTCTGAAACCCCTTTTTCAAATAATTTTTCTTCCTGAATCGGTTTTTCAATTTTTTTTATTCCTTTGTATTGTGAAGCATTTTCTTTCAATTTTTCTAAAATCTGTTTTTTTTCTTCTGGTTCTTCTGAATGCAATGGTTTTTCCTGAATATCTATATTAAGTGAACTCATTTTGTTTTCTTTTTTTTGTTGTTCTGTTTTATACCAGTGTCCTTCTCTGAAAGGAACTTTATTTTCTTTTGCTGCTTCAGCTTTAACTTGTTGTTCTTTTTTGGCATTCCATAAATGGTCTGGTTCTTCTTCTTCTATTAACAGCCCGGCAATATCTTTTTTTTCTAAATCTCTTCCCTTCATTTCAGAAACTTCTTCTCTTAATCTCTGCATTTTGCTTTTAATTTCATTTTCCTGTGTTTTCATTTCTTTTAGTGATTCTTTTTTTAGCCCAAAATTATTTGTTTTTTCTTTTTGTTTTTCTAATTCTTTTTTTCTTTCTTTTAAATCTTTATCTGATTTAACCAGTTTTTCTATTTCTTTCACTGAAGGCATTTAATCACTCGTATAATAAATAGAAACTGGTGTATAAAAAGTTTCCTTAAAAGAAAAAATTCAGTAGGATTTGGCTATATAAATGACTTTTTCTGCTTTTTTTCCGCAGGCAATACATTTTCCTGTTGGTTTTTCGTTTTCTCCAAATTTTGTTCCTCTGACGCTTGCATTTAATTCTTTTTCAATTTTTTCTGCACATTCAGCTGAATCCATTGAAGTCCCGCAGAACTCTGCTTTCACCACTTTTCCTTTTTCTAATTGTTTTTTTGCTTTTTCTATTGAGTCAGCTGAAACAATTCCTTGCTCAAAGTTTTTTCTTGTTTTTTCCTGCAGGCTTTTCAGTTGTTTTTTTCCTTCGCTTAAAATAAATTCGCTTAATTTTGAAATTGATTCTATTGTTTTTTTTCCTGAGTCTCTTCTGAAAACAGTTGCTTTTTTTTCTTTTATTTCTTTTTCCCCTAAATCTATTCTGAATGGAACTCCTTTCATTTCCCAGTAATAAAATTTTTCTCCCATTGTTTTGTCTGTTAAATCAATTTCGCTTCTAATTTTATTTTTTCTTAATTCATTTAAAACTTTTTCTGCTTCAATTAAAACTTTTTCTTTGTTTTTGTCGTTATAAATTGGCACTATGACTGCCTGCAGTGAAGCAACATTAAACGGGAAAATTAATCCTTTGTTGTCTCCGTGAATTGAAATCATTGCAGCAAAAATTCTGCTTACTGCAGGACCATAACAGGTTGTCCAGCAGTATTCTTCTTCACCTTTTTCATTAGTAAATTTTACATTAAATGCTTTAGTGAATTTTTGGGAAATAATATGAGTTGAAGGCAATTGAATTATTTTTCCGTCAGGCATTAAAGTGTCTGCAGCAAAAGTAAATTCTGCTCCAGGAAACTTATCCCATTGAGGTCTTTCAAAAAAAATAAATGGAATAGCTAATTGGTCCCACAAAAATTCTTTTGTTGTTTCCATATCCTCTTTTGCCTGCTTTAAAGCATTTTCTCTTGAATCAAATGCATTGTGTGTTTCAATCCAGTAAAATTCTCTGCTTCGAATAAAAGGTTTTGTTGCTTTTGTTTCATACCTGAATACCTGTGCCCTTTGGTAAGTTTTGAACGGCAGATCTTTATAAGAGCGAATCCAGATTGAAAACATTTGATAAAAAGCTGTTTCAGATGTAGGCCTTAAAGCCATTTTTTCTTCGAGTTTTTCTCCTGCTCCTGTTTCTGTTACCCAAAAAACTTCTGGTGCAAAACCTTTTACATGGTCTTTTTCCATTAAAAAATTTTTTTCCGGTATTACTGCAGGATACCAGTATGGCTTGTGCCCTTTTAATTGAAGTATTTCTTCTAAATAATCAAACATTTTTTCCATTGCTAAAACAGACCAAGGCTGGAAAACAATAAATCCTTTAATATTATACCTTAAATCCCCTAACTCGGCTTTTTTTACTATTTCTGAATACCAGTTAGAGAAATCTTTTTCTTTATTAATCTCAAAAGTCACTTTTTCTTTTGCCATAACAAAAGTTATCCTTTAAAGTATTTAAATCAAATGTGTAATTTAAAGATAAGGCAGATTGTAATAATTGCAATAATTAATCCAATTCCTAACAAATAAAAATTTCCTGAGACAATTAAAAAAAAGCAATTAAAGCCCCTAAAGGAATTATTTTTGAAAGATTATTTTTGATTTCCTTGACCTGAAATAGATTTTTTTTGCCGAGTTTTTCTATTGCTTCCTCAAATTTTTCTTTTTCTTTTATTTCAAAAGTCCAGTATTTTCCTTTATCTGTCTGCAGCTGGTATAATGTTTTTTCATTGTTGTAGGGGACTCTTGTAATCATTGATGCTAGGGACGAGCTGATTTCATTTGCTTTTGACTGGAACAGCTTTTTAAGCATGTGAATTTTATTCCATTCAAATTCATTTTTATTTAATATAATCCCTTGGCTGCTTATCGCAACAAAATTTTTTGCTTTTCCTTCTTGAAATAAAAATTCTTTTTCCACAACTAAATTTTAGCAGAAAAGTAATAAAAAAGAATTGGGGCCGCCGAGATTTGAACTACCCGCTTCCGTGCGGGTGTAACGGTGCACTACTTTCAGTAGTGCTGACTGAGTTTTTTTTGCTACGGCTTTA
>PFAI01000025.1:9838-36119 GCA_002763225.1 Candidatus Diapherotrites archaeon CG10_big_fil_rev_8_21_14_0_10_31_34
AAAAGCGAAGATAATGCTTTGTGCTTAAACGGCGAAACGTTTATGGGGCCGCCGAGATTTGAACTCGAGTTGTAGGCTCATCAGTTAAAGTTTTCAAATCCCCGAGCCTAAGTGATAACCAAGCTACACTACAGCCCCATACCTTATTTTTTCATCAAAACATTTAATATCTTTTATATTACGTTTTCCTTTTTTCAAGCTTTTGCAAATAAAATCTAAAACTTGATTTTTCATTAATCCTATGCATTTTCCGTTTGTTACCTTTACATTATCAGGAAAAAACCCGCCAAGTTCATTAAAACGCAAAAAATTTATTTTTTTACTTGTAGTTAAACCATGAATTCCGCTGAATATTGCTGTATCCAGATCAATTCTCATATCCAAACCAATATCATTGAAAATTTTTTTCCATTGAAGCACTAAATCAGGATGAGCGCATGCTAACCTAAGTGAAAAATCAATCCTTTTCTTGTGTTTATTTCTTTTTATGCTGACTGAACCATCTGTGCTCATAGCAAAACGTACAGCTATTTTTTTCGTCTCTAAATTTTCATCAAACAGAAATTTAAGAGAAGGTTTGCAATTAGCTTTACAAGTATAAGATTTTGTAAATGCAAGAAGATTTTTCATCATTTTACTGTTTTTGCTTTTTTGGTAATCTAATATCCAAACGGAATTTTGTTTGCCTTTAATAAATGAAGTCTGGTTTTCTTCAAAAGCTATTTTTATCATTGTTTTAAAGCATCTGTGAAGTGTGAAATCACAGCTAAAGAAGCGAACGTGATATCTTTTATCAGATTTTCTGGGTAAAACACAACCATCGGTTAATAATCCGACAGCGACAATTTTCTGCCATTTTTCTGGAGAAAGCAATTCCCTCATTTGATTTTCATTTAAAAAAGGCAAATCTATTTTTTCGCATTTTCTTTTGTTGTTAATTTCTATTAAGTTTATTTTATAATCTTTTACATTTTTTCCTGCTACTTCGCAAAGTTTTTTTAAGTAATTGTAGGACATGCGATGTCTTCCGCTTCTATAATGAAAAAACAGGCTTCTGTTAAAACCAATTTTTTTTGCCAGCTTTCTTGAGCTTAAACCTATTTCTGCAGTAAGTTCATTTAATATTTCTGCTTGTTTTTCTTTTCCTACATCCAAATAAAGATTATTCATACTAAAAAAAGTATTTTGTGTTTTAAATATGCTTTGAGGGTTAATTGCCGGTAATTATTCAAGCAGTTTTTTATATAGTTTTTCAAGTTCAATTGTCCTTTTTTCTTTTGAATTTTTTCTTGCAGTTTCAACTGCATTAACTGAAAGTTTTTCATATAACTTTTTGTCTGAAAACAGTTTATTTATTTTTTCTGCTGCTTGTTTTGCATTTCCGGGTTCAAATAAAAATCCATTTATTCCTTCTTTGATTGTTTCAGGAATTGCCATTTTGTTTGCGCCAATTGCAGGCATTCCAGAACTCATTGCTTCTGCAATAGTTAATCCTTGTGTTTCCATTGTTGCTGCAGTAACAAAAACATTTGATTCAGCTACTTTTTTCACTAAATCTTTTCCTTTTAATGCACCGGTAAAAAATACTCTTTTATCTAGTTCTTTTTCTTTTACTTGTTTTTTTAATGAATCTAATGCAGGGCCTGAGCCAATTATTGTAAGCAAAGCAGTTTTTTCCAGCAATGCAAGGACTTCAATTAATACTTTGATGTTTTTTTCAAATGAAATTCTTCCAAAATAAACTAATTTTTTTTGCTTCAAATCTTTATTGCATTTAACTGAATTAAATAAACTAAAATTTATTCCGTTTGGCAGTACTTTAACCTTTTGTATTCCATTTTTTTCCAGTTCTGCTGTTGATTGATTTGTAGGAGTTGTAGTTAAATCACATTTATTGTAAAACAGTTTAGTGTAAAACCAGACTCCTTTTTTTGCTAGTTGTGATTTTTTCAAAAAAGGAATTGGCAGATACATCATAAAATCAGGCAAATAAGTGTGATAGGTTCCAATAACTTTTTTTCCCAGTTTTTTTGCTGAATTTAATCCAATCCAGCCAATTGAAAACGGAGTATGCAAATGAATAATATCTGGATTAAATTCTTTTAGTTTTTTTTCTGCTTCCAATGAAATCAATGAACTGATTCTGTATTCTTTGTATGTTGGTAAAGAAAAACTTGGAATCCAGAATACATTAAATTTAGATTCTGTTTGTCCTTTAACTTTTGGAGCAAAAATCATTATTTGATGCCCTTTTTTTTCCAGTTCTTCTGCAAAGTTGTCTATAGAAATTGTCACTCCATTTATTTGAGGCCAGTAAGAGTCAGTAAAAAAAGCTATTTTCATGCAGTTATATTTTGAATTTAACTTCTTTAAATTCTTTCTATCTTATGTTTTCGTATTTTTTGCTGGATTTGCCGAAAAAATAAAAGTTTACTGCGTTCTTTAAATGAAAAAAAATGTAATTCAGATAACCCCATGCTTTAACTCTTCTGGCTGAAACTTCTACTTGGCTTTTTGAATTCCATTTAATTTTTCCGACTTTCTTTAATCTGTTAAATAAATTTAAATCTTCGCATGTAACAAGACTTGTATCAAATCCATTTATTTTATCAAATTCTGTTTTTCTTGCAGCAATATTTGAGCCAATCGGGTTATGCATTCCAATTAAACTCATTAATCCCAAAAACAATGGCATTAAAATTCTGCTTCCTTTTTTTTCTATTCCGCTTACATCAGAAAAAAACACGCTTCCATATTGTCCAACTACTTTTGGATGTTTCTGAAAAAAATCAAAGTTTTCTTGCACCCAATTTTCTTTTACAATTGCATCTGCGTCAGTAAACAACAAGTATTTTCCTTTTGCTTGTTTTGCTCCTGCGTCTCTTTCAGCTGAAATCCTTCTGACTTTTTCTATTATAATTCTTGCACCCAAACTTTTTGCAATCTTTACAGTCCGGTCTTCGCTGTTGCCGTCTGCAACAATTACTTCAAATTGCCCGGAAAACTTTTGTAAGTTAATTGACTTTAAGCAGTTTCCAATTCTTTTTTCTTCGTTTAGTGTGCAAACTATTACTGAGACATTTATTTCATCCATTTTATCTTTAATAAAAAAGCAGAACTAGAATAAAAGCTTTTCAGTACGGGCTTGTCCCGTACGTTTGATACAACTTTGAAAAGTTGTTTGGGGATACTGGGAATCGAACCCAGATTGCTTAGTTGCTTCCAAACCATTGCAGTACGACTGAAAGTCGTACTTTTGGTTAAACCCTTTGGAAAGGGTTTGTCTGGAGCCAAGCGGGATACCATTACCCCATATCCCCAAATCGCCACTGTCGATTTATGCCAGTGTACCATCTTCGCTTTGGCTCGATGGTACTTATAAAACAGGCTTTAAGAATTTGGTTTAAAAATATTTATAAGCTATTGCAGTGCTGTTAAACAAGATTGATTTATCCCTCGTTTTTGCAAGCCTTTGCCTGCAAAGGCTTCTAGGAGCACCTCGGAATTTGGAAAAATTAATAAAGGATGATACTCTACTTATTAGTTAAAGGGATTTAAATGAAGAAAATTGCTGTGTTTTTGTTTTTGCTTTTATTGGTTAGTTTTGTTTATAGTTTGTCTTCAACTGAAGTAACCAATTTTTTTCGTTCTGAAACGCATTACTTGGAATCCAATCAGTCGTTTAGTGAAACTCCTTTTTTCATTAAATCAGGTGAAAAAAATTATTGGGTTATAGTTTTGATTTCAGAGAGAACTCCAACTGGTTTTGCTGCTGTTTTATCAGATAAAAAAGAAGTAGTGGAATCTGATTCAATTAACAGGCAGTTGTTTAAGACTGCATATATTTTGTATTCAGTTAATTCATATAGATCTGATTCCCAATGGATTTTTTCTAATTCAAATAAAGGAAAATTTAATACTTTAACCAGAATTCTTTCAGCTGACGTTCCATTTAAATTGAATTCAATTAAAGAAGGAACAGCTGATTCAGAAATAAAAAATAAAGTTAATTTAATGATTTCAATGCTTGATGTAATGTCATCTAAATCAAATGAAATAGAAACTGCATTTGATTCAGTTATTTCATTTGAATTAAATTTTATTTCAGAGCCAGATACAACTGATGCTGATTCATTGAAATCAAAGTACAATGAAGTTTTTTCTTTGCTGCAGGATTTTAAGGAACTAAAATTTGAGTATTCTTTGAATGCACTTGAATTAAAGCAATTGATTTCTGAATCTGAAATAAATGCATCAGATAAACAGCAGTTTTTGGCTTTGGCTTCAGAGCCCCAGCAGTTAAGTTCAATTGAATCAATTTTTTCTTTGTCTGAAGATGTTTCCCAGAGAGTTGATGAAATTTATTCTGCAGTTAACTCTAAAGTGAATTCCTGGGTGGATAATGTTTCTTTAATGCATGAAAGGAATTCAGCTTATGATGAAATTTATTCTGAAGACCAAAAATTTTATACTAAAACAAAAAACAATTTTTACACTTTAAATGATGCGTTTATTTACATTACAAAAGAAGAAAACAGTCCTTACTGGAAAGAACAAGGAAAACTTTCTTCTTTAAAAAAAGATTTTTCTGAAGCAGAAAAAGCATTTGAACAAAAAAATTATTCTAAATCAGTTTCTTTTGCAGAAAAAGCTAAATCTGATGCAATAACAATAATTGAATCAGGTTTTTCTGAATCAACTAATCCTTTTGTTGAAAACATTGAGGCAATAATAATTGGTTTAGCTGTTTTGCTGGCTTTATTGATTTTGTTTAATAACAGGAAAAAGTTTTTTAAATCAGCAGAAGAAGAGGAAATAACTGAATTCAAATTTTAAGAGTAAAATTCAATTAAGTCTCCGTCTTTTAATTTAAATTCTTTTGAAACTTTTTGTCCTGGAAAAGAACCTGAACCCCAGACTTTAACATACTTTAAGTTTTGGGCAAAATCTCTGTGTAATATATTTGCTACTTCTTTTACTGCAGTGCCTTCAGGCAAAACCATTGGCTCGTTTAAATCTTCTTTTTCTCCTGGTCTTCTGGTGTAAATCAGGATTTTTCCGAGCAAAGAAAATATTTCTTTTTTTATTTCATCTAGGTTTTCTTTTGAGTAATAAATGTATTTTACTTCTTTTCCCTCTAAATCTTTTAATTCAATTTTTTTTTCTGTTCCTTTAGTTATTACTGCTAAAAGTTTCTTGTATTCAATTCTGTTATCTAATACTTCAGAGATTTTTTTTAAGTCAGCGTTTTCATTTATTATTACATTGCAGTTTTGCAGTGACATGCTTTTAAGAAATTCAATTAACACTTTTGGTTCCACTTTCAGATAATTTTTTCCTGTAATATCTATTCCGGGAAACTTTGAAGTAGTTATTTGGATTAAAGGTTTTTGCTTGTTTAATTTAATGTGCACTTCTTTTGTTTCATTTAATAAAATATTTAATTGTTCTTGTGCTTTGTCTTCTTCTAATACTGTTACTACTGCATCAGCATTTCTTATAACTGAAAGCAATTGAATTCCGTTTGCTTTTCCTTTAGATGAATCTGTAATTAAAGCCGGAACTTCAACTAACTGCACTTTTGTTCCTTTATAATTCATTGTTGCTATTTCAGGTTTTGTTGTAGTAAATTCATAGTTCCCCACAGCTAAATTTGCATTGCTTATTGAGTTAATCAAAGAGCTTTTTCCGGTATTTGGCGTTCCGATTACTGCTATTTGCCCGCATCCTTCTTTTTTTACGTTAATTGAATGGCCTGCTCCGCTTTTTGGTACACTTTCTTGTTTGTCTATTTTGGTTTTTAGTTTAGCGATTTTCTTTGAAATTTCTGCTCTAAGCTTTTCTGCTCCTTTATGTTTTGGTGCAGCAGAACGCATTTCCTGTAATGCAGCAAACTTTTCTAAATCAGTTACTGCTTCATGAAATTTTTTTTCTGCTACTGCATATTCATAATCAGCATTTGAAGGCATTTAAATCAGAAATAAATTTGACTGAAACTGTTTAAAATATAATAATCAGCTACTTTTTCCATACTTTAAACACTATTAGCTCTTCAAAAAACAGTTTTTCCCTGCCAACAATCTCAAATTCAAGCAATTGTTTTTCCAGCTTTAATTCTGTTTCTTTTATTCCGTTCAGGTTTGACTGCAAAAAAAAGCATTTCCCGTTTTCAGTTAAATGCTTTTTTATTTTTGGAATAAATTCATCAATGACTTTTCTTCCGTTTTTTCCTCCGTCTAATGCTTTATCAATCCATTCTTTTCTTTTTCCTTCTTCTATTACATAAGGAGGATTAAAATAAATGAAATCAAATTTTTCTTTAATGTTTGAAAACAAATCGCTTTCTCTTACTTCAACTTTTAACTGATTTTCTATTGCATTTTTTTCTGTTAACTTTAATGCATTTGGATTAATGTCTGCGCATAAAACTATTGCATTTTGTTTTGCTCCAATTAATCCAATTAATCCTGTTCCGCAGCCTAAATCCAGTGTTTTTGATTTAGGAAAAACTTTAACTTGTTTTGCCAGCAGTAAAGAGTCTTCTCTTGGAAAATAAACTTGTTTATCCGAGAAAAGTTTTATTTCCTGAATTTCAATTGGAGTTATTTGTTTCATCAGCTTTGCAGCCCTTTAATTCCGGATGCAGCAGGCAAATAATCTCTGATATTTTGGCTGTGTTTTTGTTTCCCTGAACTATATATTTGCAGTCAAAAACCAGTGAAGGAGTATAATGAACTCCATAACTTAAAGCCAGAGTATTTTCATCCTGTATTTTTTGCATTGGTTCTTTTTCTTTAATGCATTGAGCGAATTTATTTGCATCAGGGATTTGAGTTACAAAAATCCCTCCATTAATTACTTCTGGACTGCTGTTTTCAACTGCGTCTCTTTCTAATCCAAATGCTTCAGGAAATTGTTTTTCATATAAATATTTGTCAAACCCAAAAAACCTTCCCTGTTCTCTTGCGCATTCAGCAACTACTGCAGTTGTTTCACTTTTTTCTCCGTGAACCAAATAATTTTTGTAGTTAAAGATTATTTCTCCGGCAAATTTTTCTCTTGCTTCCTTTGTTTTATCAAAAATTAATGCACATCCTAAAGTCTGGTAATCGCAGAATTGTTCTACAATTACTTTTCCTTCTCCTGAATCGCATTCTAATCCGTTTAATAACATTATATTAGGTTTTTTTTCGCTTATTGCTAAATAGGATTCCGGAATAATATAGTAACCGTTTTTTTTAGTGAACTCTTCTTTAATCAGGTTTTCCACAAAAGGATACTGCTCTAAGTCTTTTGAATTAACTAATGCAGTCGGAACACTCGTTAAATTAAATTCTGCAATATAATGCTTGTTTTCTTCTTTTGCCAAATCAATTAATGTCACTTCAACCGGAATGTTTCTTTCTTCAGACTTAAAGTTTGCGATAATTGAGTTTTCTTTTTCACAAAAACCGCATTCAGAAGAATAAAAATTCTTTATTTCAACAGGGGTTTTGATTATTTCTGTATCCCATTGCCCTTGTTTTACAGCCTGGTCATTTAAAATTTTTTGAATTCCAAACCCTGCAACTATAATTAATAATATTCCAAGCACTACAAGAACCCATGGAAAAGACTTTTTTTTCTCTTTTTTTTGGGTTTTTTGCGCTATTTCTATTTTTTCCACTGATTCCTGCTGAATTTCTTTTTCTATACTGTTTTGTTCTTTTTCAGTTTCTTCAGCTGCTTTATCATGTTTTTCTTCTGTTTTCTGTTCTTTAACTTCTTCTTTTTGTGTTTCGTTCAATTTGCTACTTTTTTCTTTTTTTATTTCTTTTTGTTTCTCTTTTTTTTCTTCCATTGTTCTCACTTAAACTATTTAATTTGCTTTGTTTTTTAAATTTAACGAGATTGTTAGTTTACTGGTTTATTATGTTTATTGATGTTCACTGCCATTTAGAGATGTTTAAAGATATTAATGGTTTAGTTAAAGAATCTCTTTTAAACCAAACTCAAAAAATGATTTCTTCTTCAGTTGACTTTAATTCAATGAAAAAAAACATTGAATTCTCAAAAAAATTTGATGAAATTGAATGCTGTTTGGGATTGCATCCATCTAATATTCTTTTAATGAAAGAAAAAGAAATTGATTTATCAATAGATTTTCTGAAAAAAAACATTCATTGTGCAGTTGCTTTAGGAGAAATTGGAATTGACTTCAAGCATGCTAAAACAACTGAACAAAAAGAAAAACAAATCAAATTATACAAAAAACAGCTTGAAATTGCAGAAAAAAATGTTCTTCCGGTTGTAACTCATTCTCGTTTTGCGGAAAAAAAGTCTTTGGAACTGCTTTCAGATTTCAAAGGAAAAGTTTTATTGCATTGGTTTGACGGAAACAAAAAAACAATTCTTGATGCAATAAGAAAAAAATATTTTTTTTCTGTGGGTCCTGCAGTAATTTATAACCCTGATTATCTTGCTAAAGCAATTTCAATTCCTTTGAATCTTCTAATGCTTGAAACTGATTCTCCGGTAGAGTTTAACGGTGAAACAGCAAAACCTTTTTGGGTTAAAAAAGTTGCAGAAAAATTAGCAAAAGAAAAAGGCATTTCTTTAAAAGAAATTGAAGAACAAACAACAAAAAACGCTGAAGAATTTTTTTCAATTTGATTTTGCTTCAAGAACTTTGTGTTCTTTTCCTTCAGCCAAAATTTCACAGTTCCCAAAAACTTCTTTTAATTCTTTCTCCAAAAAAACTGCTTTATTCAAAACTAAAACGATTCTCCCGTTTTTTTCTAAAAACTTTTTTGAATCCAAAACAAATTTTTCCAAAAACTCTCTTTTTTCGTGCGTAGGAGGATTAGATGCAATTAAATCAAATTTTTCTTTAATGTTTTGAAATCCATCTGAAACCAACACTTTAACATTATTCACTTTATTTAATCCTGCATTCTTTTTAGTTAATTCAACTGAAGTTAAATCAGAGTCAATCATTAAAACTTTTGTTAAAGGATTTTCTTTTGCCAGAATTATTCCAATAACCCCGATTCCACAACCAAAATCCAGTACTTTTTTTTCTTTTATTTTTTCAAGGTTTTCAAGCAAAAATTTTGTTCCGTCATCAATTTTGTTTTTAGAGAAAACTCCTGAAGAAGAATTAAATGAATAAAAATTGTTTCTGAAAGAAAAATCAAAAACCTTTTCTGATTCTTTTTTTGGAATAATTTTTTTTGTTTTCTCTGAAACAATTAATCTTAATCCTCCTTTAACTGAAACGGTTTTTGCATTGCCAAAAATCTGGTTCATTTCTTCTGCTGTTTTTTTTGCTCCTCTGGATGTTTTTCCAATAAAATAAATTTTTCCTTTTTTTTGGGTTTTTTCTCCTGCGATTTCAAGTAATTGAATTGTTTTTTCTGTTCCAAGAAAATCTTCGTGGAATACAACAGAAAAATCAAATTCTTCTTTTATTTCTTTAAAAGAGTTAACCAGCAAAACCACTAAATTCTTGTTTTGAATTGTTTTTTCAACTAAATTTTTCTGGTTTAATTTAGTTAAAACAAATACAACTAAATTTTTTTCTGAAAAGAATTCTAATGCCTCCAAATCTGTTTTGCCTAAAAAAAGGATTTTTCCTTTTTCCATTATTTTTTTCAGTAATTTTATCTTTTGTTTTTGCATTACCTATGTTTTGGCTAAACCAAAATATATATATATTTTTTTGAATAGAACTTGTTGTTACTTTGGAGTGATTATAATGGTTTTTGAGTTTTTGGTAGTATTAATTGTTTCTTTGATTTTTGGTAATGGCTTGCTTTATTTAACTGGCCCGAAAGAAAAAACAGGTTTAGTGTCATTAAAAGAGCAGATTCAGGAAGAAAAAGAAGAAAAATCACAAACAGAAGAACCAAATGTATCTGATTTATCAGGCAATGTTTTTGTTGATGAAGTTTATTCAGTTCAGGCTTCTTTGAGAAGTGTAAATGAAAAAATTAAACTGGCTCATGAGAGAATTAATGATTTAGAAGCTTCCTTGCAGTCAATTAACTCTGTTTTAATTTCTTCTAAACCTGAAACCCCTTTTGCCGTGGACGAAAAAATAAAGAATTTAGATAATTTCAGGAGAAACACTAAAATCGAATTAGAAGCAATAAAAAAACTTTTAAAACAGTTAAAAGAATTCAGGAAAATTAAAGGCAAAAAAACTCCTTTAACTAAAAATAAAGAACAAGAATTAAATAAACGCATTCATGAACTGGTTTTTAACACTAAGAAAGAGGACCAGAATTTCTAAACTGGTTTTTAACATCAAAAAAGAAGATTAAATCTGTTTTTATTGTTTTTTATTGACTTTTTTTTTATGGAAAAAACTGTTTCAATGGTAATTGCGTGCCCTAATTGCAAAGGCAAAGCAGTTATGACTGAATCAATTATTGAAATTCCTTATTTTGGTAAAACCTTGTTTTCGAATTTACGTTGTCAGGAATGCAGTTTTAATTTAAATGATATTTCATCTGATTCAGAGAAACCTCCAACCCGTTTTTCAGTGAAAATTTCTTCAGAAAAAGATTTAACAACAAAAATAGTGAAATCAAGCAGTTCAACAGTTAAAATTCCTGAATTAGGCGTCAGAATTGAACCGGCTCCTGCTTCTGAAGGATATTTTACTAATATTGAAGGTTTATTAAATAAAATTCTGGATTCGTTTTCTTTTACTTATTTTGAAGAAGAAGAAAAAGATGCAAAAAAACTAAAAGAAAAACTAATCAAGCAAATTGAGCAGGCAAAAACTGCAAAATTTTTTTTCACTGTAATTGTTGAAGACCCTTTTGGAAACGGAGCATTAATTTCAGATAAAGCAAAAAAAGAAAAATTAAATGAAAAAGAAGTTTTTGAATTAAAAAAAAGAATGAGTTTTTTAGGACACTGATTTTGTTTTCCAACTTTTCCTTGTTTTTTTGTCTTTAGAATTTTCCCTGAACCTTTTTGAAATAACGCTTGCCGCGCCAATAACTGGTTCCAAGTCATCGCCTTTAACTAAAAAATTTCCTTTTTTGACTCCATTCAATTTACTTCCATCAATTAACACTTCACTTGTTTCTTTTATTTCATCAAAAAATTTTGTTATTGAATTAATTGCTTTTATTTCAATTGAATTCATTGTTTCTCCTTTTTCTCTTAATTCATCAATATACTCTGAATTCAAAGAAAAAATTATATGGCATTTAGAGTTTTCTGAAGCAATTTTGCTTTTTTCTTTTATGTTTTTTGTTTTTTTGCTGTCCCTTAACTCCAACAGTTTTTTGTTTTCCCCTAACACAGCTGTAATTACAAATGGCCCGGTTAATTCTCCTCTACCAGTTTCATCTATTCCGACAATTGTTTTGCTTTTAACTTTAATTATTCTGATTAATTCTTCTGCTATTTTATTGCAGTCTTTTCCTTGAATCATTAATTTTCCTGAAGAATAAAGCGTTACAGTTGAATCATCTATTTTCACTCTTTTTTCTTCGAACTGGCTGTTTACTTTTTTTTCTTCAAACTTTTTTAAAACTTCAATTATTTGTTTTTTTTCTTTTGAACTGAAATTCAATACTTTCTGCATTTTTTGTCACGCCATTAAATATTAAACTCTAATGCAATATAATTCTTTTTGTTTGAATATGATTCTTAAATGCGCTGTCTGCGAAAAAGAATTTGGAAAAATAAACGATAAAATAGTTTTATGCAGATACAAAGAAGGAATAGTTCATCAAAACTGTTGTGTAAAACATTGTTCTGTTGACGGAAAACCCTGCAGACATTCAATGGGAATTTTTCGCAGAAGCAAATTTAAGGAAGAAGAATTTTGGAATGAAAAAAGTGATTAAATGATTTCAGAAATAGCTTATGCTGTATTTTTATCTAAACCGTCAATTTTCTGGCTTGGAATAATAACTTATACTGCATTTGTTTTCGCTGCATTGATTTCAGTTTTAAATGCCAGAGGAAAAAGAATTTTCCCGTTTAAATGGCATTCAAGAATGGCTTACATTGCTTTGGCTTTAGCAATCTTGCATGGAATCCTTGGTTTAAGCGTTTACTTTAATTTTTGATTTTTTGTTTTTGTAAATTTTATAGAAACATATTTATTCTTTTTGCTTTTTGTTATTAAAAGGTAAACTAAAATGTTATTTGAAAATAAAACTATTGTTGTGACCGGTTCAGCTAAAGGGATAGGAAAAGAAATTGCGCTTCAGTTCGGAAAAGAGAAAGCAAATGTCGTGGTAAGCGATTTAAGCAAAGAAGACTGTATTAAAACAGTTAAAGAAATACTTTCTTTTGGGGGGAAAGCCATTTCAGTTAAATGTGATGTTTCAGATAAAATTCAAGTCAAGGCATTAATTGGTTCTGCAGTCAAAGAATTCAATTCAATTGATGTTCTGGTTAATAATGCAGGAATTTATCCTTTTGCTTCTTTTCAAGAAATGACAGAAAAACAATGGGACAAAGTAATTGACATTAATTTAAAGGGAACTTTCTTGTGTTCAAGGGAAGCAGCAAAACAAATGATAAAACAAGGAAAAGGCGGAAAAATAATCAATATTTCTTCTGTTGCAGGAATTCTTGGTTTTTGTTCGCTGGCTCATTATTGTGCATCCAAAGGAGGAGTTAATGCTTTTACTAGGGCTTTAGCTTTAGAGCTGGCTCAATTCAAAATAAATGTTAATGCTGTTGGCCCCGGTCCGATTAAAACACCAGGAATAGGTAACCTTGACGAAAAAATATTAAAGGGAATTATTGATTCAGTTCCTTGGGGGAGAATAGGAGAACCAGCAGACATAGCTAATGCAATTTTGTTTCTTGCTTCAGATAAAGCCGATTTTATTACAGGGCAAGTACTTGAAGTTGACGGCGGAATGACAATAAAATAATGTTTTTATTGCAGGTTGCCGATGAAATAATTTTCCCTTAAAGTTCTTGCATTATCTGAATGAGGGGTTCCAGAACCCATTGACCTGTTTTCAAATAATTCTGTTGCGTCTTTACCGCATCCTTCAAGAATTGCGGTTCCTCCAGGATGAGACGGAATGAATTCAGTTACATCAAAAACTTTTCCGCTTAAAACAAGCCAGCAGTCATCTGCATTATTATGTTTTGCTATCTCGCTTAAAGAAAAAGTTTTTGGTGCAGAACCATTATCTGAATTATCTTTTGTTCTGTTTTGATTATCTGCTGCTCCGTTGTTTTTAACTGGTTCCAACTGAGTGCAGCCAGAAACTAAAATTATTACAAGTATTCCGGCTAAAATTATTTTGTTTTTCATAAATTTTTCTTCCAAATTAATTTTTACAGTCAACGCAGTCAATTCCTTTGCATAATGCATTATGGTTTTTCCATTTAATTGCCCATTCTTTTATTTCTTTTATTACTTTAATGAAATCTTTCCCGCTTTCAGTTAAAGAATACTCTGATTTAATAGGAAAAGTTTTAGCGGAAATCTTTTTTTTAATCAAGCCGCTTTTTTCTAAATTCTTTAATCGAATAGAAAGCGATCTTGGATTAACGTTATTCAGATTGCGTCTGATTTCAGAATACCTTTTAGGCTTAAGTTTGTTTTTGCATAACTGGACTAAAATCTCTAAAGACCATTTTTTTCCAATCAGGCCGGCCGCAACAAAAACAGGGCATTTTTTGTTCATAATTAATAAAGAAACAGAAACATTATATATTTAACTATGGTTTTTATAGTTAGTATACTTTATACTATTAATAGAAATTAGAAAAACAATAATAAATAAAATGGTAAAAAAGAAACAGGATCAGAGGATGTCAGCATCCTCCAACCATGTCCGGAGCATTACTTAATTTGTCCAGAATTTCCTGATCAGTTTGTTTGGCATTATTTGAACTTGTATTGTCTGTATTGCCTGACAAAACTACTGTTTGTTGCGGTGCTTTTTCAAATGAAGCAATTTTTCCGCTTAATTCATTTAACTGAACTGCAGAAACAACTGAAACCACAAAAAGTATTGCGACAAAAACAAGCAACAAATTGTCAAACCCCAGTATGCCTGGCTTTGATTTATCTGGTTTTGTTTCGCTCATTTTAACAACCTCCTACCATGTCTGGTACACTTTCATTGACTTGATTTAAAAGGTCTTCATTGTAAGTCCCTTCTTGTGCAGCCAATTCTAATGCTCTTTTAGTCATCTGTTTAGGGAAAAACAATGTTTTCCATTTAACTAATTCATTTAATATTTCCTGGTCTGTGTAATTGTCTGCGTGATTCTGCAAAAGATATTTTGCTAATCCTCTCATTGCATAAGAATGAGCGCAACCGCATGCAGCTTTTCCGTCAGGAAAAGTAATTGCTTTTGCTCCGCAGCAAAACTCGCAGGAAATGCTTGTAGTTACTTTAATGTATCTTTCCTGCAGTTCTCCTTCAAGAGAAATTGCATTATCGAACTTTCCTAATACTGCTATTCCTGCAACCGGTTCATCATAACTTACTCCTAATTCAGTTCCATAATATTCCGGAATTCCTGACGGAATTATATCTGAAAGAGAAATTTGTTTTGAACCAGTATTTGCAGGCTGGTTGACTGATAAATTTGCTGTACTGCTCAAGGGATTGTTTGCTGTAATTGGATTGGTTGAAAAAGTTTTGTCTTCAAGAACCGAGGACAGTGAAGTCCCTAGGGAAATATTGTAAACCTGGACTAAAGCAACTAAAACAATTAAACCAACAGTAAAATACTGTAAAATATTCATTTTTTTTGATTTATTTATTTCTTTTATTTGCTCTGTTTGCGTCATTTATTTTACCTCCTATTAAAAGATTTACAAAAGATGTAAAGCAACACATTTATAAACATATTTTAATATGGTTAGTTAGGCAGGATAATTAAGTGGTAAAATGGAACTGCATAAAATTGATTTTGAAAAAAAAGGGCTTAATTCTTTAGTGGGCAAACTTGAATCAGACATAATGGATAGTTTGTGGGAAAAAAAGAAAGCTACCTGCAGGGAAGTGTTTGATGCAGTAGATAAAAAAAACGATGTAGCTTATACTACAATTACTGTTACAATGGACAGAATGCATTCAAAAGGATTAATTGAAAGAAAAATACATAAAGGAAAAGGCGGGTTAATTTACACTTATTCCCCTAAATACAGCAGAATGGAATTAAGCGAGGAAGTGTCAGATAAATTTGTTTCTTTTCTGAAAGACACTTTTGGAAGTTCTTCTGTTGCCTACCTGAGGAAAAAACTGAAATAAGGATTTAAATGGTTGAAACTGTTTCAGCAGTGGATTGTGCTGTTCAATGCGTAGCAGGACAAAATCCTTTCTTAATGTACTTCAATTATTTTCTTATTGGATTAATTTTAATTTCAATTCTTGTTCTTGTTTTAATCAGAAAAAAGCTTTCAATTAAACAATCTCTTTTTGTTAAGGCAGTTCTTTCAACTTCAATTATCCTGCTTTTATTAATTCTTGCTTTTGCAAACTCTCATTATCAGACAGTTTTCCATACGGCTCATCTGGCTGCATTATTTTCTGCAGGCCTGTTTTTTGTAGTATCCTATATTTTTTCCCCTTTGCTGATGCAGATTGGACTGACAAAAACAAAAGATGAAAGAGTTGAAAAAATAACAAAAGAAGAATCAGTAAAACTCTCAATATTAAACCCTGAAATAATTGTTTTTGTAAATGCTGAACCAAATGCTTTTGTTGTTTCAGGATATAAAAAAATAATTTTTATTTCAACAGGGTTAATTGATTTGTTGAATGAAAAAGAATTAAGGGCAGTAATAAAACATGAGTTAATGCATTTGAAAAGCTCTTTCTTTAATATTAAAAGATTTTTTTCTTCAGTCAGGGCAGGCACTTTTGGTCTGCTTCCAATTCACTTTGAAGAACTTGATATTCTTGAAGAAATAAAACTTGACAGGAAAATGGGAAAAGAAACAGAAGTTCTGGATAAGGCAAGAGAAAAACTCTGAAGCAGTTTCCTTTAAAAACTTATTGTGCTTTACAAATAATGTAAAGCTTTAATCGGCTTATGGAGGTTTTTTTATGGACTTGTTTAAAACAGCAGTTATTTCACTTTTTGTTGTTGCACTGATTGGAGTAATTTCAGTTTCAGTTGCCGCGCATTTATCAGGGGATTCTGTTGAAGCCAATTCAGTTGATTCTTCTGATGCAGATTTTTTTGCTGAAATGCAGGCAATGCATGGCGGAAATTTTGAGGAATTTCATCAGAATCTTTTAGGAGACAACTGGAAAGAAGAAATGCAGGCAATGCACGAAGCAATGGCTGAAGGAAACTTTGATGAAATGGCTGAACACTGCCCTTTGATGAAAGGATTGGGTAACAAAGAAGAAATTCAGGGCAACACTGGAGAAATAGATGAGCCAATGCAGGGAATGATGCAATAAAAATATTTTATCTGGAAAGCCGTTAATTTTTTTCATTGAATCTTTCTTGAGTACCCCTCTAAATTGTGTTCAGGAAATTGATTTACGGCTTTTCCCCTCTTTTAGTTTTAATAAAATAAAAAAAGTTAATAACCAAAACAAATATTGACTAGGTGGGGTAAATGGACGGAATTAATAATCATCAATTAACTAAAAAAGAAAGAAAAGAACTGAAAAAAAAACTGAGAAAAGAAAGAGAAGAAAATGAACTTAAAGCAAATGACAGAAACAAAACAACAAAAAAAATAATTAAAATAGGGGTTGCTGCTTTAATTTTGATTTTTATTGGTGCTTTTGTAATCCAAACAATTTCAGTGAGTACTCCTGACTCAAGAGGTTCTGGAACAATAAAAATTACTCCTGAAGTAAAGGACTTTGGGAATGTTAGTGTTGGGCAAGGCACTGTAAGCACTTCAATGGAAATAATTAATGAAGGAAAAGGAAAGCTTACATTGACCGGATTAAAATCTTCCTGCATGTGCACTAGTGCAGTAGTAGTAATTGATGGAATTGAAAGCCCTGTTTTTGGAATGCATAGCAATCCTGTCTGGTCTAAATCAATTGAACCAGGACAAAAAGCCCAGTTAAAAATTTTTTATGACCCTGCTGCTCATCCGGATTTAAGAGGAGCAGTAACAAGAATTGTTTCAATTTATTCTAATGATCCATTAAACCCAGAGAAAATTGTCAGAATTAATGTCAATCAGGTGTCATAAAAAATGAATGAAAAAGTTTTTTTTGTTTTGATTATTTCTTTAATTATTTTTTCTGGATGTATTTCCGCCGGCCAGCCAGAACCAGAAAACAAGAAGCCTTCAATAGAAATTACTCCAAAAAGTTTTGATTTTGGGACTGTTCCAAACGAAAAAATTGAAAAAGTTTTTTTTGTTAAAAACACTGGAAAAGGATTTTTGGAAATCCTTGGGGTAAGCACTTCCTGCGGCTGCACTAAAGGAACAATAAACAAAAAATTAATTAAGTCAGGAGAAACAGCTGAACTGCTTGTTTCAATTGATCCTGATTTGATGGGCGAAAAAGTTGTGGGCAAAATTGAAAGAATTGTTTATGTCAAAAGCAATGATTCTGATAATCCTGAAATTGAAATTGAATTAACTGCAAATATTCTGGAGTGAAAAAATGAAAATTAAATTTATTGCATTGTTTTTGGTTTTATTGTTTTTGCCTGCATTTTCTTTTGCCGCAAATTATGAAAATGCAGTAATTTATTACAACAAAGCATGTCATGGATGCACAATGTATATTGAAGATAATATTGAGCCGTTGCTTGAAAGCCATGGAATTAAAATTGAAAAAAAAGATTTTATCAGCGAAAAAGAAAACAGAATTGAATTAAATGAGTTAAGCAGGCAGTTAGGTATTCCCCCCCAGCTTCAGGGGCATTTCACTATTATTATTGGCAACAAAATTATTCTGGAAGGACACGTTCCTGAAGAAATAATTGAATATCTTTTGGAATCAGAAAACGAGTTTGAAAAAATAATTGTTTTTCAGGATGAAATGGATAACGCGGAAAATTATAAAGCATGGGCTTTCAAAGGAGAATTAAAAGAATACAAAATTGATGAACCTATTTCAGCTTATTTAAACTGGTTTAATGAAAATAAAGATTCTTTGGAAACCCCAAAAGAACTGCTTTCGGATTCACTGGATTTCTGGCAGCTTCTGCCCCTGGTTTTGATTACAGGCTTATTGGATGGAATTAATCCTTGCGCTTTTGGAGTGTTATTGTTTTTCATTGCATTTCTTTATTCAATGAACCGGTCAAAAATGGAAGTATGGAAAGTCGGAAGCGTGTTTATTTTAGCGATTTTTGTTGCATATTTTTTGATTGGATTAGGTTTGCTTCAGGCAATATTAATTACAGGCATTCCCCACTTGTTTGGAAAAATCAGCGTGTTTTTAATGCTGTTTTTGGCTTTAATTAATTTTAAGGATTACTTTTTTTATGGGAAATGGTTTAGCCTGAAAATGCCTTCTTTTGCTACTCCAATAATAAAAAAAAGAATGACAAACATAACTCTTGTTTCTGTTGCAGTGCTTGGTTTTCTGGTTGGTTTATGCACTTTTCCCTGCAGCGGGGGAATTTATATAGGAATACTTTCTTTGCTTGCAATCCAGACAACTTTTATGCAGGGAATGGCTTTCCTTGTAATCTATAATATAATGTTTGTTGTTCCCCTGATAATAATTTTATTGGTTGCAGGAAACAAAAAAGTAACAGAAAAAATAACTGAATGGGAAAAAGAAAACAAAAGAAAAATGAAGCTAGTGATGGGAATTGTATTGCTTGTTTTGGCGGCAATACTTTTTCTTTTTGCTTTTTAGGAGGACAATAACATGAATGAATGCTTTTATTGCAGGAAAAAAACTGAAAACGTTTTAGAAAAAGACGGAAAAAAATTTTGTTCAGAAGAATGCATTAAAGAATACAATAAAAAACTGGAAAAAATGCTTGAAGGAAAAAATACCTGTGAGTTCTGCTGAAGGAGTTAATCAGGAATGAATTCTCTGAAAGAAAAAAAACATTATTTTTTTGGATTGCTTGCATTTCTCGGAATGATTGCGTTTTATTTTGCCATTCTGATTATTGCTAATTCATTTGAACATGCTTTAAGTGAATTCCAGAGAATCTGGTATTTTATTTTATTTATTTCAGTTGGTTTTGGGGTTCAGACTGCGTTGTATTTTTACATAAAAAATTTTTTGATTAATTCTTCTGCAAAAGCCAGTGTTGCCGGGTCAGCCGGAGTTTCAGGCGTGTCAATGGCTGCCTGTTGTGCGCATCATTTAACAGATTTTTTGGCGGTATTAGGGTTATCTGTTTTTGCTGTTTTGTTAAGCCAATATCAGGTTTCATTAATGCTTGTGGCAGTTTTTTCTAATCTGCTTGGAGCAATTTACATGCTTTCGGTAATTAAAAAACATAATTTAATCAGACAGGAAACTGTTTTATTGAAAAAAATAATTTCAGTTGATCTGGATAAATCATTTAACTTGTTTTTAGTGATTGGGCTGGCTTTGATTGTTTTATCAGTTATTTATTCTTTTAATGGAGTAAATTAAAAAAGAGGTGAAAAAATGCAGGCAAATGAATTAGCAATGTATGGTTTGATTTTCTTTGGCATAATATTATCAGGCATGGCTTTAATGAATTTAAATCAGGTACAGCATAAAACGGTAATTTCAACTGATGAGAAAGGAGTTGTCCTGAAAACAGAAGAAAACCAAAAAATATTTGAAGAACAAGCAATTGAACTTGACTCGAAATGCGGGGATTTGGAAGACAAGGAAAACATCCAGCATTTAAGCCATCATCCGGGCATGTATATGGAATGCCTTGAACAGGTTGATTCAGAAAAACTAATGGAAGCAACAGGAAAAACTTTAGAAGAAATTTTAGGGCAAAATTTTAATTAAAAAGGAGGAAAAAACATGAAAACAATAACCATTGGGGCAATAATTTTACTGCTTTTATTAGTTGGATGCGTTAACACTGAACCCAAAGCCCAAACAATAAAAGAAAAAGATAAACAAAACAATGAACAAAAAATCAGTTTTACTGATATTTCTGCTCAAGAACTAAAACAAAAGCTTGAAAACAAGGATTTCTTTTTATTGGATGTTCATGTTCCTGAACAGGAACACATTAAAGGAACAGATGAATTCATTGCATTTGACAAGATAGAAGAAAACATTGACAAGCTTCCAAAAAACAAGGAAACCCTAATTGTAGTTTACTGCAGAAGCGGAAACATGAACATAACTGCATCAGAAAAATTAGTTGAATTAGGGTACAAAAATGTGATGAATCTTGAAGGCGGAATAAAAGCTTTTAATTCATTGGAATAATAAAAAAAATGTTTTTAGGATGAAAAATTGAATAAAAAAATAAAATATTCTGTAATTGGATTAATGATTTCAATAGTCTTTTTCTTGATTATGGGTACTCCGACTGCATTAATTTCAACTCCTTTAATTAAATATTCAAGAATGATTCCTGCAACATTTTTAGATTACTTTTTTTTAATTACAACTTCGGTTCTGCTTGGAACTTTAATTTCATTAAAACTTTACTTTAACTCAAAAGAAAAATCAGAGTATAAAGCAGCAGCAGGAGGGATAGCGGGATTTATTGCTTTTAGTTGCCCTATATGCAATGTACTGCTTGTTTCAGCATTAGGTTCTGCTACAATCATGACTTTTATTGAGCCATTAAGGCCTGTTCTGGGAATTGCATCAATAATAATTTTAATTTATCTGATTTACAGAGAATTAACCTGCAAAAAGTGTAAAAAAAGTTAATGAAATAAAAAAAGTTAATTTCTAATGTTTGTGCCCTGAAAAGTTTTTCTTGAATGAGTCAGCGCAATGAGAACAGCAGAAAACAGTTTCTTTTCCTTTAATTTTTTCTTTATATCCTCCTTTGAATATTTCGCATCCGCAGTGAGCGCACTTTGAAAGATTTGGTTCAATAGCCAGTTCAACTAAATCGCCAAACCTTGAAAGCATTGTCTGGCAGAACTTTTTCCCTAAAGAGGTTAAAACATAAATCTTTTTTTCACGTTTTCCCTCAGATTTTATTTTAATATAGTTTTCTTTCTGGAGCTTTGCAAGAAAAGGGTAAATTTGGCTTGCAGAAACTTTTCTTCCCATTTTTTTTTCCACGGTTTTAATCAAATCATAGCCGTGTTTAGGGCCTTCAAACAACAGTATAAGAGAATAAAATTTCACTAAATTATCCACTTTTACTTCCATAAATAAAATGTTATGCAAAAGATTTAAAAAAAGATATATCTTAATATGATATATCGTAAAATGGTGTGTGGCTGAATAGATGATAAAAAGAAAAAGAAATGCTGTTAATTTTGATTAATATTTGGGGGTAATAAGATGGCTGAAAAATTAAATGAACTTGCATTGGGTTATTCCGGAGGAATTGTTTCCGGTTTGGGAATGCTTTTGCTGGGGGTTTTTGGTAATTTTGGAGTTTATTCAGGAATGGCAGGAATGATGGAAGAAGGCCACATGTTTTTTTCTTTGACTCCTGTTGGAATAATTTTTGGGATAATTGAAGCAGGAGTAATGGGTTTTATTGCAGGCTATGTAATTGCTTTAGTTTACAATAAATTTGCCTGAAGCTTTCTCTAAAAAAGGTGTTTTGATGTATGGATACAAAAAAGAATTCAAGGGAAGTTTTGATGAGGCTTGTGAAAGAACAGTTGAAGAGCTAAAAAAAGAAGGCTTTGGGGTTTTAACTGAAATCAATGTAAAAGAAACCCTGAAAAAAAAATTAAACAAAGACTTTGATAATTATAAAATTTTAGGGGCCTGCAATCCGGCTTTTGCTTTCAAAGCATTGGATGCAGAAAAAGAAATTGGTTTATTGATGCCTTGCAATGTAATTGTATTTGAAGACAAAGGAAAAGTTTTTGTTTCAGCAGTTCTTCCAAGTAAAATGATGAATGCAGTGGAAAACAAAGAACTGGAAAAAATTGCAGTTGAAATAGAAGAAAAACTGAAAAAAGTTATTAATGGAGTATAAAATGAAAGCAATTGACCCTGTCTGCGGAATGACAGTAGAAAAAGAAAAAGCCAAATTCAAGACAGTTAAAGAAGGAAAAGAATATTTTTTTTGCTCTAAAAACTGTTTTGATAAATTCACTGGAAAAGAAAAAGCAACAGAACATAAACATTTCATTGATTCTGATTCAAAAGAAAAAAATCATGCTTCAAAAGAAATCACAGACTCTTCTTCAAAAGAAACTTCTTCTGTTTCAAGGGAAACAATTTTGATTAAAGACATGCATTGTGCTTCCTGTGCATTAACAATAGAAAAATCTTTAAAAAAAATTGATGGAGTTAAATCTGCTAATGTTAATTTTGCTACTGAAAAAGCAGTGGTTGAATTTGATAAAAATACAGTTAGCAGGGAAAAGTTTGAGGAAACAATTGAAAAAGCAGGATACGGCATAATAAAAGAAGAAAAAGAGTTTGGGAAAAACAAAGTTGTATTAAAAGTTCATGGAATGGATTCTCAGCATTGTGCAGGAATAATTGAAGACACATTAAAAAAAATTGATGGAGTGAAAAGCTATCAAACTAATCTGACAACACAAAAAGCAACTGTTTTGTTTGATTCTTCTGCTGTAAAAGTAAGTGATTTGATTAAGGCAATCGGGAATGCAGGTTATGAAACAGAAAAATATGCGCCAACTGATATTGAAAGAGATGCAAGGCAAAAAGAAATTAAAGAATATAAAAACAAGTTTCTTTTGTCGATTGCCTTGTCTTTGCCTTTAATGTATTTAATGTTTTCAAATTTTTTTGCTTTGCCTGTTCCTGAAACAATTCTTGAAAATGAGGTATTGATTCAGTTATTGCTTGCAACTCTTGTGATGTGGATCGGAAAAAAGTTTTTTAT
Organism: Candidatus Diapherotrites archaeon CG10_big_fil_rev_8_21_14_0_10_31_34; assembly: GCA_002763225.1. Taxonomy (GTDB): domain Archaea; phylum Iainarchaeota; class Iainarchaeia; order Iainarchaeales; family 1-14-0-10-31-34; genus 1-14-0-10-31-34. The sequence continues at coordinate 32,723 of PFAI01000025.1, forward strand.
TTCAGGTTTCAAGGCTTTAATTCTGAACAGGAACCCTAACATGGATTCTCTTGTAGCAATTGGGGTTGGTTCTGCTTACAGTTTCAGCTTAATTGCATCAATAATGATTTTTTCCGGTTCAGCTTTGTTTACTTCAATGGACTTGTATTTTGAAGTAGCAGCTTTTTTGATTGCATTTATTTTATTGGGAAAATATTTTGAAGCATTGGCTAAAGGAAAAACTTCTGAAGCAATAAAAAAGTTAATGGGCTTGCAGGCAAAAACTGCTTTAGTGGAAAGAAACAAAAAAGAAACTGAAATCCCAATAGAAGAGGTTTTGATTGGAGATATTGTTATTGTTAAGCCCGGAGCAAAAATTCCTGTTGATGGAAAACTTGTTTTTGGTCATTCAAGTGTTGATGAAAGCATGGTTACAGGAGAAAGCATTCCGGTTGAAAAAAACATTAATGATTTGGTTATTGGAGCAACAATAAACATGACAGGAAGCTTTAAATTCAGGGCAGAAAAAGTTGGTGAAGAAACTGTTTTATCCCAGATAATTAAGTTTGTTGAAGATGCTCAGGCAAGCAAGGCTCCAATACAGGAATTGGGAGACAAAATTGCTTCAGTTTTTGTTCCTGCTGTAATGGCAATAGCAATTATTTCTGCTTTATTGTGGTTTTTTGTTTTTGGCCAGGGATTTTTGTTTTCTTTAACTATTTTTATTAGCGTAATGATTATTGCTTGTCCTTGTGCTATTGGCTTGGCTACCCCTACTGCTGTAATGGTTGGAACTGGATTAGGAGCAGAGCACGGGATTTTGATTAAGAATGCTTCAGCACTTCAGAAAGCAGGAGAAATTAATGCAGTTGTTTTTGATAAAACCGGTACTTTAACTAAAGGAAAACCTGAAGTAACAGACATTATTTCTTTAAACGGATTCAAAGAAAAAGAAATTTTAGAGATTGCTGCTGCAGTTGAAAACAAGTCAGAGCATCCTTTAGGTGAAGCAATAGTTAAAGCTGCAAAACAAAAAAAAATTAGTTTTGATGAACTAAAAGAATTTAATTCAGTCAGCGGAAAAGGAATTAAAGCAAGTTATAAAGGAAAAAACATTCTGCTTGGAAACAGGAAATTAATGGAAGAAAATAAAATTGAAGTAAGTGGACTGGAAAACTCTTTACAGGAACTTGAAAATAACGGAAAAACTGTTGTAATGCTTTCAGTTAACAATAAGCTTTCCGGAATAATTAGCGTTGCTGACACTTTAAAGGAAACTTCTTTTGATGCAGTAAAACAATTAAAGGAAATGCATTTGGATGTAATAATGATTTCAGGGGATAATGAAAGAACTGCAAGAGCAATCGGAGAAGAAACAGGAATTGAAAGAGTTTTTGCTGAAGTTTTGCCGGAAGAAAAAGCAGAAAAAATACTGGAGTTGCAAAAAGAAGGACGGTGTTTAATCCCGGGTTCATTAATATTTTCTAATCCAACCTTAAAAGAAATAGAAAAAGTAGACGTTGGGGATAAAGTTTTATCATCAAATGGCAAAAGTCAAATAGTAAAAGAAGTTTTTAAAAGAAATTACGAAGGAGAAATTGTAAATATTAAAGCAGCTTATTTGCCTCAAGTTTCAATGACCCCCGAACACCCTGTAAAAGTGTTTAGATATGAAAAAATTAAAAATAGAAAAAATATATACAGAAAATTCAATAGAGGATTCAAAGATTTTAATAATTATTTAAACTGGGTGGAAGCAAAAAACTTGACTAATTCTGACTATGTAGTTTTCCCAAAATATAATGTGGAGGAAACCACAAGTTTAGACTTAACCAAATACATATTAAATGAAAAATATTATAGGATAAATAAAAATCGAATTGTTTCCAGCCAAAACATATCTTTGCCTAAAATGATTGGCGTTAATCAAAAGTTCTTAGAGTTGTGTGGCTGGTATTTAGCAGAAGGCAGTGCAAACAATAAAATGGTTGAATTTTCTTTGTCTAGAAGAGAAAAAGTTCGTGCAAATAGAATTGGAAACTTGATTGAAAATATCTTTGGGGTTAGTCCGGTAATTGAAATAAGAGATAAAGAGATTAGAGTGAGAATAAAATCAAAACTTTTAGTTAGATTTTTTAGAGATCAATTTAATTCACACGCTAAGAACAAAAAGATTCCTATATGGATAACAAATGCGCCTAAATCTTATTTGTTTTCATTCTTAGAAGCTTATAGATTTGGTGATGGACATTCTACAGATAAACTATGGATATTCAATACTGCATCAAGAATTTTAGCTAATCAATTGCTAATAGTCTTAAACAAGTTAGGGTATGTTGGGAGTTTAAATGAAAATAAAGGGGCAAGGCGTGGTAGCACGATGTATGTTGTAACAGTATCTAAAAATCCAAAAAGAAAGTATTATATTGAGAATAAGGATTTTTATTTACTTCCAATTAGAAAAAAAACAAAGTCTAAATATAAAGGAAAAGTTTATAATCTTGAAACCGAAGACCATACCTATTCTGCTTTATTTGTAGTACACAATTGTGTAGGTGCTGTGGGGGACGGGATAAACGACGCTCCAATGTTGGCTCAGGCAGACATTGGAATTGCAATTGGTTCCGGAACTGATGTAGCAATTGAAACAGGCGGCATTATTTTAGTTAAAAATGATTTAAGGGACGTGGTTAAAGCAATTAAGTTAAGCAGGCATTCAATGAATAAAATAAAACAGAATTTTTTTTGGGCTTTTGCTTATAATCTAATAGGAATCCCTGTTGCTGCAGGGATATTGTTTCCTTTTACCGGAATTTTGTTGAGCCCTGTTATTGCAGGAACTGCAATGGCTTTCAGCTCAGTTTCAGTTGTAACTAATTCTCTTTTATTAAAGAATGCAAAAATTTAGAAACCCTTTGCCAGGAACCCTGCTAAAAAGAGGCATTAAAACTTTTGGTTTTGCCGGAAAGGAGGTATCGGAACCGCAGGTTCTGATTTGGCAAGCCGTTTATGGGAAACAAACTCGGCGGGTTTTAACCCTCTGTAGTTTAGCTGAAAACCATTAATTTTAAGGCATTAACACAATATAATATTGCAGGCAATAAATGTGAAGTTTGGAATAATTTTAGGAACAAATGAACCAGAAAAAGCCTGGAATGCTTTCAGGTTTGGAGTGACAGCGCTTAAGGAAAACCATCAAGTAAAAGTTTTTCTTTTAAACGAAGGCGTTGAAGCAGAAGGCATTCAAAACAAAGAATATAACGTGAAACAACAAATTGATTTGTTCATTGAAAACAAAGGCCAAATACTGGTCTGCGGAACCTGCTTAAAGTCAAGGCAAAAAGAAGGCAGCAATGTCTGCCCGATTTCAACAATGAAAGACCTGCTTAAACTGGTTGAAGAATCAGACAAAATCCTG
>PFAI01000025.1:36184-44932 GCA_002763225.1 Candidatus Diapherotrites archaeon CG10_big_fil_rev_8_21_14_0_10_31_34
GTAATATAGGCGATGATGAGGTGAAAACCAAAAAGAGTTAGTGATGACGACGCAACCGCTGATTAAGACCTCTTTAGCTGATTTTTTTGAAATATTTTTCGCAGGAAATTTACTCTCTGAAAAGCTTTAAAAAGACTTAATATATAACCATATATGCAATTATATAAATGGTGTTGGGATGGCAAGAAAAACAATTGCATTGAGTGTGGATGACCAAGTCTATGAAAATTATAGAAAAATATGTGATAAAAATGGCTGGATTTTGTCAAAACAGATTGAAAATTTTATGGCCGAGCAAATAAAAAAGAATGGTGTTAAAAATGGCTGATAATCACTTATGGACAAAAGAAAAAGAAGTTGACTTTTTTACTAAATCATTGGAAGTGGCTTCTCCTGAACAATTGTTTTACACAACAAAAAACAGAAAGTATTATGCTTATTGGCCAAAAAATTATAAAGGTTCAAAAACAACACTCCAAAGCAGAAACGCTTTTATTGGAGCTTACACAGAAAAATGGGCTCAAAGTGTTCTAAAAGATGTTGCAAAAGATTTGGGTGCTTATGCGGTTAGAAATGTTGTTTGTGAAGAATTAGAACTTACGAAAGGTTCGCCTGCAGATGTGGCCATTTGTAAAAAAGATTCTGTTTTTCAAGAACCGGAAAACATACTTGCACTTTTTGAAGTTAAGATGTCAATTGTATGGAATTGGGAACTGATAAAAGAAAAGTCACAAAATAGATTAGAATGTTTGGGCGATTATAAAACTCACCAAGGCAATCCGGGATTACTTCGCTCAGACAGTATGCTGAAAGCAATAGGAAAAAGTATTAGCGTTAGAATTTCATCTATTGAATCAGCTAAAATTCCAATTGTAATACTTGGAAATACGCCTGTAATGAAAAGCTATTATACAAAAGTGGATAATCTAAGAAATTATGGGATTATACAAGGATTTTGGTCATTAAATCCTGCTCCATTAGATAACAACGGAGAGAATATAAAAACAACTAAAGGAAATGGGTTTGTTAGATTTGACAGTTTCTCTGATTTTAATGATAGTCTTTTGAACCTACTTAAAGAAGAACGGACTTTCTTTGCTGGAATGAAAACAAAAAAACAGCTAGGAAAAGCTATTGAAATTTCAAATAAAGAAGAAACATATGAAAGAAAGGCTGAGAGATTCTTGAATTTAATGGGGATGGAAAAAAATGTTTGAGAAAAAGAATGGAACAAAAACAAGCAGTTTTGGTTCACCTGGAAGAATGAATCACGATTCCTCAAAATTTTATAAAAGCAGATTATATGAAGGTTTGCCTACTGAAAAAGAAAATGTTAAATTTATTGAGAACAAAATTCTAGAAGAAAATATAAACAAAATATTCTGTAAATCAAGTGAACAAATGGAAGAATTGCCAGACAATAGTGTTCATTTAATGGTTACATCCCCCCCATATAATGTTGGAAAAGATTATGATGAAAATCTTTCTTTGGAAGAATATAGAAAATTCTTGAGTAAAATATGGGAAGAAACTCACAGAGTTCTTGTGCCCGGTGGAAGGGTTTGTATTAACATAGCTAATTTGGGAAGAAAACCTTACATTCCATTGCATACTTTTATCATAGAAGATATGCTAAAATTTGGTTTTCTGATGCGCGGAGAAATAATCTGGAACAAGGCGTCAACAGCCAGCCCATCTACTGCTTGGGGTAGTTGGTTATCTGCAAAAAATCCTGTTTTGAGAGATATTCACGAATATATTTTGATTTTTTCTAAAGAATCTTTTTCAAGGGCAAATCATAACAACGAAAAAGCCACGATGAATAGAGATGAATTTTTAGAACTTACAAAAAGTATCTGGACATTTGGGGCAGAGTCTGCAAGAAAAATAGGCCATCCTGCACCATTCCCAGTTGAACTGCCATTACGATGCATAAAACTTTACGCATTTGAAAATGACATAATTTTAGACCCATTTATGGGAAGCGGAACAACAGCAATTGCTGCATTAAAAGAAAACCGTCGCTTTGTAGGCTATGATACAGAAAAAAAATATGTAGATAGGGCTAATGAAAGAATTACAGAATGTTTAAATGAATTAAAACAAAAAACATTGAGTGAAATAACAAATAAAACAAAATAGGCGTGTGAGTATGGCAATCTTTCAATTTCCAGCGCCTATTTACCGTATTATTTTTTAATGTCATTAAGACCCACTCATATTGGCAATGATGAAATGAAAACCCTTTTCAGCGGGTGTTATCGACGGAAAGAGGGATTAAGCTCCATTAATATTTGAAAGCCATTTCCAAACTGGTTTTATGAGTATTTTTTTGTTTTGGGTTTCAATAGTATCTTCTTGATTATAGGTTAGAATTACCCCTTGTTTTAATTTAAATTTTGTTAGAGCTTCAATTAAACCATCAATTTCTCGCTTTTTATTATCATCGCTTACCTTATAACACACCTGTATTGCCTGAGTTATTCTTTCCTTTTCTTTTACTATAAAATCACATTCGTTTTTTTCTTTGAAATAAAATATTTCCTTGTTTTTTCTTCTTAAATGCAAGAAAACTTGGTTTTCAAGCATTCTTCCCTTGTCTTTTGAAAAAGAAACAGAATTTGCCGCAGACAAACCATTATCAATAGAATAAACTTTTTTCTGGTTAACCTGCTGTTCTTTATAAGAATAACTGAATTTTGGAACAGTAAAAATTAGATAAGCGTCTTCAAAAAATGAAACATAGTCAATAACACTTTGAACTGACGCAACTGAAAACATTTGCTTCAAGGAATTATATGAAAACTCTTTTCCAACAGTAGTAATCAGATAAATTGCTATTTTCTTTAATAAACTGGAATTTCTTATGCCAAACCTAACAGCAACATCTCTTATAACAACATCTTTCAGCAGTTCCTGCAAAACATAATTTTGCTTCTCTTTAAGATATTCAGGAAGACCACCTAACTGAAAATATTTTTCAAAAGAATCAATTGAAGGCTTGAGATTAAAATAATCCAAGAATTCTTTAAACGAAAAAGGAAACAACTCAAAACTCAAATGCCTTCCGGTCAAAAGTGCCCCAAAATCCCTGCTTAAAAGAGAAGCATTAGAACCGGTCAAAACCACTTTCCTTTTTTTATCCACAAGAGAACGAACAAATTTTTCCCATTTAGAAACAACCTGAACCTCATCCAAAAAATAAACGCCATTCTTTCCATATAATTCAACAAAAATTTCCTCAGCCTTAATAAAATCTGATAATTCAAAACCCTCTAAACGAACATCCTCCAAATTAAGATAATAAAACGTTTTCTCTTCACTTAAAAGCTGCTTCAAAAGCGTGCTTTTCCCACAACGCCTTATGCCAGAAACAACTTTGACAAAAGAAGAAACCGGTTTAATCCGAGGAAGATCCTCACGAATGACCATCTTTTTATCAGAAGCCAACTCTTTTCTCTGAGCAACAATCACTGACGCTAATCTCTCTTTTAACATACTAATAGATACAATCTAAACTATTTTAAATATTTCTATTAGTAATAGAAAGAAGCTTCTATTGCAGATAGAAATAAATTCTTTCTTCAACAAAACCAAAAACAAAGAGTGCCGCAAAAGCCTTGTTCATGAAACAAAATAAATCCGAAAAACATTTAAATATTGATATGCATCAATATGTTTTATGGGTGGAAAAAAGCCTGTTGCAATAATTAAAGCTCTTTCTGACGAAACAAGGATGAAAATACTTGAACTGCTTTTAGACGGAGAAAAATGCGTTTGCGAGATTTTCCCAAAAGTAAAGAGAACACAGTCAACTGTTTCAACCCAGTTAAGCACGCTTGAAAAAGCAGGCTTGATTCAATCAAGAAGGCATGGCAAAAAGATTTTTTATAAAATCAAAAACCCTGTTGTTTGCAATGTTTTCAAAGCATTAGGTTATTCAAAAGGCATCTTGCTGAAAAAAACTTGTTGCATGCAAGAGAGGGAAAAAAAATGAAAATCTTTGATTTAAACAAAAAAATTAGCATAACAAAAGACAAAAAAGCCAAAGAAAAATTCTTCAAGAAAACAGGATATTTAATTGCTTTGATAACTCTTGCCGGCAACAAACATGTTTTGGGCCGGAACAAAGAAAAACTGAAAAAATTTTTGGGGCTGTGAAACAAATGGAATTGCTTTCAACAATAAAAGATTTTACAAAATCAAAATTTAATTTAGGCTTATTAATACTCTTGTTTTTGATTGGAGCAATGATTATTGCACAGCCTGAACCACAGGCACAGGAAACCCAGGGAATGACAGTAAACTATTTTTATTTGCCGACCTGCCCGCATTGTGCAGAACAAAAACCAATTATTTTAGAACTGCAGCGAGAAATGCCTGAAATTAATTTTGTTTTTCATGATGCTTCTTCAGCTGAAGGCTCTGCCTTGTTTTATCAGATGGCTTCAGAAGCAGGCATGGATACTTCAAGGCTTGGAACGCCAACAACTTTTGCAGGAAAAAAGCCTTTAGTTGGAGTGCACAGCAAACAAGAAATAATAAATGCAATCACTGAATGCATTGAACAATGCCAAAACAACGGTCAGCAAACGCGTGAAGCACAGGAAATCAGTTCAGGCTTTACAGAATTTGAACTGCCTTTCATGGGAAGAACTGATCTTACAACACTTTCAATTCCAATGCTTGCAATAGTGCTTGGATTGATTGACGGCTTTAATCCTTGTGCAATGTGGGTGCTTGTTTATCTGATAGCTTTGCTTATAAATGTTGGCGATAAGAAAAAAATCTGGGTAATAGTTGGAAGCTTTGTTTTGGCATCAGGAATATTATATTTTTTGTTTATGACTGCATGGCTAAATGTTTTTTTATTGCTTGGCTATCTAAAGCCAATTACAATTTTGATTGGCTTGGTTGCTTTAGGAGGAGGAATCCTAAGCTTAAAAGAATACTTAACAACAAAAGGAGCAGTAACCTGTAAAGTTGGAGATGAAAGCTCTCACGAAAAAACAATGAATAAAATTCAGGAACTAATTTCAAAGCCATTGTCGATCGCGGTTTTGTTTGGAATATTTGCATTGGCTTTTGTAGTGAACTCAGTTGAATTTGTTTGTTCTGCGGCAATTCCTGCTATCTTCACTCAAATTCTTGCTTTAAGCGGTCTCTCAGCAATAGAACATTATGGGTATATTCTGCTTTATGTTTTTTTCTTCATGCTTGATGACCTAATAATATTTGGCTTGGCTGCATTTGCAGTGAACAGCAGCTTTGGAGAAAAATACGCAAAATACTGTAAAACACTTGGAGGAATAATCCTTGTAATTTTAGGATTAGTATTGTTATTCGCACCGCATTTACTGAAATGAAAGTGAAAAAATGAAAGAAAAAAACGCATTCATAATAATTGTTGCATTATTCCTGACATTTTATTTTATGCCTGTTGGAAGTGACTGGCTTGACAATGCCTTGCTAAGCGGTTTTGCATTACTGCATGAGTATATGACACAGCATGTTTTGACTTGCCTTGTACCTGCATTTTTTATTGCAGGAGGAATTGCAGTTTTTGTGAAAAAACAATCAGTACTAAAATATTTGGGTGGAAAAGCAAAGCCATATGTTTCTTATCCAATTGCTTCTGTTTCTGGAGCAATTCTGGCTGTCTGCAGCTGCACAATTCTTCCACTATTTGCAGGCATATATAAAAGAGGAGCCGGATTAGGGCCTGCAATTGCATTTCTTTATTCAGGGCCTGCAATTAATGTCGCCGCAATATTCCTTACTGCAAGCGTTTTGGGATTCAAAATTGGTTTGGCGAGAGCAATTGCGGCAATTTTTTTAGCTGGTTTAGTTGGCCTGACAATGGCTTTTCTTTTCAGGGAAAAAACTGCAAAACAAGAAATTGCATTGGAAGAAGAAACACAACAAAAAACTTCAAAAACTGCAATCACATTATTTTTTGCTTCAATGGTTGGAATTCTTGTAGTTAACGGCCTGCAAATTGACTGGACAATAAAATGGGGTTTAATGGGTTTCATGGCATTAATTGCTGTAATAGTTGTGCTGCTGAAATTCAAAACTGAAACAAGAAATAATTGGCTTTCAGAAACCTGGAGCATAAGCAAACTGTTAATTCCTTATCTGTTCATTGGAGTGTTTATTGTTGGATTTATAATGCCTTTAATCCCTGAGAAGCTGATAATTCAATGGGTTGGTTCAAACACAATTCAGGCAAATTTTTTGGCTTCAGTTTTTGGGGCATTTATGTATTTTTCAACTTTAACTGAAGTGCCAATAATGCAGGCATTAATTGCAAAAGGAATGAATCAAGGGCCAGCACTGTCATTACTTCTTGCAGGCCCGTCTTTGAGCCTGCCTGCAATGCTTGTAATAAGAAGCATTTTGGGAAACAAAAAAACAATTGCTTATATTGCAATAGTTGTAATTTATTCTTCTATTGCAGGATTAATTTTTGGAATGATTTAAGGAGGAATTAAATGAAAATACAGATACTTGGAACAGGCTGCCCGAAATGCAAACAGTTAGAAGCAAACGTAAAAAAAGCTTTAGAAGAAACAGGAAAAAAAGCAGAAATAGAAAAAGTCACTGACATAAACAAAATAATTGAATTAGGGGTAATGGCTACGCCGGCTTTAGTAATTGACGGAAAAATCGTTTGCAGCGGCAGAATCCCCTTAACAAAAGAAATCAAGAAATGGCTCTGAAAACCATTAATTTTATTACGGCATTGCCAATGAGCAATTATTTACTATTCTCAAAATAGCCTGTTTCAAAATTCTTTCTCACATCAGATCCTGGGAATATCTTTCCATTCATAGTAACATAAACTCCAAATGGCAAAATCTGTACTGCTGTAATTGCAGCCCCTATATTAAATAATGCATCTGAATTTTGTTTATTTGCCGGAATAGCAGAGCCAACCAACACAATAGTTTTCTTCAATTTTTTCTTATTAATGTAGTTGGCTGTTTCAGCCATTGTCATAGTACCGTGAACAATTACAATTTTGTCTTCAGGACAATCCTTGCATTTTTTTAGAATTAATTCCCTGTCTTTATCATTAATAAACTTGCTGTCTTTCCACATAATTCCTTCAATTTTAAAATCAACAGTTATTCTTGCTTTCTTTAATATTTTTGGAATTAATGTTTTATGGGATTTTGGTTTTTTTTTCCTCTGTGGCATATTCTAAATTGTCTATTGTGCCGCCAGTAATAAATATTATAATCGTCATAGTGAAAAAATACCAAATAAAAAATATATACTTATCGCGACCACATAATCCTATAATAAATAGCATAAATTATTTTTGTGTGTGTTTTCTAGCTTCTTTTTTCTTTTCTTTGTATTTGAAGTGTTTTGCCAGTGTTTGCATTACTTGGATGAAACTGGTTTCGGTTGGCAGTAATTGACTTACGTCTTCGTCCCATTTGTTTTTGAGTTTGTTTGCATTCTTGAACACTTTTATAATACTGAATTCGTGGCCTGATTGATTACATTTTTGTTCAACAAGTTTTTCATTAATTGGCATTTTATGGGAGATTATTGTGTATAAATCAAAGTGGTCTCTTGGCGCGTTTCTGGAAATTGTTGCACTGACTTTTTCTGCAATCATTTCCTCTTTGGATAATGTGTTAACCGAAAATTCTGGAATAAAATCACTGTAAAAATGTTTGATTGCGTGTTTTTCTGGTTTTTGATTAAGTTTTGCTCTCTGGTTTAAATCAATAAAAATTGTGTTTTCCTCGTGAAATAACCTGTAATGAACAACTAATCGGGTAAACTTTTCAACTCGTTTATCGTGAGTTATTTTGTTAAACTTGGTTCCTTTGAGTTTTGCCTTTATTTGTTTTTCAATTTCTGAAACTTTTTTTGTGGTTGTGAAATCAAGGTCTTCAGACAAGCGTGCGTGATTCAAGAATATTTTGTTTAATGCGGTCCCTCCCTTAAAATAAATTCCGTTCACATCTCGGAGAAGATAAAGCAGTTGAGTTAACAAGTAATCTTTTTCAATTAATTTAATGTTAAAGTTTTTGTCTCCCGCAATAACTTTTAGTTCATTGAGTGTTATTTCCATTGCAAACTCTCCTTTTTGCTTGCAATAATGAATTTATGGCCACGGATTTTGCGCTCAACTATTTTAGGAAAATTTTTTTTCCTTTTCCTCTTAAAATTTATTCTAATGTTAAAAATCTTCATAACTCCATATTTTTTAGGGGTAAAAACAAGAAATTCAAAAGGAATCTGGTCAATCAGCTTCCAGTAATGGGCCGCAGCCTTGCCGGCAATACAATAATCCTCGCCGTTCATGATCTCGTCAATCAGAATAAATGGATATTCTGACCATTTCTGCCCAACCGCCTTTATAGGAACAAGAAAGTATTTGGATTTATTGAGCTTAATAACTCGGCCTTTCTTCTTTAGCCTATGAATGTAAACATTCATTTCGTTATCGCTTGCAAAATTACTCCTAATGTCATCTCTTACAAAAAAGTATTTTTCCCTAAGCTCAAGCTTTGAGATGAATGCCAGTTCTTTTTGGCTCAAACCCTGTTTCATCTGTTCACCAATATTAACAATATGTTAATTTTAATGAACAATGGTTATTTAAATGTATTCCTTCAGAAAATTTCCTTACGGGCCGAGTGACCACAAAACCGCAAAACGTGGTCACTTGGTGACAACAATTAATTTTAAGCAATAATCCCTATACATTACAATAGGCGATGA
>PFAI01000055.1 GCA_002763225.1 Candidatus Diapherotrites archaeon CG10_big_fil_rev_8_21_14_0_10_31_34
TCTCCTGAAGTTAATTCAACTTTTTCCGGCCTGATTACTTCAATTGAAGTAGGACCATATAAAAACATTAACTGCATTAAAGCATGAAAGTCTTTAACTGAAAGATTTACATCTAAATAAGAAGAATAATGTTCGTCTTGCTGTAATGGTTTTGCTTCAACTATGTCATAAATAGTGAAGTCTTTTTCTTTTCTAATCATTTCCTGGATTTCTCTTAATTGTTTTTTCAATAATATTTCTTCAATTGATTGAACTTCAATATTAACTCTTAATCTTATTTTATTTGAGTCTTTTTCTGCAACCATTTTTCTCTTCCTCACAGCATTAGATATTTCTTTTTTCAGCCAATATTTTGTTGGAAAACCTTGTTTTGAAATTAATTCAAGCTTTAACATTAACCTTAATTCTTTCATTAAAGAATCATAAGGAATGTTTAATTGCTCACGTAGTTCTTCTGCAGTTTTAGGTTCATGCAAAAGCAATACTGCAATTCGCTTCTGGTTTTCATTAAACTTTGGCATTAATAATTAGGACAAAAAATGGTTTAAAAAGGTTTAGTCAAAGCAAAAGGTTTTAAATAGTAAGAAAAATAGAAGTTATAGGGAAATAATGGCTTTAGAACATGTTGTAAACACTGCAGGAGAAACTGCAAACAATTTTATTGGGGACCCGACAATACTGGTTATTGGAATAGTTTTGATTATTGCAGCAGTATTGATTTTTACGCTATTGAAAAAAATCATTGTAAACTCTATTCTGGGATTAATTGTTTTTGGGATAATCCATTTTGTTATAGGAATTCAACTGCCGTTTATTCCTACTTTGATTGTAACTGCAATTTTTGGTTTAGCCGGAATAGGAGTAATGCTTGTAATGCATTTCTTAGGATTTCTTGCTGTCTAAAACAAAATCAGCTTTTTTCCCACACTTAATGCATTTTCCTTTTTTAATTCCTTTTATTTCTGAATCAAAGTAAAGCCTGAAAACTAAGAGGTTTTTGCAGTTCGGGCAATAAGAATTTTCTTCATCTCTTAAGTTTCCTGCATAAACATATTTTATTCCTTTTTTTTCTGCTGTTTTTTTTGCTTCATGAACAGTTAAAGGAGAAGTTCTTGGAAGGAAATTCAGTTTATATGTTGGAAAAAAAGCACTAAAATGCAATGGAATTTCATCCGACATTGACAACACGAATTCGGCTGCTTCCTCAAAAAATTCTTTTTTGTCATTAAAAGAAGGAACTATAAGATAAGTCAGCTCTAAATGAATTTTGTTTTTATAAATCCATTCAATGGATTCTTTTACTCCTTGGATGTCAACATTTCCACAAATGTTTTTGTAAAAATCAGAGCTTCCTTTTAAATCAACATTGATTGCATCAAGATATTTTTTGCTTTCTTTTAAGACTTCTTTTGTCATATAGCCGTTTGAAACAAAAACATTGAATAAATTGTTTTCTTTTGCCAGTTTCATTATATCCAAAGCATATTCAATGAAAATAGTTGGCTCAGTGTAAGTATAGGCAATTCCTTGAACTTTGTTTTTTAATGCTAATTCAATTACTTTTTCTGGGGAAGTAAATGGAATAGAATTAATCATTGATTCATCAAATTCTTTTGAGATATGATAATTCTGGCAGTGCTGACAGGCAAAATTGCAGCCAAAAGTGCTTACTCCTAAAACTTTTGAACCAGGAAAAAAATGAAATAAAGGTTTTTTTTCTATTGGATCAATTTCTGAAGTCAAGTTTTTGCCGTAAGACAAAGAAACTAGTTTTCCGTCAATGTTTTTTCTAACTTTGCAAAAACCAGTTTTTCCGTCTGAAATCAAGCAATGTCTTCTACAAGCATTACATCTGACTCCCTTGCTTTCAGTTTTCCAAAATAAAGCTTCTTTCATTAAATAAAAAGTAATTAAAACAGGTTAAAATGATTTTGATTTGTTTTTGAATAACCTTTTTTCTTTTTTGGGCAACCTGCACTTTTTCTTTTTCGGAAAAAAGAAAAAGGGGGGAGTTAAAATCATTTTCATTCTTTTTTCTTTTGTATGAAAGAATTTAACTCTGATTTGCATTATCATTCACCTTACTCTGTCGGAGTAAGCAAAAACATGCGGATTCCAATTATTGCAGAACAGGCAAAATTAAAGGGACTGCATTTTTTGAGTTCAGCTGACTGCTTAAACGGAAACTGGCTAAAACATTTAAAAGAAAATTTAGTTGAAGAAGAAAACGGAGTATTTAAATCAAAAAATAATTCAATTAATTTTGTATTAGGAACAGAAGTCCAGTGTTCTGATAGACTGCATCATGTAATTTTTTTGCCTGATTTTAATGCAATAGAAGAAGTAAGAAAAAAATTCTCTAACCACACAAGAGAATTAGATTCAGTTATGGGTGGAAGACCCAGATTAAGATTAAATGCAGAACAAACAGCAGAAATAATTTTGGATGCAAAAGGGTTAATTGGACCGGCGCATGCATTTACTCCTTATTTTGGAGTTTATGCTTATTTTGATTCAATCAAAAAAGCTTATGGAGAACAAGGAAAAAATATTTCTTTTATGGAATTAGGTTTAAGCGCAGACACTTTTTTAGCAGACAAGATTCCAGAAAATCGGGGGTACTTGTTTTTATCTAATTCTGATTCTCATTCTCCTTGGCCTTTTAGATTAGGAAGAGAATTCAACAGAATTAAATTAAAAGAACCTTCTTTTAAGGAACTAAAAAATGCTTTAACCAAAAAAGAAGAAAAAAGAATTTCATTAAATGTTGGCTTGGATCCAAGGGAAGGAAAATACCATAGAACTGCCTGTCAATCATGTTATACTAAATACAAATTGAATGAAGCAGTAAAACTGAACTGGAAATGCATTGAATGCGGGAAAGAAATTAAGCGAGGAGTATTAGAAAGAATTGAAATGCTTTCAGATGGAAAAGACAAAAGTCCGGAATTTCGTCCAGAGTATTTGCATTTATTGCCTTTACAGGAAATAATTCAGAGTTCAGTGAAAATTAAATTAATTACTTCAGGAAAAATACAGGTTTTGTGGAAAACTTTTGTTGAAAAATTTGGCACTGAAATAAATGTTTTGATTGACGAGCCAATTGAAAATTTACTTAAAGTTGATAAAGATATTGGAGAAAAAATTGATTGTTTTAGAAAAGGATTGGTTTTGTTTGAAGAAGGAGGCGGAGGGAAATACGGTAAACCAGTTATCTGCAAAAATGAAAAAGAGTTTGAGAAAAAAAAGTTTGAATTAGGGGAAAAAGAAAAAAAACAGTTTAAGGCACAACAAAAAAAACTTTTTGACTTTTGACGAACCAAAACAAATAAAAACAATAGTGCACCATAGTCTACTATGGCTACAACAATTCAGATCAGCAAGACTCTTCAGACTGCTTTGAAGAAAAAAAAGATGTATGAAAATGAAAGCTATGAAGAGCTTATTTGGAATCTCTTAGAGGATTCAATGAAATTAAATGAAGAAACAAAAAAAGATATTAAAGAAGCTAGAGCTGATGTGAAAAAAGGTAAATTTTATACTTTAGAGCAGGTTGAGAAAGAAGCAGGACTTTAAATGTATCAAATTATTTTTAGTTCTAAAGCAAAAAAGCAATATTTAAAGCTTGAAAAATCTGTTCAAAAAAGAATTTCTAATTCTTTAAGAAGGCTTAGATTTAATCCTGAAAGGCATTTAACAAAATTAGTTGAAATTGAAGCTTACAGGTTAAGAGTCGGGGATTATAGATTAATTTTAGAGTTAGAAAAAGACAGGCTTATTATTACAATAATTCAACTCGAGCACAGAAAAAACATTTACAAAAAAATTGTTTGAGTTTTAATTATCTTACGTATGGCAATCCTTTTTCAGGCATGTCTTCTTGTTGCTGTTCTTCTAATTGCTTGTTTAACTGCTGGAAAGCATTTTCGATTTCTTTTGATTCTTTTTCTATCTGATCCATATTAAGTTTAAAACCGAATTTCAATGAAAGCACTTCAAGAACTTTTTTTGCCGAACCATGATCTCCATAAATTAATCTAGCGTTTGTTTCTCCCATTAAACATGCTCCAGTAATTTTGTGTTCTGCTGCTAATCCAACAATTAATCCTGCTGCACCTGAAATTAATCCTTCCTGATGCCCTTCAATTGCCTTAATTTTTTTGAAACTTTCAAGAAGCTTTTTATCTGTTGAAGCAACAACTACTTTTGGCTCTGAATTCATTCTTTTTTCACCTACATTAATTCCTGCTAAAGTATAAATTTCTTTTACTCCTAATTCTTTTGCTGCTAACACAATTTCTCTTGCAAATTCATAATGTTCTTTTGCTGAAGCAGTTGAAGCATCTAATGCAGGCTGAACTGGACCTGCAAGAAAAATATAATCTTTTTTCTTGTAATTTAAATGATAAAAATCATCTTTGATTAATTCAATTAAAGATTTTTTTGTGTGAACACTGGGAGGAAAAGAATCAGAAGTTATTTCAGCAATTCTTTCTGCTTTAAATTGTTTTAGCATGTAATCCACTACAATTTTTCCAACCAAACCTATTCCTGGAAGGCCGGAAAACATTACTGCATTCTTGAATTTTTTTTTCTTTAAAAATTTTACATTAGTCATAAACACGCCTTAATCTTCAATTCTTTTGAATTCTCCTTTTCCGTTTGATTTTGCAATGGTTTCAATTACTTGTTCAACTGAATCCTTTAATTTTTTTTCAGCTGACTTGTAGTCAGATGAAACAACTTTAACCTGATATTTTCCTGAACCCAAATAAATTATTTCTGAGTCTTTTCCTGTTTCTTTTTCTGCTTTAACTAAAACTTTTTTTATTGCTTCAACTCCATCTGGTTCAAAACAAGTTAATTCAAGAATCCCTTTAACTGTTTTAACCGGAATAATAATATTTTTTTCAATTAACTCCAAAAGCTCTTTATCCCAAGGCTTTTTAATTACTGAAGGAACTTTTCCTGTTGAAGCAATTTCATTGAATGCTTCAGCTAAAGAATCAAATTCATCTAATAAAGGTTCAGCAGTGTTTTCCCACACTTCATCAAAAGACATTTTCTTGTTTTTAGCTAAAACTTCAATTAATTTTTTTGCTCTGAATAATCTATTATAATCTTCTATTTTTCTTCTCTGGACTCCGGAAGAAACTTTAGTTAAACTTAAATCAATCTGGTTTTTGCTTCTGTCAAGTGCAAGAACCTGAGCTGAACGAATCTGGTTTTCTTTAACATGATTTCTTATGTTTTTAATCCAGCCTGAAGCAACCTGAGAAATATGAATAAACCCTTTTTCATTTCCATATTCCAGTAATTCAACAAAAACACCATAATTCAGCACTTTTATCACTCTTACTACTACAATTTCATTTACTTCAGGTAACTCATTTTCCATTAAAAAAACCTTTTCTTAATTTAAAACCTTAACCACTTTTGCTTCAATAAATGCTTTTGAAGCTGAAGGATAAACCAGAATCTGGCCGCAATCACATTTAATTTCTGTGGTTGAAGCAGAAAAAACTTTTCTTTCATTTCCGCATTTAATACATTTTATCAGCAAAAACTTGGTTTTAGGGTTTGGAATAATATTTTTTTTAGCCATGTGTTTCACCTTTTTTTAATTTTATCTTCTTTTAATCTATTTTTTCCCCAATTTTT
Source organism: Candidatus Diapherotrites archaeon CG10_big_fil_rev_8_21_14_0_10_31_34 (assembly GCA_002763225.1). Lineage (GTDB taxonomy): Archaea > Iainarchaeota > Iainarchaeia > Iainarchaeales > 1-14-0-10-31-34 > 1-14-0-10-31-34. The sequence goes on from PFAI01000055.1 coordinate 5,662, forward strand.
CTTGAAATAAAAAGTTTTGCGATTTTTTGGGGCAATTCAACTGTTTCATTTTTCTTAAATGGCCCGTATTCTTTCATATCAGTGCCAATAAAAGAAGGAACATCAGAAAGAACTTTCACTGAAACTTTATTTAAACCCGTTTCTTTTTCTTTGGTTTTTCCTATAAACACTGAATCAACTAAAGTATTATAAGAATTCAAAATTTTAAGCAATTGAATAAACATTTTTTTTTCTTCTTCTGCCATTAATTCATTGTTTTCTTCAGCTGTTTTTGAAGCAATTAATGCTTTAGATAAAATCTTTTTTTGTCTTAAACTTAAAATTTCTTCAACCATTTTTTTCAGGTTAGTAAAACTTCTTGTTTTAGCAAAATCCAAGTCTTTCATTGAATTAAAATAAGATTGTTTTTCCTGTAAAATGAATTCGCTTAAAGAATCAAAGAAATCTTCTTTTACTTCAACTAACTTGGAAGTGTTTTTTTCTAATCTGTAAATTTTTCTTATTTCGTCGTAATCCAATTCCATTAAATCAACTCAAATTCTTTTTTGTTCAATCCCAGCCTTTTCAGAAAAGGCTGGCGAAAACTTTTTGCTCAAACTTTTTCCAAAAGTTTGTTTTTCTGAAAGGTTGGCTGAATTTCTTGCCATTAAATAAATTGCGGCAAATTCCGGCAAATCTGTTTCTTGTTCTTCAAATGGCCCAAAGTTTTCTCCCCCTAACGAAAATTTCGGGGCAGTTCTTACAAATACCTTCAGAGGATTAGTTGAAAAAATAATGCTTTCTTTTAAAGGATTAAATTTCATTAATTTTTCTCTTTCAAACTCTGTTGCAGTTAAACCAGTTGAACCATGAATGGTATTTGGAACACGGATTATTTTAGCTAAATCCACTGAAGTCTGCCTGTCTAAAAACAATTTTTCTTTTTCAACTAAATTAGATAAAAGGGATTCCCAAAAATTTTTTGATGAATCGTCAGCCCTGGTTACAGGAAATAAAAAACCATTTTGCATTCCCTTTAAAACCAATTCTTTTTTTTCTAATATTTTTTTTATTGTTGAAACCCTTGCATTGCCTAAAGCAGCAATTTTTTCTGCTTCATCTTTTTCAATCATGTTTTTAAGCGAAAAAAGGATTTTTTTGCTCCAGCCAAAAGCAGTTGATTCCATTGGGCACAACATTTTTTTGTTTGAATAAACAAATCCAAGCTGTTCTAAATCAATTTCCTGCGCCGTAAGAAAATCAACTAATTCAATTCTTGCATTAGCATTTAATCCTTGTATTTTTTCACTTCTTAAATGCAGGTGATATCCTTTTCCTCCGGAAAAATTAACTGAAATTCCTTCAGTGAAATTAAAATCGTTTTCTAAAAAGTTGATTAGCTTTAAAGTCTGTTTTTTTGTTGCTTCAAGGCATTCATCACAAACCCATTCAGTTGTTTCAGTTGCAGAACCGCAAGAAGGGCATCTTTCAACTAAACCTTTTCCTTCTGCTTTACATTCCCTGCATTTCCATGAATCGTGTTTTTGCTTGCATTCAGTTTTCAAATCATCTGCATCAAATTCATAAATTATATCTGATTTCAAATATTTTTTTCTTTCCATCGGCCTTTTGTCAGGAAAATCATAGAATGCAGGAGAATAAGAAACATAAAAAGGAGTTTTTTCTCTTAAAAAAGAATTGAATTCTTTTGCTGAACCAAAAGAATAATGCCTTGCAATAATTTTTTTTCCATATTCCCCATAACCAAATTCTCTTCTTTCAATTTCAGGAACAGAATCAATAAAATTTTCTCGGTAAAAAGAACTGAATTTTTTCCTCAAAAAATCAATTGTCTTTTGCTCAGCCATGGAAATAATTCTGAAAGGAAATGATTAAAATAGAAAAATAACCCTTTAACAAAGGGTTAAACCAAACAAAATTTTTAGCAATTGCCTTTTTCTGAAAAAAAAGGAAAAGCTAAAGAAAAAAAAAGAAAAAAAAGGAGTTAACAAAATCAATAAGAGTCTTCTAAGTCTTCTGCCGGCTCTTCATCATCATCTGTTTTTTCGTCTTCTCCCCAATCTTCTTCTTCTTGGAATTTAAAAAAATCTAATTTCATTTTAACGTCCTCCACAAAATGATAAATTAAAAGTAAACAATAGGTTATTTATTTGGTTTCGGTTTGCTTAATTCCTGCCTTTTTAATGCTTTTGAGATTTCTGATGTAATAACCTAAAGGGCTTTTGATTCCTGAACAAGAATCATTTCTTAAGCACAAACCATGTTCTACAACTTTATCGCAGGACGGAGAAGAATACCTTGGTTTTTCTTTTATTCCTTTAATGTTTTTGAAATGATATAAAACCATGTTTTCTTTGAAGTTTGATGCCCTGGAATAAAGCTTTAAAAAGTCTTCTTGGGTTATTCTGCCGTTAATTAAAAAACAAGCTAAATCAAAGTTTGCAATATGAGGCAATTTAGAACCAGAAGAAAGCTTTTCATGCAAAAAGCTCATGCAAGGCGGAAAAACATCTGTTTTCAGATTTCCTGAAAACCTGAATTCAGGAAGAGTTTTTTTAAGAGAAAACAAATCCTGTTTTAATTGTTTAGCGTTTTCTTTGAATGACTTTGGAATGTTTTTTGTTTCAAGAGGCAGTGATAAAAAAATTTTGTTGTAAACTAAAGCAGAAATAAATCTCATTGCATCATTTTTGGTCAAAAACACTTTTCCTTTTGAAATATTCTGGTTAACTAACTTTAAATCTTTAAAAAAAGGAAGAGAAAGAAAGTTCATTAAATCAATTGAAACCAAAAAACCGTTTTTATCTGATAAAGAATATTTTACTCCAAAATCATCAAATAACTCGAAAAGAGTTTCATTGTTTTTTTCTTTTCCAAGAAATTTAAATGTATTAAAAGAAAAAGTTAAAGCAAACTTTCTGTTTAAGTCAATTGAACGGATTTCAGACAACAAGATTTTTGCCACAGGAAAAGCATAAATTTCATTTAACATTAATTCAGTTGAAGCAGAAATTTCATTCAAAAAATAAGTTTTCTTTTTAAATGAATTCAAAAGAAGTATTTTTGCTCTTTCATTTATTTGTTCTGAAACATCTTCTAACAAAAATTTTTCTTTTTTAATAATGTTTTTTGCCTTGTTTGAAAAAGGAAATCTTTGGGCAAAAATCAATTCCTGTTTTGTAGGCATAAAAGAATTATGGATTAAAAGGAATAAAAATATAGGGTAAAGGGGTTTACATGAATTAAAGAATCATATGAGCTAAATGGAATTGAATTTGACTGCCTCCAATTGAATAAGAAACTTTCATTGGAGCATCACCTTTTAGCTCTAATTTGATTTTTGAGTCAGGCTCGGCTTCTTTAACAATATTTGAAAGGAAATTCAGAGAATATTTGCTTACTACTTCTGAATTAGTTTTAACTATAACTTTTTTTGCTTCTTTTGCAACAGTTTTAAGTGTTCCTGAAGAACCTCTTGCTTCAATCATAAACTGATTTCCTTTTGCTCTTAATACAACTGAACTGCCAAACAATGAAGCATCTTTTAGTGCTTCTTTGAATATTCTTGCATTGATTTCAATTGTTGCATCAAACTTTGTTGAAGGAACATTAATTTCTTGTTCTGAAACATCAATTAATGGTAATCTAAAACTTCTTGATAGTTCTCCTGCAAAATGAATTGACATTTCGTTTTCAGTTAAATCCAAAGTCATTCTGTCATTAGGCAATAATCTTGACATTATTTTGTTTAATTCAACTAAATCTACTCCAACATAAGTTGGTTCAATTACATATTTGTCAAAAGAACTTTTGGTTATAGCATAATCAACTAAAACAATTTGGCTTGGATCAATGGCTTTAAAGCTTATTCCTGAATCATTGAAACGAAAATTTCCTTCTGAAATAAAAGTTGAAATAGCATTAATTGCTTTAGCCCAGGAATCAGTTTTTTTTAATTCAATTGCCATTATATCCCCCCCCAACTACAAACCTAATCATATTATACTTAGTTAATCCTTTTAAATTATTCTGACAGCAAATAAAAAGAGGAGAAAAATGATTAAAGTGGTTTTATTTGATATTGACGGAGTATTAATTGAAACAACTGAAGCAAACAGGAAGTTTGTCAATGATTTGCTTAAAAAACAGGGAAAAACTGAATTAAATGAAAAAGAATACTTGAAAATACGTCATATGACAATCAAACAAGTAATACAAGAATTTTGCCCTGAAATAAACGAAAAAAAAACAGAAGAAACCAGGAAATACTGGTCTGGAAAATACAAAAATTACCTAGGATTAACTAAAATAAATTCAGGAGCAAAAGAAATTTTAGATTATTTAAAAGGAAAAGTAAAAATAGGAATAGTTACAAACAGAACCAAAACAAAAATACTGGATTATCATAAAATAAATGATTTCTTTGAAGTAATTATAACTGCATTAGACGTCAAAGAACCAAAACCTTCTCCAGAAGGAATAAAAAAAGCATTAAATAAATTAAAAGTTAAACCAATAGAAGCAATTTTTGTTGGAGACGCAGAAACAGATGTTCAAGCAGGAAACTCTGCCGGAGTAAAAATGATTTCATACCAAATTGAATTAAACGGAAACGCTGAAAGAATTGAAAGTTTTGAAGAACTGAAAAAGTTTATTGAATGAAAAAAAAAGATTGAAGCAAAAAAATTATTGGAGAAAAAAAATGAGTTTCAAAAAAAATTCTGCAGTGATTTTAATTGACTTTTTGGATGAATTCATTAATGGAAACACAAAAGAAGTTTTGCTGCCGGAAAGCAGAAGCAGGAAACTCATTAAAAATACTGTTAAGCTGGTTGAAAAAGCCCGAAAGAAAAAAATTCCTGTAATTCACGTGCACTGCTTTCACGGAGAAACTGATTCAATTTTCAGGATAACAGGAAAGCATGCAATAAAAGGAAAAAAGAAAACCAAAGTGATTAATGAACTGAAAGGAAAAATTGATTTTACTGTATACAAAAAAACTTATGACGGGTTTTATAAAACCGGATTAGAAAAATTATTGAAGAAATTAAAAGTGAAAAACTTGTTTTTAGCCGGAATTCAATCTGACTGCTGTGTTATGGCAACAGGCTTCAGCGCAGTATTTTTAGGTTTCAATAATTTTATTGTAAAAGAATGCGTTGAAACAAGAACAAAAAAAAGACAGGAAATTGCAATAGAAAGATTAAATAAGTTAGTCGGGGAAGTTATTTCAATTAAAAGAATCAAATGAGAAAAAATGAACCAGGAAAATGAAAAAGAAAAAAAAGTTGTTTCTATAGTAAATCTTGCGGGAAACATTTTCTTGTTTTTAATCAAAATTTTTATTGGAATGCTTACTTTAAGTGTTGCATTGATTGCTGATTCATTGAATTCTTTAACTGATATTTTTTCTTCTTTGGTTGCATTTATTGCAGTTAAAATTTCAGGAAAAAAACCTGATGAAGACCATCCTTTTGGACACGAAAGAGCTGAATCAATTGCAGGATTAATTATCGGAGTGTTAATTGTTGTCATTGGATTTGAAATACTTAAAGAAGGAATAATGAAATTACTTTTTGGAAATGAAGTAAGATTTGGTTTTATTGCAATAGTTGTTTTGTTGATTACAATTGGATTAAAATTATTTTTAGCTTACTATAATAAAAGAATTGCAGGAAAAACCAAAAGCATGGCATTAGATGCATTAAGCAGGGATGCCTTTGCAGATGTAGTCACTGCTTTAACTGCCGCAATAGGAGTTTTTGGAGCAATAAATGGTTTTCCTTTTTTGGATCCATTAATGGCTTTAGTTATTTCAGTTTATATTATGTGGAACGGAATAAAAACCATTTTAATTAATACCGGGCAATTAATGGGAAAAGCTCCTCCAAAAGAATTAATTCAGAGAATAAGCAATAAAGCATTTGAAGTAAAAGGAGTTAAAGGAGTTCATGACATTAAAGCACAGTATTTAGGAGTATTAGTTCAGGTTGAAATTCATGTAGTAGTAGATGAAACTATTTCAATTCAAAAAGCTCATTTAATCGGAAAAAATGTTCAGTATTCAATTGAATCAATGGAAGAAATTGACAGGGTTTTCATTCACTTGGATCCGTTTAAAGGAAACTATTTTTGGGACAACAAAAAATAATCAGAAAAAAAACGATTGTAATTATGGTTCGTTTTTCTTTGGTTTATTTAAAACTAATAAAGAAAAAAACCATCCGACAATAAAAACCAAAGTCATTTCAAGAAACTGTGTTCCATTAAAATAAAACGCAGTAAAAGCTGAAAGCCAGATAACACTTAATGCAGCAGTTCTTTTCGCATAATTTTTTCTGATAAAAGGAACTTTAAAGAAATCCATGATACAAATAACAGTCAAACTAGTTAATAAATTTTAACTAAGCTTATTTTGGCAGAATCATTACAAGAAATAAAAGGTAAATCAAAAGCAACACTATTCCCTCTGATTTTTTTATCTGTAAATCACTCCAGGCAAACAACATAAACACAGCTGAAACCACAACCATAAAAGGCCCCAAAATATATAAAGTGAATTCAGAAACATCTAATGGATTAACAAACGCAGCAAACCCGCCTACAAAAAGAATGTTAAAAATATTGCTTCCAACAATGTTTCCTATAAGCATATTATGAAAGCCTTTTTGTAAGGAAACCAATGCAACCATTAATTCAGGCAGGGAAGTCCCTAAAGCAATTAATGTAACCCCAATAAAAGTCTGGGAAAACGAAAAATATTCTGCTATTTTTACTGCATATTCAACAACAAAATTTGCTCCAAAAATCAGTCCAATCAAAGAAATAACCAAAACAAATGATTCAACTATAAGAATTTTTTTGAAATTTTCTTTAAATAAATGCAGGAAATGCCTTAAATTAGAAATGTGTTCTATATACATTTTTACTTTAAAGAGTTCCTGAAACTGTAATTTAAATTTAAACATGAAAAGCATGTAAGCTATAAACAAAAAAATAAGTATAAGAGAATCAAAAAAAGAAATAACTGAATCCAATGCAAGAATATAAAAAAGAATTGTTACTCCAATCAAAATATAGCATTCTCTTTCAAAAAGGCTTTTATCTATTTTAAGCGTGTGAATTATTCCGCTTACCCCTAAAATCAATGCAATGTTTGCAATATTGCTTCCAATAATGTTTCCAACAGCCAAGCCAGAATTATGATAATAAGAAGCAGCAACAGAAGAAGCAAATTCAGGCAAGGAAGTTCCAATTGCTACAATAGTTAATCCAATGATTAATTCCGGTATTCCTAAAATTTTTGCTAAACGCGAAGCAGAACTAACAAATAAATCACTTGACTTAACCAAAACAAATAATGCAGCAAAAAAAAACAAAAAAATTTCTATCATACAATTAAAATAACGTTTACTTCCTTAAAATGTTTTTGGTAAAAACACTAAGATGATTCAATTCTTGGAGCCAAAAAGTACTGGATTTCAGCTTTTCCGATTGAATAATTTATTTTAACCGGAGCATTGCTTTTCAAAGACAACTCAATTAAAGTGTCTGATGTAGCTGCTTTCATCATGTCCTGCATGTAATCCAAAGGAAACATTGCATAACATTCTTTTTTTGCATTTAATTCCTTTAAGTTTTTGTCTTCTTTAGTTATTTCATTAACTGTTTCTCCTTTTGAAGAACCGGCTTTAATAAAAAAGTTTTTTGATGTAACCCCTAAAGTTACATGAGTGGAAACCAAAGAAGAATCTTTTAATCCATCCTGAATTAATCCTGCATTAACTTTTATTACTGCATCAAACTCCACTTTAGGAGTAGGCAAATCAGAAGAAGAAATATCAATTAAGGGAACAGAAAAATTTCTTGTTGAACTTCCTTTGAATTCAACATTTAGTCTTGAATCCTTTTCATTTAATTCAATAATCAATTTTTCTCCTGCTTTGCATCTGTTTAACACCTGGCTTAAATAATCTAAATCTAACCCAATTTTTGTTTCTGCTTCAATTTTGTATTCGCTGAAAGCTTCTTTTGGCATTCTGAAATCAATCATTGAAATCTGGCTTGGATCAGTTGCCTTTAATCTTAATCCATCTTTTGAAACAATTAATTCTGCTTCATCAATCAAAACAGAAACTGCATCAATTGCTTTCTTGAATTCTGCTGCATTATCTAAAACTAATCTCATTTATACACCTTTTTTGTTTTTCTTTTTTTGTCTTAAAAATTAGGAAGAGAATATAATTTAAAGTATTCTAATTAGTCAGCATACACCATAAAAATCTTGAGGAAGACTTCCGTTTGAAAGCAAAAAAGGAATATTATCAAACACCCATAATTTTACGCATCCAAGCAAAGGAATTTTCAGTATTGCCTTGCCTGTAATTTCTTTTTCTGGAATCGCATTTTTTGTAATGCAAGCCAAATAATTTGTCTGACCATAAATATCTTTTACTGGAAAGCATTCCTGGTCAATTGAAGGATTTGCATCCCCTTTTGTAAGAAAAAAAGTTCCGTCAGAAGCATTGATTTTTGCTACAGCACGATGAATTATTTCTTTTCCTGAATACTCAGAAAAATAAACTATTATATCTCCGTCTTTTGTTACCGGAATTCTTGTTTCCCCTAACTGGATTTCTTTTGCTGAACTTATTTTGATTTGATTTGAAGAAATCCATATAATTGGTTCAGGAAAAGTTTTTCCAAACTCAAAATACATTTTGTCTTTAATTGTTCCATTAAAATCAATTTCTTTTGCAAGAATTTCATTCGCCCCATACAAAACAATTATGTCTCCTCTATACATTTCTGGAACCATTGAAGCACTTGAAACAATTACCATAGGAGAAGAAGTGTTCAAAAAAAAAGCTAAAATTGAATACAATAAAAAAGCAAAAACTAAAGCTGAAACAACATAAACAACTGAATCAATTGCTTCATCTGAAAAAGAAGGATTAGATTTTTTTGGATAAACTTTTCTTAAAAGAATTTCAATATAAGTAAAAGGGTCAATCCACTTCAAAAAAGAAAGTTTTTGTTTTAAAGCAGTGTATTTTTCTTTAATCATTCAGACCAAAATCATTTCAAAGTTTTTTTGATTTCTTTAATAAATTCATCTAAATCTGAGTCAATGTCTTTTAAGGCATTTAATAAAACTTTTTTTGGAGCTTTATCTTTTGTCCTTAAAACAAAAATTGAGTCCTGGTCTAATGGATGATTTAATTTGTATGCAACAAATTCAACTTCTTTGTCTTCCAATAACTTGGTTTTTAATAAATTTGGAAGGGTATGCCTTTCTCCTTTAATTCTGAATTCAAAAAGATTTTTTTCTTCTTTTATTACTTCTATTTCCATTTAATCACCTAAATTCACTTGATAATTTTCTTTGCTCAACTGAACCGCATTTAGAACATTTTAATGTTTTTCCATAAAGTTCTAAAGCATTTCTACATTGAAAACAAAAAGCTTTTATTACCCCAAATTCAGGGTATTTTGTTGTAACATCAATTCCAAATTTGTTTATTTTGATTACTTTTGCTTTAATTATGTCTCCTACTCTGAATTCATCTCTTAAAAACCTGATGTGATCCATTGAAACATTTGCAATCATTAATTGTACTATCCCAAAAGAACATATTTGTTCTTTTCCGTCTTTTTCAATTCTGGAAATCTCAATTGTAACTACAGGGTCTTTTATTCTCACAATTTTTCCTATAACAATGCTTCCTAACTCTATTTGGTTTATTGTGTTATTTGATTTAATTGAAACTTCTCTGTTAATATTATTGAAATCTTTTGTTCCAACAACTGAAGCAAAAATATTTCCTTCTGAATCCTCAAAAGTGTTTTTTCCTGCTCCAAATTCTTCTTCAACACTTAAGAAGTCTCCTGGTACAACAATTTCTTCAGCCAAAATTAATCACTTTAATAAATAAAAAGAGTAATATTATTAAAGAAAGAAAACATATTTAAAACAATGAGAAGTGAACATAAATGGTTTTAGAGTCATTAATTAAAGGAGAAGAAGCAAGAAAGCATCCGCTTGTAATGATGTTTTTAGCAGGAATTCTGGCAAGCATTGGGATTTGGGCAAGCTATGTTCTTTTTCCGGCTAATGCGAGTGTTTTAAGCATTGGATTTGTCACTATTGGGATTGTTCCGATTCTTTACACAATATTTATTTTAGAGGAAGCAGCAGAAGCCTCTGAAAAAGGAAAATGGTTTTCTTTTGCTTCAAGGCATTTTGATATAATCAAAATTTATTCATGGTTTTTTATTGGTCTTGTATTAACTTATAGTTTATGGTATGTGGTTTTGCCTGGAGATGAAAGAACAATGGTTTTTTCAGAACAAAACAAAGTAATTGGAAACATCTGGAATTTAAGGGAAAATTTAACTGGAAATTTTATTGGACCACAGGAAGTCTGCGGAGAAAACATTTGGTGCTGGTTTAATGTAATTTTAAGAAATAATTTACAGGTATTGTTTTGGGCGGTAATGCTTTCATTGGTTTATGGTGTTGGGGCAATGTTTTTGATTGCATGGAATGCGTCAGTTATTGGAGCATTAATCGGCCAAAACACAATTCAATTAGTTGCAGGCTATGCTTCTTTCTGGCCATTTGAATATATTCTGGCTTATGGTCATGCATTAATTAAATCGCTTGGATTAGTGCCCCATGGATTCTTTGAAGTAGTAGGTTATTTTGTTGGGGCAATAGCCGGAGCATTAATTTCAATTGTAGTAACAAAAGGTCATTACAGAAAACACGAATTAGATTTGTTGATAAAAGATTCAATTGGATTAATTTTAATTGCAGTAATAATGCTGATTATAGGTGCATATATTGAAGCAGTTTTAATTGTGGGATAAAAAAAATCTTTATTCTTTTTCTGTTTTATTTATTATTTAAAGCTTGAATAATCGCGGTTTTACTTTTTTTAAGATTTTTTAATTTTTTTTGCACCATTATTTTTTCTGCAGGGTTATAAACGTTTTTATTTAAATTATCACTGAATAGTTTAATCCTTTTATCAATTAAAGATTTATCAGCCATCAAAGTATTTACTGTTATTTGCTGTTTAGAAAATTTTGCTTTAGGATAAACTTTGGGTATTAAAGTCTTTTTAGGAGAAAGAGTTTTTACATGCATAAAATCAGTCTTCTTTTTTCTTTTTCTTTTTTGCTTTTAAAAAAGAGTCAACCATATCAGGAGTAACCCCGATTGCACTTAAGTCAAGAGTGTTTTTTGCTTCTCCGCCGACTCTTTTGCTTAAAGAATCAGCAAACTTTGATAACTCCATTGGAAAAATAATTTTAGTGCTTTTTCCGTCAGCCATTTTCTCCAAGGCATTAATGTAATAATAAGCAATTGTTTTGTCACTTAAGTTATCTGATGCAGCTTTAATTGCTTCAATCTGGTATTTTGTTCCTTCTGCGTCCTCAAACTTTGCTAGCTTTCTTTGTTCTGCTGCCTTTTGGTCATGCATTGCATCAAGCACTTCTTTTGGAATAATTACGTTAGTTATTTCAACTGCTTCAATTTTTACTCCCCATTGAATTGCAATTTCTTCCAGCTTTCTTTTTACTTCAGCATTAAGCAAAGCAATGTTTGAAATAACACTTGATAAGTCCATTGAACCAACTACATCCCTTATAGTTGACCGAACAAAAAGTCTTGCAGCATTCCTGTAATCATCAATTTCAATCACTGAATTAATTACTGAATTCTTTGTTTTATCAACAAACAAATAAATTACTGCATCAACTGTAAGCTTGATTTTATCTGTTGTAATTACTTCCTGAGGAGGAATATCAATTGTCTGGGTTCTTAAATCAACTAAAACATATGATTGGAATAAAGGAACAATAAAAGTCCAGCCAGGCCCGCCTACTCTTGTTACTCGACCTAAAGTAAAAATTACTGCTCTTTCATATTCTTTTAAGGTAAGCAAAAAATCATATTGGCGAATTAAAAAAGCCATTAAAACAAAAACAAATAATACTCCTAACCAAATAAGGAACTGGTCTTTTTGCTGGTAAGCCATCCAGATTAATGCAACAAGTACAATGAAAACAAAAACAAAAACATATTGTTTTACTTTATAGCTTTCAGTTTTACCAAATCTTTTACCCATAATACAACCTTAAATTTCTTCTTATATATAAATATAGATAGTAAAGACATATATTAAACTTAGGTATAGTTTTATAAGTGAAAAAATGAATTCAAAGAATGTAATAGTTGTTTGTGTTGACAGAGACAATGATTTAGGTAGAAAAGCAAATATTTCTGGGCCAATAATCGGAAGAAAAAACAACTTAAATGCAGCAGCCAAACTAGGAATAGCTGACCCAGGAGAAAGTGACGTTAACTGCATTTTTGGCGCAATAAGAAAATTTGATGAAGTCAAAAAATTTTATTCTGAAGTAGAAATAGTCACTTTAACCGGGGTAGGCAAACAAGACTTTGAATCAGATAAAGAAATTAATGAGCAATTAGATAAAGTGTTAGAAGGATTTCCGGTTGATGCATTTGTTTTGGTTACAGATGGAGCAGAAGACGATCAGGTAATGCCAATCCTTCAATCCCGTGCACCAATAATGTCAAAAGAAACAATAATAGTTAAACAGGCATCAGAAGTTGAAAGCACTTATTACACAATAAAAGAAGCTTTAAAAGACCCTTATTTAGCCAGAATTGTTTTTGGGGTTCCGGGAATAATCTTGATTTCATATTACTTGTTCGGAGGATTTAGCTTACAGATTATTTCATTGATTTTAGGAATTTATTTATTATTAAAAGGATTTGGAATAGAAGAAAAAATGATTTCCACTTCAAGAGATTTTTTGAAAAACATTTCAATTTCACGGGCAAGCTTTATTTTTTATGTCGGAAGTTTATTTATTTTTGCTTTTGGTTTATACCAGATTTACAATGGCTTTATTTCAAGCAGTGAAACAGACTTGTTTTTGAGAAGTATTAGTTCAATTCAGCAGACATATTTTGTTTTCCTGTTCTTGGTTCCTGTTTCTTTTTTGGTTGGAAAAACAATTGATGCAGTGCATTTCAAAAAAGCATTTTATTTAAGAAATTATTTAGTGTATGGAATTTCAACTATGCTGTTATGGTTTATCTTGGATTCCGGAACATTAGTGCTTACAGGGCAGGCTGATTTGGTTTGGTTTATTTTAAGCATGTTTTCAAGTTTTATTATTTTAATGGTTGCCTATAACTTGAGTTCAGTTTTTGATGTAAGAAAAAAAATAACTGATTTGCTTGTAGGGCTTCCAGTGTATGAAAAAGGAAAAATGATTGGCAAAGTAGAAAAAATCAATTCAAAAGAAAAAAGCATTCAGTTTCTTCCGGCAAAAGGAAAAGAATTAATTAAATTAACTAAAACAAAATTCAAAGTAAAAAAAGGAAGAATAATTGTAAGCTGATTAATTCAATTTAACTTTTTTTGCAACTTTTCCTAAAAATTGTTTGGGCAGTTCCAGATTTAACATTCTTTCCAGGTCTTTTAACAACTTATTTTTGCCTTGGCCTTTTTCAAATGCATTATTTAATACATCGCTTAAAGTTGAAACAGGAATTATTTCAATTCTTTGCTTTTCTTTTTCAGTTAAAATAATATCAGGAAGATTGCTTTTAGGGACAATAACTTGTTTGAATCCAGCTGAAATTGCTGCAGCAACTTTAGAGGTTACTCCCCCTATTGGAAGTACTTCTCCTCTGACACTTAAAGAACCAGTCATTGCAAGAGACTGCTTTATTGGAATTTTTTCTAATGCAGAGATTACTGCTGTTGCAACTGAAACAGAAGCAGAGTCTCCTTCTACCCCTGAATAAGTCTGCAAAAACTGAATATGCAAATCATATTTTGATAAATCTTTTCCACTTATTTTTTTGATTATTGCAGAAACATTTTGAACAGCTTCTTTTGCTATTTCACCTAGTTTTCCTGTAGCAATAATTTTTCCTTCAGCTGAACTCTGGGCAGGAGTTATTTCTGCTTCAATTGGCAAAATCATTCCTGCGTCTCCGTCAGCTGAAACAGCCAAGCCATTAACTCTTCCGATTGCATGCCCTTCACTTAAAAATACATCATAGCCTTTTTTGTCTTCAAGCATTTGTCCAACCATTTGCTGTTCTAATGTTTTTGCATTAGTTTTTGCATGCAATACATCTTCTTCTTCAACTAATGAATGGCTTTTTTCTATTGCAATGTCTCCTGCAGCTCTGATTAAACCGCCTAAATCCCTTAACTTCAATGTAAGATTATTTTTTCTTCCAGCTCTTCTTTTTGCTTCAAAAATAATCATTTCAACTGCTTTCTTTGAAAAATGAGGAATTTTTCCGTCTTTTTTTACTTCTTGTGCAACAAACTGCATTATCTTGTTTCTGTTTTCCTGTGTGTCAGGCATATCAAGATTCATATATAATTCATATCCATAACCTCTGATTCTTGAACGCAAGGCAGGATGAACTTTTTCCAGGTCTTTATAGTTTCCTGCTGCAACCAAAACAAAATCAGTTGGAATTGCTTCAGTTCTGGTCATTGCACCAGAACTTAATTCACTTTGACCTGTAATAGAATATTTTTTTTCCTGCATTGCAGTTAAAAGTTCTTGCTGGGATTTCTGAGAAAGAGTTGCAATTTCATCAACAAATAAAACTCCTCCGTTTGTTCTGTGAATATATCCTGGTTCAACCCTTAAATGAGGCGGAGTCCCTAATCCTCCGGACTGCAATGGATCATGTCTAACATCTCCAAGTAATGCTCCGGCTCTTGATCCTGTTCCTTCAATAAAAGGAGCAATTTTTTTTCCTGCATTGTCAATTAAAAGTTTTGGCACATCATTTTCGCTTTTAGTTCTGATCTGGGAACCCAAAGCAAACCCGATTAAAATAAATCCACCTAAAATCAATAAAGCTGCAAAAGTTATTTCTCCGATAAAACCAAAATTAAATAAAATTGAAGCTAAAATAAACCATCCTAAAGGCAAAACAAATCCAAGCAGTCTTGAACCAGAATCTTTTTGAGCTTGGTTCAGGTTTGCCTGCTCCACGATTTTTCTTCCTTCCCCTGATTTTACAACTCTTACTTTAGGGTTATTTGGGTCAGCTTTATTTGGATAAATTAATACATCACTTAATTTTCCTATTGGAAGAATTTCAGCCATTGCCTGCGCTAACATTGATTTTCCTGTTCCCGGAAGCCCTACAAGCAATACATTTCTTTTTTGTGCTGCGGCTTTCTTGATTAAATCAACTGATTTATCCTGTCCGATAACCCGTTCAATTAATTTTTTTGGAACATCAATTTCTGCAGTAGACTTAAAATTTAATTCTTTTGCTTCTTTTTCAGGCATAAAAAAACTCTCTTTTAAAATTACTCTCTTTAATAAAAATTATAGCTACACCTAGTATTAAAATAATAATGAATTAAAATGGTATTTTACTGTAAAGTGATTTGAAATGAGATTAACTGTTTTAGGAACAAGTGCTTCAACTCCCTCCAAAGAAAGGAATTTAAGCGCAATAATGCTGAACTTTGAAGGACTAAATTACTTGTTTGACTGTCCTGAAGGAACCCAAAGACAGTTAATGAAAGCAAAATCATCTTATATGAAAATTCACGCAATTTTTTTAAGCCATTTTCATGGAGACCATATTCTTGGCTTGCCTGGTTTATTAGCTACAATGTCAATGCATCAAAGAGATTATCCTTTATTTGTGTTTGGGCCAAAAGGAGTCAAAGAAAAAGTGCAGAAAGCATTAGAAATCAGTTTATTAAAAGTTAATTTTGAAATAAAAGCAATTGAAGTAAAAGAAGGAAAAATTTTTGAAGAAGAAAAATTTTTTGTTGAATGCTTTAAACTAAATCATGAAATTCCTTGTTATGGTTTTGTATTCAAAGAAAAAGATTCTTTAGGTCAATTCCAAAGAGAAAAAGCATTAAAGCTGGGAATTCCTGAAGGCCCTTTATGGAGTCAGTTGCATAAAGGAATAAAAGTCAAAGTAGGGAAAAAAACTTTTAAGCCAGAAGATGTAATTGATGTAAGTAAAAAAAAGACCGGGAAAAAAATTTCTTTTGTTTTTGACACTCTGGCAAACAATTCATATATTAACAAAATAAAGGATTCAGATGTATTGTTTCATGAAAGCACTTTTCTGGAAAAATTAAAGGACAGGGCAAAAGAAACAATGCATTCAACAGCCAAAGATGCTTCAAAGATTGCAGCAAAAGCCAAAGTGAAAAAATTAGTGTTATTTCATTTCAGCCCAAGACATAAAGACACAGAAAAATTTGATATTGAAGCAAGAGAATTTTTTGGAAATGTTGTTGCTGCAAAAGATTTAGAGGAAATTGAATTGTGAAAAAATGGAAAGAAATTGGCTGAATGAAAAAAACAAGCTTGAATTAATACGGCCTGAAAAAATTGAATTTTAGTTGGAAACTTGATGTTGTTGGTTGAATGGAAAAAGAATTTTTTGATTTAGTGGTAATTGGAAGAGGTTTAGCAGGATTAAGCGCTGCAGCTGAAACTCCTAAAAACAAAAACACTGCAGTGTTTTTTAGAGGAAAAGAATTCAAGGCAAACAGCTTTAAAGCACAAGGAGGAATTGCTTCAGCAATAAGTGAAAACGATTCAACAGAAAAACATTTTAATGATTCAATCAAAACAGGAAATGGTTTATCAAATAAAGAAGCAGTAAAAATTTTAGTTGAAAAAGGAAAAGAAAAAGTTTTGAATTTAATTGAAGCAGGATTTGAATTTGATGAAAACCAAAAAGGAATTGATTTTGCGTTAGAATCAGGTCATTCAGAAAAAAGAATTCTGCATTCAAAAGGGGATAACACAGGAAAAGAATTAACAAAATATTATATTAAGCTGGCAAAAGAAAAAAACATTCATTTTTTTTCTGAAAAAAAATTAACAAATCTGATTATAGAAAAAGGTTTAGGAAAACAAGCAGTATTTGATGATTTTACTGCTGAATTCAATTCAATTGTATTTGCTTCAGGAGGCTATTCAAATCTGTATTCTAAAAACACTAATCCTGAAGCATCAAAAGGAGAAACACTTTCAATTGCATTAAAATCAGGAATTCATTTAATGGACTTAGAATTTGAACAATTTCATCCGACAACAATCAAAAACAACAATTTTTTGTTAAGCGAAACATTGAGAGGAGAAGGCGCTTTTTTAATTAATGATTTAAATGAAAAATTTATGAAAAAAATTCCTGGAAACAGTTTGGCTACAAGAGATGCTGCTTCGGCTGAAATATTTAATCAAAATCAGTCAGGAAGACAAGTTTTTTTGGATTGCACTAAAATAGAAAACTTCAAAGAAAGGTTTCCTTCAATTTACCTCAAATTAAAAGAAATGAAATTAAACCCTGAATTAATTGAAGTTGAGCCTGCAGCCCATTATTCAATCGGAGGAATAAAAATTGACTTAGATACAAGAACTAATATAAAAAATGTTTTTGCTGCAGGAGAATGCTCTTGTTCAGGAGTACACGGAGCAAATAGGTTAGCAAGCAATTCATTGCTGGAAACACTTGTTTTTGGAAGCATTGCAGGAAAACAGGCTTTGAAAATTAAAAAAAATGAAAAAACAAAAAAAGAAATTAAATTAAGTTCACTGCAAAAAAAAGAAAATAATTCAGTTCAGTCTGATTCAGAATTCAATTTTTCTTTTTTGCAGAAAATAATGTGGGATTATGTCGGAATCAAAAAAAACAGAAATGGATTAGAGTATGCATTAAAAGAAATAAATAAAATGAGTGAAAACAATTATACTTTTTTAGCTGAAAAAATTATTTCATCTGCTTTAAACAGAGAAGAAAGCAGAGGCTGTCATTACAGAAGCGATTTCAAAGAAAAAAAAAGAGAATTTGAAAAACATTCAATAATAGAAAAATAAAAAAAACAAATAAAAAAATAAAAAATAGAAAAAGGAAAGAAAGAATTAAATTTTAAGTGAAAAGTAATTTCAGGTAAAACAGAGGGGAAACAAATTCTTTTTTTGCTTCTTCGTTTGCAAGCATCCCTGAAATAACTTCTTGTATTTCCTTTTTTTTAGCTGCTTTATCTATAAGAAAATTCAATAAAAACCTGATTCTTCCAAGCCTTTGAAGCATAAAACTTGTTTTAATTTCCTGACCAATTTCTTTCCACAAAATTTCTTCATATTGTTTCAGGAATTCAGCAGAAAAATTATTTTCTTTTAATGCTTTTAAAATCGTTTCTGAAGCAATTTTTCCTGAAGTCATTGCGTTTCCTATTCCTTCTCCTGAAAAAGGGTCAATTAAAGAAGCTGCATCTCCTACTAACAAAAAACCGTTTCCGGAAATCTTTTTTCTTTTGCTTCCCAAAGGCAGGGTCCAGCCTTTAACCGGAGAAACCATTTTTGCATCCTTAAACCGTTCTTTAAACAAAGGATCTTTTTCTATTGCATCAAACATTGCCTGCTGTAAATTCACTTTATTTTTTTTCAAATCCTTGGTTATAATTCCTGCTCCAACATTAGCTATTCCTTCTTCAACAGGAAAAATCCAAAAATATCCAGGCAACATTGAATCAATGAAATGAATTTCAATTGTTCCTTTCAAATCTTTTACTCCAGAATAATAAGTTCTTAAAGCAGTAATATGGTGATTAAAATCAATTTTATTTAATCCAAGACTTTTGGATACAATTGAAGTTGCACCATCAGCTCCAACAACCATTTTTGACTTGAATTCTTTTTGGTTTCCTTTTGAATCAGTTCCTTTTACTCCCAAAACTTTTTCTCCATCTTTAATCAAACTGTTAACTGTAAAACCTTCAATTGTTTTTACTCCAAAAGATTTTGAATTCTGAAACAAGAAGTTATCATAAAAAATTCTTTTGACTGCATAACCTTCTCCTTTAGATGAAACACCTGTTTTTCCTGCTTTTTCCGGAAAAGGAATATTCACTACAGTTCCTTTAGGAGAAGAAAAAGTTACTCCAAAAATTTTTCCGTGCTTGACTGACTTGATTTTTTCTTTTAAACCTAATTCTTTTAACACTTTCAAAGATTTACCGCTTATTCCGTCCCCGCAGGTTTTGTCTCTGGGAAAAACAGCTTTATCCAAAAGTAAAACATTTACTTTGTTTTTTGCCAGAAAAGAAGCACAAGTACTTCCTCCGGGGCCTGCTCCAACAACAATAACATCAAATTCTTCTGTCATGATTTTAAAACCCCTTATTTTCTTCTTAAATATTCATTTACATGAATTGCTGTTTTGCAGCCTTCTCCTGCAGCAACAATTAATTGATGCACTGAAATATTTGTTACATCTCCTGCAGCAAACAATCCAGAAATATTTGTTTCATTTTTATCATTAATTATTATTTCATTAAAAGAAGTTTTTTCTGCTTCAACAAAATCAGAGTTAGGCAATTCCCCAATATTAACAAAAATAGCTGAAACAGGAATTTCTTTTTCTTTAGCTGAATTTCTTTCTTTGAATTTTAGTCCTTTAACTGTTTTTTCCCCTAAAATTTCTTTTACTTCAACTTCTGAAAGTATTTCAATGTTTTTTTTCTGCATTAATTGTTTTTTGGTTATTTCTTCTCCGCCTAATTCTTTTCCATACTCTAAAATGTAAACTTTAGAACAAATATTGCTCAAATACAATGCTTCTTCTATTCCTGAATAGCCTCCTCCGATAACTGCAACTTCTTTGTCTTTATACAATGGGCCATCGCATACAGCACAATAATGAATTCCCTTGTGCTCTAATTCTTTTGCACCCTTAACTTCCAGCTTTCTTGGTCTTTTTCCTGTTGCAATAATAACTGCTTTTGACTGGAATTCTTTTTTAGAAGTTTTAACTTTAAAAAAATCTTTTTCTTTTTCTACTTTTAAAACTTTATAGCCTTCAATTACTTCAATTTCTTTATATGAATGCAAGTGCTCTCTAAACTTCATTGCTAAATCAAAGCTTGGAATGCTTTTAAATCCGGTGTAGTTTTCAACTTTTTCTGTTAACAATAATTGTCCACCAAAGTTTTCTGTAATCAAAGTTACGCTTAGCCCTGCACGAACAGCATAAATTCCTGCTGTAACTCCTGCTGCAGAGCCTCCTACTATAATTAAGTCTTTCATTTTAATCACTTGAATAAAATAAGCTTTAAGGAAAATTA
>PFAI01000030.1 GCA_002763225.1 Candidatus Diapherotrites archaeon CG10_big_fil_rev_8_21_14_0_10_31_34
GAGTTTGGAATTCAAACCCTTAAAGGTTATTAAAATCCAATGAGTAATAAGTATAACAAAAAAAATTTGTTCTCAATACCATTTTTTCCCAATACCTAATTTTTCACTGGCAATCAGCTATGTAAAATAATTTAAAGGCTGAAAAACAGAATTTAAAGGGAAAGCATGGAAAAAACCGAAATTTTAACTGAAACAGAAGAAAATCCTTTTGTTGTAAAATTTGAACAATTTTTTGTTCAAAAATATAAAAAACAAATTGAAAGGCTTGCTTCAGTTTATCCTGAAAAAAAATCTTTGGAAGTAAATTTCAAGGAACTCGAAGAATTTGATTTTGAATTAGCTGACTCTTTATTAGAGAATCCTGATTACCTGCTTGAAGCCGCTCAATTAGGAATCAAAAACATTGATGTGCCTATATTAGAAACAGAAAACTTTGAACCATTCATTAGATTTTATAATCTGCCAAAAGACAGCCAGCCATTGCTTAAAGATATTGGTGCGATTCATTTAGGAAAATTAATTTCAGTTGAAGGAGTAATAAGACAGATAACAGAAGTTCTTCCAAGATTAAAAGTTGCTAAATGGGAATGCAGAAGCTGCGGCAACACATACAAAATTCATCAGTCAGGCACAACTCCGCAGCAGCCTGTTTTATGTGAATGCAAAAGAAAAGATTTTAGATTACTCGCTGAATCAAGTGAATTCATTGACAGCCAAAAAATTGAAATCCAGGAACCATTAGAGCATTTAAAGGGTTCAGACCAGGCAGTAAATTTAGAAGTTTATGCAACAAATGATTTAGTTAATAAAGTTTCAGCCGGAGACAGAACAAGAATAACAGGAATGCTTAGATTAAGGCCTCCAAAAGAAAAAAAATTAGTGTTTACAAGATTTTTAGATGTACTTCATTTAGAGGAAACAGCAAGAGAATTTGAAGACGTGGAAATAAGCAAGGAAGAAGAAGAAAAAATAAGGGAGTTAGCAAAAAAACCTGAAATATATGAACTGTTAACTCAAAGCATTGCACCAGCAATTTATGGGCATGAAAGAGTAAAAGAAGCAATAGTGTTTCAGTTATTCGGAGGAGTGAAAAAAAATCTTCCCGGAAAAGCCACTATAAGAGGAAATATTCATGTTTTATTAGTTGGAGACCCAGGTGTTGCAAAATCCCAGATCTTAATGGCAGTAAATAATATTGCACCAAAAGCAATTTATGTTGCAGGAAAAACTTCTAGTGGAGTAGGGTTATGTGTTTCCCCTGAATCAATGATTTTAAATGACAATGGATTTAAAGAAATTGGAAAATTTATTGAAGAAAGATTTGATGAAAAAAAAGCAATTGAAGAAGCTGAAGGAATTAAATACAATGAAGTCTCTATGGAAACTTTTGCATTAAACAATTCTCTGAAAACTGAAAGAAAAAACCTTTCAAAAATCTGGAAAATCAATGCACCAGAAAAAATGACAAGAATTAAACTCCAAAGTGGGAAATTTATTGAAATAACCCCAAACACAAAAATGCTCAGAATAAAAGAAGGAAAAGTGGAATGGATTAAATCAATGGAAATTCAGGAAAAAGACTTTGTTGCAAGTGCAAGAGAACTTCCTGAAGGATTAAACAAACCAGTTTACTCAATTGAAGTTTTAAGCAAAGATAAAAACACAAGAATAAAAGACAATGTTTCAGAGACAATGCAAAAAATAACTGACAAACTGGCTGAAAAATATGGAAGCATTCAAAAGGTTACCAAAAAATACGGATTAAGAAGAGATAATCTTTATTTTTGGCGTTCAAAAAAACTTTACACAGGAATGCCCTTAAATTTGTTCTTTAAAATGGGATTAAACGCAGAGTTTGAAAAAGAATTTCTTTCAAAACAAGTTAAAACAGTTTTCAACAGATATGGAAAAAACATTTTAATACCTCAAGCATTGAATAACAAAAAATTATGTTATTTAGCAGGGCTTGTTTTTGGAGACGGAAGCATTTACTTGACAAAAGAAAATCAGGCAGGAATAAGATTTTATAATTCTGATAAAGAACTGTTAAAAGAATTTGACAAAATAATTTTTGAATTATTTGGATTAAAAACTGAAAAATTAAATGAAAAAGATAAAGTGCCTGGAAGACGCATTAATTCAGTTACTGTTTGGAAACTGCTAAAAGAATTTGGGTTAAGCAACAAAAAAATTGAAAACAAATTATCTCATTTCTGCACAGAACAAAGCAATGAATTGCTTTCAAATGTTTTGAAAGGATTATATGACACTGACGGATACACTTCAAAAAGCAGTTCACCTCATGTTGGGTTAACAACAATAAGCAAAAAACTTGCTTTGACTGTCCAGTTATCCCTTTTAAAGTTTGGAATCCAGTCAAAAGTAAGAGAAAGAAAAAAAGAAGGAGTAATCGCAAAAGGAAAAAATATAACAGTAAAAAGCAATCATAACCAGTTTTATATTGAAAGCAGAGGCAAAAAAAATCTTGAATTATTTTACAAAAAAATAGGGTTTGGTCTTAAAAGAAAAAATAAATCGCTTAAAGGGATAATTGAAAAAATTCCAATAAGCAATCCAAACATTGATGTTGTTCCTGAAATAAGTTCTCTGCTGAAAGAAATCAGAGCAACCAGAAATTATAATCCAACTCAAGAAAAATTAAAAGAATTAATTAAAAACAAAAAAAATGAATTGCTTGAATTTTTATCAGAATCAAATGTTGTCTGGGAACAAGTTAAATCAAAAGAATTCTTTAAACCGGAATACAATTTTGTTTATGATTTTACTGTTGAAAACTCGCATAATTTTATTGCAAATGGGATAATTGTCCACAATACGGCTTCTGCAGTAAAAGATGATTTTGGCGAAGGAGGCTGGACATTAAAAGCAGGGGCATTAGTTTTGGCTTCAGGAGGTTTAGCTAACATTGATGAATTTGATAAAATGGATAAAGAAGACAGGAGTGCAATGCATGAAGCAATGGAACAGCAAATGGTTTCAATTGCTAAAGCAGGAATTGTAACCAGATTTAAAACTGAAACTTCAATTCTTGCCGCAGCCAATCCAAAGTTTTCAAGATTTGATCCATATGAACCATTTATCAAACAAATTGATTTGCCTTCAACTTTGATTTCAAGATTTGATTTATTTTTTATGATCAGAGATGTATTAGATAAAGTTAAAGATGAAGAAATCACTGCAAGCATTCTGAAAACACATAAAGCCGGAGAAATGATGCTTCAAAAAGGAAAAAGAGGAAAAAAAGAAACAGATGAAATGGAAGAACTCAAAAAACTTATTACTCCTGCAATTGATACTGAATTACTGAAAAAATATATTTCTTTTGCAAGACAAAAGATTTCTCCAGTGTTAAGCGCTGAAGCAATTAAAACTTTAACTGACTTTTATTTGGGGTTAAGAGAAATGGGAAAAAAAGAAGGAAGTTATGCTGCAACCCACAGGCAATTAGAAGGATTAGTCAGATTAAGCGAGGCAAGCGCCAGAGTAAGGTTAAGTGATACAATAGAAAAAAGCGATGCAGAAAAAGCAGTAAAATTACTGAAGAATTCCTTGCAGGATGTAGTAACTGATCCTGAAACAGGCAGAATTGACATGGATATAATTAATATCGGGACAACTCACTCTAAATTGACTGCATTAAGAAATGTGCTGAATATTGTAAGACAAAAATCAAAAGAACAGGATTTGGTTCCAATAATTGAAGTAATAGAAGAAGCAAAAACACTTGGATTAGAAAAAGAAAGAGTAAATGAAATAATTTCAGAACTAAAAAGAAAAGGCGAATTATACGAGAAAAAACACGGCTTTATTTCTCCGGTAGAAAAATAAAAAGATTTAAATAAACTAATACACACGAAATACATACAAAGTGCATGTGAGGGGTAGTTATGGTTGATGCAAGAGTTTCCTTAAACCATTATTCAAATAAGGTTTTAGCAGTAGTTAAAGCAAAATATGAATTAAAAGACAAAAGCGAGGCATTAAATAAATTTATTGATGCTTACGGAGAAAATGAAGTTGAAAAAGAAGTAAAAGAAAGTTATATTAAAAAAATTCTTAAAATTGAAAAAGATCATATTAAAAAATATGGGTACAGACACACCAGCATACAGGAGTTAAGAAAAGAAATCGAAGGCAAATAAATGTTAAAACACGATTTTTCAGAAAAACTAAAAACAAAAATGAAAGAATTGTTTAGAAGGGATAAAAGAAGATATAATATACTACTAAAAAAAATACAACAAATATCTGACTCAGATGAATTTTCAATTGAGCATTACAAGAATTTAAAGCATGATTTGAAAAATGAAAAAAGAGTTCACATAGATAAAAGCTTTGTTTTGACTTTCAACTACACTAAAGAAAAAAATTTTATTTTATTTCTGGATTTTGATCATCACGACAATATCTATAAAAAATAAAGTCATACTACTAACTATTGAATGAATAAAAAATTAATGCTTCAATTGATTGGATTGTTTTTGATTACTCAAATGCTTGGGTTATTTGTCGGAACAAATTTAATTGCATCAGGATTAGAAAGAGAAGGAATAGTAAACGACAATCCAGATGATCCGATTAATTCAGTTGGATTATTTGTTTACATTCTGGGTTTTACAGGAATACTTTTAATTGTATTAAAATTCTATAAAGGAGATTTATTGTTTAAATTGCTTGAAGCAATGCTTGTTTTTTTGACTTCAGTGATTGTGTTTGGTTTTTTAATTCCAGAAGAAATAGGATTGCTTGCATTAATTCTTCCATTAGGAATAGTAATTGCAAGATTTGTTTTCAGAAAAAACATTTGGTTAAGAAATTTAGCTTCAGTTTTAGCTGCGGCAGGAGCAGGACCATTAATCGGCTACAATTTTGGAATAATTCCTGTATCATTATTTTTGGTTATTCTTGCAGGATATGATATTATTGCAGTTTTTTATACAAAGCACATGGTTACTTTAGCTAATGCAATAGTAAAAAAAAATCTGGCTTTTACTTTTGCTTTGCCTACAACAGAACACCAGTTTGAATTAGGAACAGGAGACATGGTTATTCCATTAGTTTTTGCTGTAAGCGTTTTAGTTGAAACCACAAAAAGTTTTAGTTTTCCTTTTGCATTGATTTCACCTTTAATAGTTTTATGGGGGTCTTTAATTGGTTTATTATTAACAATTCATTATAGTTCAAAAAATGTCGGCCAGGCTCTTCCGGCATTACCTTTACAGACAATAATAATGTTTGTAATGCTTGGATTATGCACTGCAATGAAAGTATTTATTTTCTAACAGTTATTTTTCTCAAATTCTTTCATTAAGCCATTATTTTCTTCTGAATAAAACTGCCTGCATAAATTGTAAATATACAATCTTCCTTCTGGCAAAACATTAATTTTGTTTTTCTTAACTGAAATCATTTTTTCTTTAGATAAAAAAGTTATTTGTTTTTCAAAAACTTTATTTAATTCAACTCCAAATTTTTCTTTAAAAATCTCTGAATTAATTTCAAGTGAAAGCAAACCCTTAATCATAAACCTTTCCATCTGTTCTTTTTTAGTTAATTTTTTTCCTGCTTCAACTGCAAAACCATTTTCAGCTTCTTCAAGATATTTTTCAAGATTAAGTGAATTCCTGAATTCAAAGTCATTGAAATGAGAAAAAGCCCCGCAACCTAAACCAATTACTTCTCCTGAAAGAGTTTGCTTTGCATAACTGCTTTCTTTTCCTTTTAATGCAAACTGGTCAATTAAATATCTTTTGAATCCTTTTTTTCCAAGAAGTTTATCAGACAAAAACAGCATTTCTTTTTCTTTTTCAAAAGAAGGAATTTCCCCCAAAATTTTTCTTTCCTTTAAAGCAAAAAAAACTGTTCCCGGAACAACATCCAAAGCATAAGTGGTTAAATGAGAAACCTTAAGTTTTGTTGCTTTAATTAAATCAGTTTGCCAGTCAGACAAAGTCTGTTCAGGCAAAGCATACATTAAATCAAGATTAATACTATTAAAATAATTTTTTGCGAGATTAACTGCATTAACTGCTTTAACTGAGTCATGAGCAGTTCCAAGTTTTTTAAGAAATTTATCATTAAATGACTGTATTCCAAAACTAATTCTGTTAAATCCTGCTTTTTTCAGCTGTTTTAACTTTTGTTCATCAACACTTGAAGGATTGGCTTCAACTGTAATCTGAATGCCTTCCAAAAAAACAAAATGATTTCTGCAAAAGGAAAGAATTTCGGTTAACTGTTTTGCTGAAAGAAAAGAAGGAGTGCCTCCCCCAAAAAAAACAGAAGAAACAGCATAATTACTCAACGCATTCTGGGAAGAAATAAATTTAATTTCTTTTTTCAAGGCAGAAACATACTGAATAATTTTTTGTTTTTTGGAAAGATATTTAGTATAAGGACAGAAAAAACACAGCCTTTCACAAAAAGGAATATGGATATATAATCCAATCCTTTTTTTTTCAAAAATTTCTTTGCCTTTAACAGGAAAAAGAAAAGGCGGATAATTATAGAACCTGCTTTTATCTCTTTTTAGTTTAGTCATTTATTCCCCTGAAATAAATAGAATAAAAAGGAATAGAATAAATCTAATCCTTTATTCAGCCCATAAAATGGACAAAATCTGCTTTTAACTTTTTGACGACATTGTTTGGATTCACTTAAACACCTCCCTGATTCCTAGAACAAGAAAAAATATTTGTTAAACAAGTATTTTAAACATTTCGTAAAAAAAAAGGCAAATAATACGAAAAACGTATTACCTTAAATAATTTTCGTTATATTTTTACGTTATGGATAAATTGGATTTAAAAATAATTAAAATTCTGGAAAGAAACGGAAGGGCCAGCAACACAGAAATAGCAAAAAAAACAAATGTTTCAGAAGGAACTGTGAGAAAAAGAATTCTTTTTCTGGTAAAAAAAGAAATAATTAAAAGATTTACAATTGATTTAGGGGCAAAAGGAGGTTTTACTGCTTTGATTTTAATCAACACAGAACCAAATGTAGTTCTTTCTAAAATCATAAAAAAGATTTGTGCAAGAGAAGGGATTAGGAAAGTATCTGAAGTTGCAGGGGCTTTTGATTTAGTAGTGGAAATAAGCACCGAATCAGCAGAAAAATTCAATGCAATAATAGACTCAATCAGGACAATAACAAAAATTAAAGATACTCAAAGTTTAATAGTGTTAAAAACAAGTTTCTAAATCCCACCAGTAAAAAACTCAATTACTGAAACCCCAAAAAAAGCTAAAATTGAATAACGACAGAATCTTCCAATGAATACTGCCGGATAAAATTTTTTTAAATCATATTCAAGCATTCCGGCAATAACTGAAATCAAATCAAAAAGAAATGGAATAAAAGACATTAAAACAATAAAACCAAAACCCCATTTAGAAACTTTTTCAGACAAATCATCAATTTTGTTCAGATGTTTATGGTATTTTTCTTCCACTACACTTCTTCCCCCTCTTCCAATAAAATAGCCTGTTGACTCGCCTATTGATGCGCCTAAAGCAGCAAACAATGCAATCAAAAAAGGATTAAATATTTTTGTCGGAGCAATCAAAAGGATTATCGCATCAATCGGCAAAGGCAGAAAAAGAGTTGCATTAGCAATCAATGAAGCCAAAAAAATTCCGATTAAACCATAAGAATTTACAAGAGATTGAAGCAACACTGAAGCATCCATCAATAAAACCTTTAAACTAATTCACTACAATGTATTAATATACTTTTTTTATTTAAATAGTTAAGTGAACACAATGGAATATGAAAAAATGCTTGAAAGGCTTTATTTAAGCCTTCCGGAACAAACAAAAACAAAAGAAAGATTTGAAATGCCTAAAGTGGAAAGCTTTGTTCAGGGACAAAAAACAATAATAAAAAATCATTCAGCTTTACTTAAAGCAATTAACAGAGAAGAAAAACATTTAATGAAATATTTAACTAAAGATTTGGCTGTTCCTGCAAGTATTTCAGAAGGAAGAATTATTTTAACAGGAAAGTTTTCTGAAACACAAATAAGAAATTCAATTGAAAGTTATGTAAAAGAATTTGTTTTATGCAAGGAATGCGGAAAGCCTGACACTAAATTCAAAGAAATGAAAGGAATTAAAATGCTTAAATGCGAGGCATGCGGAGCAATGACTCCAATAAAACAATTGTAGAGGGATAAACTATTTTTTATAAAATTCATTCAATTCAACAGCAAAAAGTTTTAGCAGTATGCGACAAAGAATTAAGTGGAAAAATATTAGATGAAGAAATAGGTTTTAAAGTTAAACCAGAATTTTATGGAACAGAATTGATTTCAGAAGAAGAATTAAAGAAAAAAATAAAAGAAGTTAATTCAGCTAATTTTGTTGGAAAAAAATGTGTTAAAATTGCATTAAACAAAAAAATTGTTTTAAAAGAAAACATTATTAAAATAAAAGATGTTCCGCACATTCAAATTTATTTCATAGAGGTACTGGAGGAAAACAAATGAATGAACTGTTTCGTCAGTTCAGTACGATGCACGACCTTTGGTCGGGCTGCACTAGGAGGAAAACAAATGAATAAACCGCAAAAACCGCAAATGACTGAAGAAGAAGCAGTCAGCAGAATCAAAATGCCAAAAAGAAAAGAACTGGAAATGTTTGCTGTAACAACACAATTAGTCGGCGGAGACAAGATTAAAGCATTATGCGAAGACGGAGTAGAAAGAGTTTGCAGGATTCCTGGAAAACTAAGAAAAAGAGTATGGATTAGAGACGGAGACTTAATTATAGTCAGATTATGGGATTTCCAGCCAATCAAAGCAGATGTAGTTTGGAGATATATTAAAGTTCAGACAAACCACTTAAAGAAAAAAGGATTTCTGGATAAACTTCCAATAGAAGACGGATTCTAAATGAAAAACAAGAAAGGAAAAGAAAATTACGAAAAAAACACTGAATTAAATAATTACGAAGAAGAAGCTGAAAAAAGAAAAAAAAATGAAACAAACAACGAATTAAATAAATACGAACAAGAAACTGAAAGAGAAAAACAAGGGAAACGGTTTCCGCAAAAAAAAGTTTCAAAAACTTTTGATAAAGTTTTTGACAAAGAAACTTTAGACACAATCCATAAAATATCTACGGCAGGTTTATTTGATGTATTAGAGTTTGTGATTTCAACCGGAAAAGAAGCATATGTTTTTAGATCAACAGACAAAGGCGGAAATTTTCGCGCAGTAAAAATCTACAAAACTTTGACTTCAGATTTTCATAACATGACAAAATACATTGAAGGCGACAAACGGTTTAAAAATATTCCAAAAGAAAAAAAAGAAATAGTAATTGAATGGACAAAAAAAGAATTCAAAAATCTTGAAAAATTATCTAAAGCTTATGCATCAGTTCCTTATCCAATCGGCTACAAAAACAATGTTTTGGTAATGGAGTTTATCGGAGAAAATGGAGAAGCAAGCAAAACCCTTAAAGAAGCAGGCGTAAAAGACATGGAAAATGCCTATCAACAAATAGTTGAATTTATTGCCAGAAGCTTTTATTTATCTAATTTAATTCACGCTGATTTAAGCGAATACAACATTTTAGTTAAAAATTTTGAAGGAAAAGAAAAATTAGTGGTAATTGACGTAGGACAAGCTGTATTGAAAAGTCATCCAAAAGCAGAAGAATTTTTGGGAAGAGATCTGAGAAACATTTCAAATTATTTTTCAAAAAAAGGCTTTGAAAAAAGCGAAGAAGAATTAAGAAAAGACATTAGAAAATGGAAAGAAAAATTGGTTTGATCAGAGGCAGCCTACACCAAATACAAATAAATACAATTTATTAATCAATTTCTTAATGATTTTTGAAATTGATGTTAGTGGCTCAGATATCCTAAACAAAGATACTGTAATAATGGTTGCAGAAAGAAATAATGAAAATATAATGCTTGGCTTCAAAATGACTAAAGAAATAAGGGACACGATTCTTTCAAGGCACGGGCAAGGGAAATACAAATACCAAAAATCTAACAAAGGCAAAGCCGACTTAAAAACAAGAGTTTATTGTGCGGCAATATATTTAATTTTTAAGGAATTAAAAAGACGACACAACATTAAAGAAGTTTCTTTGGAAATTTGCAGGGATTTATCTGGAAGAGAAAAACAAATTAAAGAAATGTTGAAGCAATTACTTGGAACAAAAAACAGCAAAAGAGGGCTTGGCTTAAACATTACCGGAATACATTTCACAGAATTAATTAAAGGAAAAAGTTTAGCTGATGAATACGCTTATTTTTTAAGAAGAGACAGAGTAAACAAACTCACAAATATTTCATGCAAAATTGACTTAGAAGATATTGAAAGTTTCCTAAAACATTAAAAAAATAGAAGTGCGACAAGAACCTCCACTAAAGGAAATTGAAACTCCTATTCTGCCCTTCAGGACTGGTTACCTGCCGAACTCGATAGCAATGCCACGAATACATTGTATACAAACTTCTATTTAAATTTTGCCCATTTTTAAAGCTTTTGTTTCTGAAAAATCTTAGACTAAAACAAGAATATAAAGGTTTTCTTGTATTATTGTAGTATCAGCGCCAATAAAATCCTGTTTTTAATTGGCTAATTTGCTTGATTTTTTGATCAAGCTTTTTTAGGAAAAAAAGGTTGTTTTTGTGCAAGAATATTTAAAGATACCAAAGGACAGAATAGCTGTTTTAATCGGAAGAAAAGGCGAAACAAAAACAAAAATAGAAAAACTAACTGAAACTAAACTTGAAGTGGATTCAGAAAACGGGGAAATAGATGTTGAAGGAGAAAAAGCATTAGATTTTTATATTTCACTAAACATAATTAAAGCTATTGCCCGAGGTTTTTCTCCAGAACACGCTTTTATGCTAAAAGAAGAAAATTACTTCCTTGAAATAATTGATTTAAAAGAAAAATTAGGCAAAAACGATAAATTAATTCAGCAAAAAAAAGGAAGAGTAATAGGAAAAGCAGGAAAAACAAGAAAAGAAATAGAAGAGCAAACTGAAACATTTATTTCAGTGTATGGAAAAACAATCGGGATAATTGGGAAAGAACAAGGAATAGAAAAAGCAAGAAATGTAATTGAAATGCTGTTAAAAGGAGCATCCCATTCAACTGCAGAATCATTTTTATTTAAAAAAGAAAAAGAACTTGAAATATAAAAAAGAAAGAAAATAAAGAAAACAAAAAAATTCAAAAAAGAAATAGATATTTAAAATTGTGATAAAATGGCAGAACCAGAAAAAACAAAAA
This sequence comes from Candidatus Diapherotrites archaeon CG10_big_fil_rev_8_21_14_0_10_31_34, assembly GCA_002763225.1. GTDB lineage: Archaea > Iainarchaeota > Iainarchaeia > Iainarchaeales > 1-14-0-10-31-34 > 1-14-0-10-31-34. The sequence goes on from PFAI01000030.1 coordinate 11,282, forward strand.
TAAAAGAAACTCCTAAAACACCGGAAGAAAAAAAAGTTAATGGGGAAATTCAGAAAATAAAGCCAAAAGAGATTTCAGCTGAAACACTGGCAAAAGAATTCAAAGAACATTCAGTCGCAGAATTCTTCAAAAAAAATCAGCAAATGCTTGGATTAAGCGGAAAAATCAGAACATTAACAACAATAATCCACGAATATGTAACTAATTCAATTGATGCATGCGAGTCAGCAAACATTCTTCCTGAAATAGATATTAAAGTTCAGGAACTGGGAAGCGAATATTACGAAATTACAGTAAAAGACAACGGCCCGGGATTAACAAAAAACACGGTTGGAAAAGCTTTAGGGCAATTATTAGCAGGAACAAAATTTCATAGAATGGTTCAGTCAAGAGGACAACAAGGAATTGGTGCAGCAGGAGCAACAATGTATGCCCAGACAACAACCGGAAAACCAGTTAAAGTAATTTCCGGAACAGGAAACGGAAAAGCGTTTTCCCTTGAATTAACTATTGATCCAAAACAAAATGAACCAAAAATAGAAAACATGCAGGATATAGATAAAGAATTTAAAGGCTTGGCAATCCAGGCAAAAATAAAGGATGTAACTTACAGAATTTCAGAGCAAGGACCCTTGGAATATATCAGAAGAACTGCAATAGCCAATCCTCATGTTCAAATAAGTTTAACTGACCCAACAGGACAAAAAACTTTGTTCAAAAGAAGCTCTGATAAAATCCCTGATGCGCCAAAAGAAATGCAGCCTCATCCAAAAGGAGTAACAGTAGATGAAGTAGTTACAATGGCAAAATATTCTGATGCAAGAAAAGTTGGTTCATTTTTAAAAAGCTCTTTTGACAGAATGGGAGACAAAGCAGTACAAGAAATAACTAAAATGGTTTCATTTGACATGAACATGGACCCAAAAAAAATGGAGTGGAGTGACGCAGAAGAAATAATTAAAGCAATTAAAACAATCAGTTTTATTGCTCCGACAACAGAAGGATTAAGCCCAATAGGAGAAGACCAAATAGAAAACTCATTGACATCAATTGTTCAGCCTGAATTCCTAAAAGTAATTACAAGAAAGCCTCAAGTGTATAAAGGAGGATTTCCTTTCCAAGTAGAAGTTGCAGTAGCTTTTGGAGGAAACGCAGGAAGAGCTTCTTCAAACGGCGGAACAGAAGGAGAAACATTAAAAAGAATGGAAGTAATGCGTTTTGCAAACAAAGTGCCATTGCTTTTTGACGGCGGAGGCTGTGCAATAACAAAAGCAGTTCAGACAATTGACTGGAAAAGATATGGAATACAAAATATTGATGATGCACCATTAACTGTTTTTATTAATGTGATTTCAGTTCATATTCCTTATACTTCAGCAGGAAAACAGGCAATTTCAGATGAACCAGAAGTATTAGAAGAAATTCGCTTAGCTTTAATGGATTCAGGAAGAAAGATTGCAAGACATATTATTGGAAAAAAGAAATTAAAAGAAAAAGAAGCAAAGAAAAGGACTTACTTAAAATATGCAGTTGAAGTTGCTTATGCAATAGGAGAACTTACAGGCAAGAAAAAAGAAGAAATACAAAAAAAACTGCATGACATTGTTTTAAAGAGATTAAAGTTAGAGGAAAAAGAAGAACAAAAAGAATTAAGCGACGACGAAGTAGACAAAGAAATAGAAAAAGAAACAAAAAAAATTCAGAAAACAGAAGAAAAAAAGAAAGGAAAAAAAGAGAAAATAAAAGGAATAAAAAAAGTGAAAAAAGAAAAAGAATAATTTGAGAAAAAATGGAAGAAAAAATTGGGAGAAAAAGATTAAAAAATAAAACAAAAAAAAGGGACAAAACAGGAAAAAAAGAATAAAAAAATTAACTTAAAAAAATAGAAATGAAAAAAAATTGGAGAAAAAAAAATTAAATAATTGGTGTGTTAAATGACTTCAAAAAAAGACAAGGAAGTAATCCAGAGATTAAAAGAAGCAGGAATAGATATTTATTCTCAGATAAACAAAGGAAATGATCCCACTTATGAACTGCCTGTAAGAAGTTTAAACAATGTTTTCTTTGACCAGAAAACAAAAACAATTAAGTTAGGCGACAAAAAAAGCACCAGAAATTTTTTGAATATTGCTCACACAAGAAAATTCATGCAGACAATGCTTATTGCATCAGAACTCAAAAAAGTAATTGAAGAAGAAGCAACTGTTTCAATCAGAGACCTGTATTATGCATTAAAGCACACAATTGAAGGAACAGAAGAAAACACTTTTGAAAATCAAGGAGAATCAGATCCAATAATTGAAGACCTTGAATCATCATTGAATTTACTTAGAGAAGAACTTCATTTAGCTGCTTCAAGCAAAGGAGTAATTTCCGGAAGCATGAAAATCAAAGACGGAAAAGACACAATTGACTTAGCTAAAATGGGTTCTGGAGGATGGGGGGTTCCATCAAATGTAGAACCAGATAAAATTGAAATAAAAGACTTGAGTGCAGAATATGTTTTGTTCATAGAAAAAGATGCTGTATGGAAAAGATTTAATGAAGACAAATACTGGCAGAAACATAACTGTATTATTATTACAGGAAGAGGACAGCCTTCAAGAGCAGAAAGAAGATTTGTACAAAGACTGAACAAAGAACACAAGCTTCCGGTTTTTGCTTTAATGGATGCAGACCCATGGGGGATGTATATTTATTCAGTAATAAAACAAGGAAGTATTTCTTTGAGTTACTCAGAAGAAAAACTGGCTACTCCAGACACAAAATACGTCGGGTTAACTGTTTCTGATGTTGAAACATTTAAAATCCCAAAAGAAGTAACCATTAAATTAAACAAATTAGATATAAAAAGATTAAATGAAATGAAAAACTATGACTGGTTTAAGAAAAAAGAATGGCAGAATGAATTCAATTTAATGAAAGAAAAATCCATTAAAATGGAATTAGAAGCATTAAGCAAAAAAGGAATCAGATTTATAACAGAAGAATATCTACCACAAAAAATCAAATCAAAAGATTTTTTGCCTTAAAACTGTTTTTAAAGCTTTGAAAAATAAAAGGCTTTTGCTTCAATTTTAATGCATGATAAAAGAAATAAAGAAAGAAATCAAAGAAAAAGAAAATAAAGAAAAAGCTAGAATTCTTCAAGGGTTTTTTAAAACAGGAAAAGGGCAGTACGGCGAAGGAGATATTTTTTTGGGTTTAAGCGTCGGAGAAACAAGAACAATTGCAAAAAAACATTTTGGAATTGCGTTAAATGAATTACAGCCATTACTTGAATCAAAAATCCATGAAGAAAGATTATGCGCTTTATTAATTTTAGTTGAAAAATTCAGGAAATCAGAAGAAAAAGAAAAAAAACAAATCATAGATTTTTATTTGAATAATACTAAAAACATTAATAACTGGGATTTAGTTGATTTATCTGCAGACAAGATTTTAGGAGAATTTTTGTTTGACAAAAACAAAGATGTTTTGTTTAAGTTGGCTAAATCAAATAAGTTATGGGAAAAAAGGATTTCAGTTTTATCAACTTATGCGTTTATCAAAAGAAACAGATTTAAAGAAACACTTGAAATATCAGGGTTGTTGCTGAAAGATGAACATGACTTGATTCAGAAAGCAATTGGCTGGATGCTGAGAGAAATTGGAAAAAGAAATTTGAAAACAGAAGAAAAGTTTTTGAAAAAACACTATAAAAAAATGCCCAGAACAATGCTAAGATATGCAATAGAAAAGTTTCCTGAAACAAAAAGAAAAGCTTATTTAAAAGGAAAAATAAAGTAATTCCTTTTTCAGAGAAACCATTACTCTTTTAAATTTCAGCTGTGTATTTTAGTGTATTATGCTGTATGGAATAAGCTTTTTTTCGCTGAGTAAAGTAAAAATAGGAATTTTTCTGTTTTTTGTTTTAAGTTACTTTAGTCTGGCTTATAAAAATGTGTTAGAAAATGAATTTGTTGACTGGTCTCCGCCAGAATACTTTATTCTTTCACTCATTTTTATTATTATAGTGTCATATGTATTTGCAGCATTCTTAGAATATTTTTATTATAAGGTGAGAAGGAAATGGCCGAGATGGTTTTAGGATATATTCCTTGCAAAAACAAAAAAGAAGCAGAAAAAATAGGAAAACAATTAGTGGAAAGAAAATTAGTGGCTTGTGCTAATGTAATTCCTGAAATCAGTTCATGCTATAGATTTGAAGAAAAATTATGCCAAGAAAGTGAAGCATTATTACTGTTTAAAACAATTAAATCAAAAAAAGTTTTTATTAAAAATGCAGTGAAAAAAATGCATTCCTATAAACTGCCTTGTATTGCGTTCATTAAATTTGATGATGTAAACAAAGAATACGAATTATGGGTCAAAAAACAAGTTTTGAGTGGATTAATATGAAAGGATTAGATTACTTTTTTTTTCCAAAAAAAGTTGCAGTAATTGGCGCATCAGAAAAAGCAAATAAAATAGGCAATGTAATCATGAAAAACATGATTAAAGCCGGCTTTAAAGGAAAATTAATTCCTGTTAACCCTAAAACAAAAAAAATCCTGGGAAAAAAATGTGTTAAAACAGTTAAAGAAATAAATAACTTAGATTTAGCGGTAATTGCTGTTCCAGCCAAAATTGTTCCAAAAATAATCAGGGAATGCGGGCAGGCAAAAACTAAAGCAGTAATAATTGTTTCAGCAGGATTTAATGAAGTAGGAAACATGACTGTAACAAAAGAGTTGTTTAAAGCAATGCAGGAGTTTCCTGACATGAGAGTTTTAGGGCCAAACTGTTTAGGCATTTTACACGTAAAAAAAGGGATTGACACTTTATTTTTGCCTTATGAAAGGCTTGGAAGAACGCCTCATGGAAGAATCAGTTTTGCTTCACAGTCAGGCGCAGTTGGAAGCACTTTAATTGACTGGGCATCAATGAAAAGTTATGGAATCAATAAATTCATTTCTTTTGGAAACGCATTAGATGTAAATGTAACTGAATTACTAGAATATTTAAACAAAGACAAGGAAACAAAAGTTATTTGTTTGTATATTGAAGGACTAGAAGAAGGAAGAAAATTACTGAAAACAGGAAAAAAAGTTTCAAAAAACACTCCAATTGTAGTGTTAAAAGGAGGAGTAACTGAAGCAGGAAAAACTGCAGCTGTTTCTCATACAGGAAGCATTGCAGGAGAAGCAAGAGTGGTTAAAGCAGCATTTAAGCAAAGCCATATGGTTGAAGCAAAAAGCTTTGAACAATTATTTAATTTTGCCAGAGTTTTATCTAATGAGCCTTTAACCAAAGGAAAAAAAGTCCAGATTATAACTGACGGAGGAGGCTATGCAGTTTTAGCTGCAGATGCATTAATTGAAAATGGATTAGAATTAGCTTTAATGGAAAAAAAGAATTTGAATTCACTGAAAAAAATTGTTCCTGTTTTTGCAGAACTAAAAAATGTAATTGATTTAACCGGAGACGCAACAACAGAAATGTACAAAAAAGCAACTGAATTAGCATTAAAAGACAAAAACATTGACATGATTTTATTGATTGTATTGTTTCCCCCGCCATTATTAGACAAAAATATTGTGTATGAAATAATTAAACTGCATAAAAAACAAATTAAGCCAATTATAGTGGTTTCTGCTTCAGGAAATTACACTGAAAGCCAGAAAAAAATAATGGAAAAACAATTTGTTCCAACATTTACTTTTCCAAAAGACGCGGCAGAATCACTTAAAGCATTATATGATTATTCTTTGTTTAGAGGAAAAGTTAAAAGGTGAAGAAATGGAAGAAAAAGATTTAGTTGTTTTGTTAAACGAAAAAAGAGTTTTTAAGCCGTCAAAAAAATTAGTGGAAAACTCTAATGTAATGAAATGGATGAAAAAAAAGAAAATAAAATCATATGATGAATTACTGAAAAAAGCAGAAGACATTGAATGGTTTTGGAATGAAGCAGCAAAAGAAACAGTTAAATGGAAAAAACCTTTTAAAAAAATTCTTGAACAAGAAAACAATTACTCAAAATGGTTTAATGGAGCAAAATACAATATTGTTTTTGATGCATTAGACAAACATAAAAACAAAACAAAAACTGCTTTTATCTGGGAAGGCGAACCAGAAAAAGAAGTCAGAAAAATTTCTTTTAAACAGCTTTACCAAGAAGTAAATAAATTAGCTAATGCAATGAAAAAACTTGGAATAAAAAAAGGAGACAGAATAGGAATATATCTTCCTATGATTCCTGAACTGCCTGTTGCAATGCTTGCTTCAGCAAAAATTGGCGCAATTCATTCAGTTGTTTTTTCCGGCTTTAGTGCTTTGGCATTCAGAGAAAGAGTTAATGATGAAGCAGCAAAATTAGTTATAACCTGTGACGGGTTTTACAGAAGAGGAAAAATTATCCCATTAAAAAAAGCTGCAGATGAAGCATTAATGGAAACTCCTTCAGTTGAAAAATGCATTGTAATAAAAAGAACAGCGGGAGAAAAAGTTGACTGGAATGAAAAAAGAGATTTATGGTATCATGAAATAATAAAAAAAGAAAAACCTGAATGCAAAACAGAATTAATGGAAGCAAATGACCCATTATTTATTTTATATACTTCTGGTACAACAGGAAAACCAAAAGGAATAATTCATGATCACGGAGGTTATGCAGTTGGAACAGCAATAACCTTGAAATGGGTTTTTGATTTAAAAGACAAAGATATTTGGTGGTGTGCTGCAGACATCGGATGGATTACAGGGCACAGCTATATTGTTTATGCTCCATTGATTTTAGGAGTAACTTCAGTAATGTATGAAGGCTCTCCGGATTTCCCTAATCCAGACAGATGGTGGGAAATAATTGACAAACACAAAGTAACAGTGTTATATACTTCTCCTACTGCAATAAGAATGTTTATGCATTTTGGAGAAGAATGGATTGAAAAACATTCACTTAAATCACTGAGATTACTTGGAAGTGTCGGAGAACCAATTAATCCAGAGGCATGGATGTGGTATTACAAATTTATTGGAAAAGAAAAATGCCAGATAATGGATACTTGGTGGCAGACTGAAACAGGAAACCATTGTATTACTCCTTTGCCGATAACAGACTTAAAGCCTGGGTCAGCAACAAAACCTTTCCCCGGAATTCAGGCAAAAGTCCTGAACAAAGAAGGAAAAGAAATAATTAATGCAGGCGGAGAATTAGTTTTGTTAAAGCCCTGGCCGGGCATGCTGAAAGGAATATACAAAAACCCTGAAAAATACCAAAAAACTTACTGGGAAATGTATCCAGAAATTTATTTGGCTGGAGATGTAGCAAGAGTTGATTCAGACGGTTATTTTTGGGTTCAGGGAAGAGATTCAGATGTATTAAAAGTTTCAGGGCACAGAATAGGAAATTCAGAAATTGAATCAGCTTTAGTTTCTCATCCACTAGTGGCAGAAGCAGCAGCAATAGGAAAACCACACGAAATCAAAGGAGAAAGCATTACAGCTTTTGTCATTCTGAAAAAAGGAACAGAAATATCCGAAAACCTTAGAAAAGAATTAATTGAACACGTTGGAAAAGAAATAGGAAAACTTGCAAGACCAGATGAAATATTATTTGTGGAAGATCTTCCAAAAACCAGAAGTGGAAAAATAATGAGAAGAGTAATTAAAGCAAAAGTATTAGGTCAGGACACAGGAAATATTTCAACTCTAAGCAATCCAGAAGCAGTAGAAGAATTACTAAAAGCAAAATGATGTTTCAGTTTTATTTTTCCAGCAGGAATTCAATTGATTTATCTATATCTTCGTCAGCCAGTAATTCAAAAAATCTTTGGATGTCAAAGTTTTTATCAAAAGAAGTCTCAGAAAGATTTTTTTCAAGCATTTCAATTCCTAAAGCAGAAACAGATTTCTTTGTTTTATGCAAGTCTCTTAATTCCTGAATTCTTCTTTTGAATTCAACAGAAGAAAAATCCTTGTTAACAGAAAAAATTGCTTTTCCCTGAAACTCGGATAAAACTTTATTTAAATCTACGTCAGATTGAGTTAAACCTTTGGCTAAAGTTCCGGTTAATTTAATTCTAATTAAAGGAATTAAATCAGCTCTGTTTTGAGCTAAAAAAACATCAATTTTTGTTTCTAATCTTTCAAGAATTTGGGCAGGAGTTGCTTCAATAAAAGAAATTTTTTCATAAAAAAGGTTTCTCTGGTTTTTTAATGGAATAAAAAAAGTATTCATTGACTCAGAATCAATCAATACAATTCCTTTTTGTTTTTCTGATTCAAGTTTTTTCATTTGCGTTGTGATTGTAGAACCAGGCATTAATAATTTGCCTCCATCAAAAGCTTTTTCTGCATGCCAATGCAAATGTCCATTAATAATTAAATCAAATCCTTTTGGCAGATTAGAAATTGAAATAGTTGCAGCCATTTCATCCTGGGTTGGAAGAAATTCCTTAATGGATTGATGCAATAACAAAAAGTTTTTTGCTAAAGGAATTGGATTTGGATTATATAGTTTAAGGACATCTAATGCTTTTTTTTCTGGAACGCCGCCCATGCCATGAACAGCAACTTTTTCATTGTCTTTTTCTGCAGTTAAATAGTTTGCATGAATGTAAAAAATAAATCCAGCACTTTCAAGCACTTCAAGAGGATTCTTAAAATCCCTTGAACGCAATTCATGAGTTCCGTGAATTGCAATAACCGGAATTCCCCTGAAAAATAGTTCTTTTCCTTCTTTTAAAATTCTTACTTCGCTTTTTTTTGCATTTTTTGTCAGCCTGAATAACTCAAATGAATCAAACCATGTTTCAATTAAAGGGATTTTTGAATCAAAAATATCTCCAGGCAATAAAATCAGTTCAGCATTATTTTCTATTGCAAGAGCAAAAGCATTTAACGCATTATTTAATGCCTCTTCTTTTCTTTCAGTTTTATTGGAAAAACCTAAATGAGTGTCAGAAATAATTGCTATCTTCATTTAATCAACTCTAAAATTTCTTTGAATTGCTGTTCAGGATAAAATGTTATTGGAGAGAAAACAACAAAACCTGTTTTGTCCTGCAATTCACTGATTTCTTTTAATGCTTTGGCTTCATTTCTTTCACTTAAAACCAAAGCAGAAAGAAAATTTCTTTCTTGTTCTATTGCAGAAAAAGGAATTGATTTTAATTCAGTAAAAGAATTAAACTGAGAGATTAATTCAATATTTGCTTTAATTTTAGAATTATTTTCCCGGATTATTGGAAAAATATTGCAGCCTCTTTTAAGCATTAAAAAAGCTGAAACTAATTCATCTTTTTTTCCATCCATGATTAAACCAACTTTTCCTTCTACTCCAACCGGAATGCCTTTTACCCCGGGAATTTTTTCTGAATAAAGAAAAACAGTGTTTTGGATTACATCAGCAAAAATTTCTTTTGAAGGACTTGAAAGATTTACTTTTAATCCTTTAATTTCATCCATTATTTTTTGTCCTACTTCAACTGCAATATCCTGAGAAGAAAAATCGTGTTTTCCGTTTCTTGAAATACGCAAAGCAAAAGAATCTCCTTTTGAAAGAGTTTTTTTTGCAAAATCAACAAAGATTTCTTTTAAGTCCTGCATTGAATTAAAAGTAAAAGGAACAGCAAAAGAAAAAGAATGGATTCCAAAAACTTTTTGCATTAAAGGAATTGCTTTTATCTGATTATCTGTTTCACAGACAAGAATGCCTGAAAACTTTCCTGAAAGAGTTAAATTAATGTTTTTTGAGTTAAGTGTTTTCCTTAAATTTGAAACCAATTTTTTAATAAAAAATTGTCTGACAAAATGAGTTTTAAGATAGATTTCTGAAGCAGGGCGCAAAACTATAATTGATTTATCCATTAAATAAAATAAAAGAGAAAAAGTTAAAACACAATCTAATTATACATAATTTATTGTGTGTTTTACATCAAATAAAAGAAAAAAAGGTTTAGCTGTATTTTGACACACTAAAACCTAATGCGCCTATTCCACCCCACATTACTGCTAAGGCACCCCAATTTGCGGCATAAGGACTCCAAATCCAGGCTACACCAATTGCAAAAAGAATTAAACCAAAAACAATGCTGGCTTTTTTCACAAATTCGCTCATTAAATCCCTCCAAAAACTAAAATAATGATATTAATAACATTTTTTGATTAATAAACCTTTGTGTTTTAAGAGTTAAATTGTCTTTAGTTTATTTGTTTTTCAAATTCAATAAACAGTTTTTCGGTTAAATCATTTAATCCTGCTTTAAGTTCTTCTTCTAACACTTTTTTTTGAAGTGATTTGGTTGCAGGCTTGTCTGGGCCTAATGCATCACAGGTTTCTGGTCCGACAGAAAGATTATAAGTATCAAGTTTTTTTGCTAAATCAATTATTTCTTGTTTATCCATTCCAAGCAATGGCCTTATCACAGGAATTTTAAGTCCAAAAGAAATTGAAACTAAATTCTCTAAAGTCTGGGATGAAACCTGCCCTAAATTTTCTCCTGTAACAATTAAATCAAACTTGTGTTTTTCACAGATTTTTTCAGCTGTTTTCAGCATTAAACGCTTCATTAAAATAAAATAAAATTTTCTTTCAGTTTTATTCACAATCTGCTGTAATGCATCAGAAAAATCTATTGAAATAAATCTTGAATTCAGTTTTTCAGCTAATTTCTCTGATTTTTCAACTGACTGTTTCCCTGTTATTTTAACTGAAGAAAAATGCAGGCAGGTAATTTCTGTTTTATCTTTAATTAAAAATCCTGCTACAGGACTGTCAATTCCTCCGCTTAACAAAAGCAATGACTTCATACAAAAATATGGATTAGATTAAATTAAAAAATAAACCAAATAAAGACAAATAAAATCAAAAAAAAGCCTAAAAAAAGATTTAATTAAAAAAAAACCAAACAAAAACAACCAATAAAAAAAACAAATTTAATTAAAAAACCAAACAAAAACAACCAATAAAAAAACAGGTTTAATTAAAAAAACCAATTAATTAAACATATTATAATGAAAGAAATTTTTGATGTAATAATAATTGGCGGAGGACCAGCAGGATGTTTTGCTGCATTAGAATGCGCTAAATCTAATTTAAAGACTCTTTTATTAGAAGAAAATTCGGTTATAGGGCAACCAGTTCATTGTGGGGAATGCATTTCAGGAATTGCAGCCGGAAGGCTTGGATTAGAATTACCTGAACAAGTAATTTCAGCTAATGTAAAAGGCATTAAAATAATTTTTCCTAACGGAAAAAACACTGTTTTAAAAGAAGAAGGATTTGTATTAGAAAAAGATAAATTCGAGCAATGGATTGGAAAAAAAGCAGTTAAAGCAGGAGCAAAAATAAAAACAGAGCATAAAGTTAAAGAAATAAAAAAAGAAGGAAATTTTTGGGAAATACAATGTTCTAATAAAAATTCTTTTACAGGAAAAATTTTAATTGATGCATCAGGAGTTTATTCTTTTACATCAAAAAAACTTGAATTAAATTCAATGCCGAAAACAGTTATTGGAATCCAGTACAAAATGACAGAAATTGAAAGAAATGATTTCTTGGATTTCTATTTATGGCCTAAACTGGCGCCAAAAGGATATTTGTGGATGATTCCAAAAAAAAATGGGAAAGCAAACATTGGATTAGTTACAGAAGAAAAAACGCATGCAAAGAAATTTTTGGATGAATTCTTAAAACAAAAAAAATGGGAAAACAAAAAAATTGAGAAAAGCTTTGGCGGATTAATTCCAATTTCGGGCCCGCACAAAAAAACTTTTGATGATGGCTTAATGTTAATAGGGGATGCAGCAGGATTTACTTCTCCTTTATTTGAAGGCGGAACTTCTCTTGCATTAACTTCAGCAAAGTTTGCAGGAATGACCGCAAAAAAAGCAATTGAAACAAATGATTATTCAAAAAAAGTTTTGAAAGAATATGAAGAGTTATGGAAAAAAGAGTTTCCTGACTACAATAAACTGATTAAAGGAAAAAATATTTTTTATTCTTTTAGTGAAGAAGAACTGAATTTTTTTTCTGAACTGCTTCCGGATGACTTGACTAAAATCAGTTTCTGGAAATTTTTGTCTTCTTCTTTAAAGCTTTTAATCAAAAAGCCTTTACTGGTTAAAAAAGGGGCTTTTAAGGCTGCAAAAGCTTTTTCTTTCAGCAAAGCAAAGCATTATGGGTGGTGAAAAAAATGTTTGTAAGAAAATTAAAGGAATGCAGTGAATTCACTGCAGGAGACCATTCAATTTTAAGGGAATTATTTAATCCATTAAAAGACAAACTTGAATTAAATTACAGTTTGGCTTATGCAAGAGTTCCAACAGGGAAAACCTGCACTAAACACAGGCTGAAAAGCAGTGAAGTGTATTATATTCTGCAAGGAAAAGGAATAATGTTTATTGATGACAAACAAAAAAAAATAGAAAAAAATGACGCAATTTATATTCCGCCTAATGCAGTTCAACGGATTTCAAACACAGGAAAAAAAGAATTAATCATTTTATGCATGGTTGAGCCTGCATGGAAACCAGAAGACGAAGAAGTGTTTGAAGAAAAAGATTAAATAATCGTATTTCTTTTCTTTTAGTGATAGCATGGGAAAAGTTTTAAACAGAAACAGGGTCAAAAACCTGAATGTTTTCAGGCAAAAAATGCAGTGGGCAGTAAAAGACATGATTAAACACGAAAAAAACCCTACTTTAAAAACTGCTTATGAAAGAACTTTAACTAATTTAGAAACAGTTCCAATTAATTTTTATCCAAAAGATTCATTATCAAGAACTGTTTTTCAGATCGGAAAACATTTTTTTACATCAGAAGTTTTAGGGGAACACAAGCAAAACATCAGAGTCATAAGAAACGGCAATTTGCTAAAAGTTATTCCAGAAGGCAGATTAATTGAAATTCCTGCAAACCATTTTTTTCTTGGAAACACCCCTGCATGGGGGGGAATGAAAACTTTAATGCATGAAATCTGTCATGATCCGGCAAGAAATGTATTTGATTTTTCCAGAGAAATTCAGTTAAACCCAAGCCAAACAGAAGAATTGATTGCAGATTTAATGAGCGCAAAAATAGCAATTAAAATGGGTTTTCCAAGGGAAAAAGTTTTAAGTTTATATAATGGAAGAGAATGGGTTTACGGAAGATTTCCTTATAGAAAATTTTTAGAGAAAGCCATTAAACAAAAAAAGTTCAGAGAAGAAATCTCCGGAAGAAAAGCAAGAGAACCATTAAAAATAATGAAAGGCAAAAAAAGAAATCAAAAAATGCTTTATAAATAAAAGATTTTCATTAAACTTTTATAACATAAAAAAAAGCCGGGAGAGGGACCAAAAGGCAAAGTTTGAAGCCGAACCAAAAAAAACACAGTAGTGTATAAACAAAAGATTTAAATAAATGTAGTGTATAATATTTTTATGGTTTTTATAAGAAAAATTAAGGGTTATTTTGTTTTGGCGCATTCTGTCAGAAAAGGAAAAAAAACAGTGCAGGAAACAAAATATGTCGGGAAAGTTTTGCCTTCAAAAGAAAGACTGGGGCAGTTAAAAAAAGAGTTTTTGAAGGAACTCAAAGGAAGAAAATACAAATATTTTTCCGGAGAAGAAGTAGAAGAAATTGAAAAAAAGAAAACAGAATACTCCGTGGAAAGAAAAAAATTGAGTTCTCTGGAAAAAGAAAAATATTTCAAGAATTTCATGATAAGGTTTACTTATGACAGCAGCAAACTGTCAGGAGTTGACATTACATTAAGGCAGACGCACTTAATTCTCAAAGACGGCATTATCCCGAAAGATTTCAAGAACTTAAAGACAGTTAAAGAAATTGAAAACCACGAAAAAGGCATTGTGGCAATAACAAAATATACAGGAAAACTGAATATTAAGTTCATAAAAAAACTGCATAAGATTCTTTTTGCAGGAGTCAGCAACGAAATAGCCGGAAAACTGAGAAGTGAACTGAAAAGAAATGTTAAAATTGGAGGGACTCCTTTTGTTCCCCCGAAATGGAATGAACTTGAGAGAGAACTAGAAAATTTTTTTAGCTGGTATAAATCTGAAAACAGAAGAATGCATCCTTTAGAGTTAGTAGCATTAATTCACTTAAAAATGGCTTCAATTCAGCCTTTTGTTGACGGCAACAGCAGGCTGTCAAGGCTTTTAATGAACTGGATTTTATGGAAAAAAAGCTATCCATTAATTGACATAAAAATTGAGGAGCTGGAAAAGTATTATAATGTTTTAGATGAATTCCAGATTGAAGGAAAAGAAAAGCCATTCATAAAATACATTAAAGAAAAATACTTAGATAGTAATAGCTGAGAGAGGGATTCGAACCCTCGATCTTCCGCTTTCTGCTCCTTTTCTTTTTTTCCGAAAAAAGAAAAGGTGTAAGTTAGCCCAAAAGAAAAAAAGGAATTTGGCTAAAAACATTTTCTCTTTTTGAGCACTACTAAAACTTTTGGTTTTAGTGTGCACTTAATTTCTTTCTGAAATTAAGTTGCAACCTGCACTGGTTTTCTCTTTGGATGCTCACGGCCTTTTTTTACCCTTTTTCTTTTGGTAGACCGTAGCTTTTCTTTTTCTGGAAAAAGAAAAGGTTGGAACTGCAGGCGGATGCATATCCTCTCTGCCACCTCAGCTTAATTAAAGAAAGGGCT
>PFAI01000021.1:0-6274 GCA_002763225.1 Candidatus Diapherotrites archaeon CG10_big_fil_rev_8_21_14_0_10_31_34
AATGACTAAACACAAAACTATTTATTAAGCTTCTGGAATATAACTTTATTAGGGATTTTGAGGGTGAGATAATGCCGGGATTAAATATTAAAACAAACTTGTTTCCTTATAGATTAAAATTAAGGAACAGAGAACCAATTAGATTAGATTTTACTATTGCAAATAATGGGGTTAAACCTAAACTGGTTTCATTTAGTTTAGAACTGCCTCCTCAATTAGGTTTAGATAAAGCTGGAATGAACAGAGTAATCAGAAAAAAGCTTCCAAATAAAATGGCTCCAGGAGAAACAGTCAAGTTTTCTTATGATATTTTTCCTTCAAAAGTAGTTGAAACAGGGGAATATACTGCTTTATTAAATGTTTCAGAGCACTTTGGAAACTATGACTATGAATTAGAAAACAAAAACGAACAAGTAACCATTAGAGTAGAAGATTAATTTTTTCCAAAAATTAATTAAAAACAATTTTTTAGAAAAAAAGTCGTGCTTTGCACGACGTTTAATCTGCAAACTTTTTTTGGTAACCTATCTTTTTCTAAAAAATTTTAAATTGACCCTAACCCTAAACCCATTTTGTCTTTTGATTGTCTTGAATTTTTTCCGTTTCCCATTCCTCTGACTTCTTTTGAATTTAATCCGGTGAAAATGGATATTACTTCAATTTTGTTTGTAAAGCTTGGATCAATTCTTGCTCCCCAAATAACTGAAGCTTTTGGGTCAATACTCTCTGTAAGTAATTCTCCTACCTTGTTTGCTTCTCCTAAAGTCAGGTCTGGTCCTCCGGTAATGTGAATCAAACAGCCTGTTGCGCCAGAAATATCCACGTCAAGCAAGGAATTCTTTAATGTTTCTTTAACTACTTCTTCTTCTTTATTTCTTGAATTACTTTCTCCTACTGCTATTACGCTTAGTCCTTTGTTTCCCATTACGCTTCTGACGTCAGCAAAGTCTAGGTTAATTAGTGATGGTTGGGTTATTGTTTCTGTTATTCCTCTTACTGTTCTTGCTGTTACTTCGTCTGCTACTTTAAATGCATCTTGTATTGGCAGGTTTGGAACCAAGCTTACTAGCCTGTTGTTGTCTATTACCACTACTGTGTCGCTTGAAGCAGTTAATTCCTGTAATCCTTGTTCTGCATTAATTAATCTTGATCTTTCTAAAGCAAAAGGATAAGTTACAATTGAAATAACTATTGCTCCTTTTTGTTTTGCTATTTCTGCAATGATTGGAGCAGAGCCTGTTCCTGTTCCTCCGCCCATTCCGGCTGAAATAAAAAGCATGTCAATGTTGGTTAAAACTTCTTCTAATGCTTTTCTTGAAACTTCAGCTGATTTTCTTCCAATTTCCGGATAGCCTCCTGCGCCTAATCCTCTTGTAACGCTTTTTCCAATTAATATTTTAGTTAATTCATCATTGATTATTGATAAATGCTGTTTGTCTGTGTTAACTGCAACTAATTGTGCTCCTGCAACACCCATATTAGAAATTCTATTAACTGTGTTGCATCCTGCGCCTCCTGCTCCTATAACCATTATTCTTGGTGCTGAAAATTCTTCGTTTTCATTTTTATTATTTGGCTTTGAATTATTATTTAGTATATCCCCCATTAAAGATTTCATTTAACCCCTTCTCCTGCATTTTTTTTTAACTAGTATTAATTAGGTTGTAAATAATTAATAACTTTTTTGTTTAGTCTTTTGGTTTGGATTTCAAGTCAAATCTGATTATTTTAGATGAATCGCTGTCAAAAACATAATCCATAAAACTGCATTCTGCTTCAAGCAAGCCGTTTTTGAAATCCCTTGAATTTACTGCTGAGTTAAATACAAAAAAATAGTTTGACTTGAATTTGTCTGCTTCAATAAAAATTTTATTGCAGTCTGAAGTTGAAACAATTTCTTTCATTGAATCATTTCTTTTATTTAAATCAGGTGCAAACTCAAAATATCCGTCAATTACAACTTTTCTTTTGCCTAATTCGGCTAAAGGATGCCCTCTGTCCCAAACAGAAAAAACATTTGAGTCTTTTTCTGTGAATTCATCAAACCATTTCATTGCATTTTTTTCAGTGTCACTAAAAAATTTTCCTTTGAATTGTGTTTCCGGAATAAAAATAATTAACCCTAAAGCCAGAACCAAAATAAAGAAAATTTTTGTATAAGGTTTGATTTTTTCTATTACAATTGCAAAACCTTTTCCTGCCAGAATTGTTGCAGGAAAAGCAATAAAAATTCCTAATCTTGTTCCAAACACCCCATAAAATAATTCAAACAAAAACCATGCCATTAAAAAAAGGTTTTTCTTTTTTGGCTTGAATAATCCGATTAAAATAAAGATTCCTGCAAACAACATTAAATTCATTTGAGAAAACAATGTTGCTTTAGTCATTTCACTTGATTCAAACGAAACATTTGAAACATAATCTATGTAATGGTATGGAAGAGAATTCAGCCAAAACAAAAAAGTTAAAACCATTGCTTCAATAATCAAAAAAACTTTTTTTATTGATAAATCTATTTTTCTTACTCTTGCAATAATCATCCAGATTAAAAGAAAAACAATTAGATTCATTGCTGAAAGAGGATGCAATAACATCAAAGGAATCCCAAGCAAAAACGCTGTTCTGTATTTTTTGCAGTAAATTAAATAAATTACTGCAGGAATAAAAAGCAATGCTAATCCATCAGGCCTTGTGTTGCCTGAAGTTCTGATTATATGGTATACCATTGTTGAAAGAAAAAACGCTGAATAAATTCCTATTTCAGTGCCATAAATTTTTCTTGCAAAAACAAATACAACAAATACTCCAATTAAACCATAAAAAATTACGCTTAAATGCATTAATAACTCTAATTCAATTCCTGAAAGCAGAAAAAGTTCAGAGAAAAAAACATGGTATAATGGAGCATAAGAATAATATCTTCCCTGCATTGACAATTCATCATACACTGGAATTCCTTGTGTATCTAAAACCATTTCAGTCATTCTTAAATGAAAATAATTGTCTGGTTCTCCAAAAGAATTATTAAACAAATCAGCTGACCTTAAAATAAAACCCAAAAAAACAATTAACAATAAAACCAAAAAAACTTTTTTCATTAATTCACCAAAGCACTTTTTTCAATAAAATAGTTGTTTAAAGCAGAATAAAAGTCTTCTCCAAAACCTTTCAAAGCTTTTTTATTTAATCCTTCTTTTTTTGCAAGTTTTTTTAATCTTTTTTTATTTGAAATCAATGAATTGTTTTCTTTAAATTTAATTTTTTTCCCTATTTCAATTGACTGTTTTTCTGCTTTTTTTTTGGTTGATTCAAATACAATAAAACAACAGTTTTTTGTTGAATCCAATTCAGCTTTTTTTCTGATTAAAGAAAACTGCTGTATTCCTGTTAATTTCTTCAGGTAATCTGTTGCAGTAAACTTTTTTGGCATTAAATCAATGCAGAATTTAATGTGCTGGATTGAGTCAGTGCAATTCAGGTTAAACAAAACAAAAAGGTTTTTTTCCTTTAACATAATGCTTTTTATACTTTTAGCAATAGAATTTATCTCTGCTTTGCCTATTTTTATTGTGCAAAAAACATGATTTTTTTTGTAAATCATAGCAATAAAATTAATGGGTTTAAGACTTTATTAACCTTTTGAGAAAAGGTTAATCAAAAACAACTTTTTAGAAAAAAGTTGCATCAAAAACCTTTTTAAAAAAGGTTAAACAAAATTAAGGGGATAAAATGGTTGAATGGCATATGAAATCTAGAAGAAAAACTTCTGGGGGAATTAAAAGAACTGACAGGAGAAGCACTAAAAAGCTTGCCTGGAAAGGAGGAACTTTTTCTGAGACAAGATTAGCAGAAAAAGAGCATAGAGTTGTATCTAATGGAAGAGGCAATTCAGCCAAAACCCAGTTAAGATATGCAGTTAATGCAAATGTAACTGATTCTTTGAATAAAACCCATAAAATTAAAATTTTGAATATTGTTCAGAATGATGCTAACAGGCAATATGCCAGAAGAAATATTATTACTAAAGGCGCAGTAATTGAAGTTGAATTAAACGGAAAAAAGCATGCAAAAGTCACTTCAAGGCCCGGACAGCAGGGAATAATTAATGCAGTAATAATTAAAACAATTGAACTAATCCCTAAGAAAAAGAAGTTTCTGAAAAAAGCTGTATCAAAAACAAAACCAAAAAAAGACAGCCAAAAAACGGAAGAAAAAAAAACAGAAACCAAATCCAATGAAAAACCAAAAGAAGAACCTAAAAAAGAAGTAATAAAAGTTGAACAAAAAAAAGAAATTAAACCAGAAGCAAAGCCAGTTGAACAAAAAACTGAACCAAAATTAATCAGTTAAAGTTCTGAAACCGATTAATGTAATGGTTTTTTGGTTTAATAAAGCTTGTTATATGGCTAGGGCACAACTCTGTTCAGCTCGAATTCAAGTACATCTGTTGCCCCTGCCTTGATTATTTTTGGAATGATTTTTGGTACTTCTTCTTTGTTTACTGCAACTTTTATTGCATACCCTTGTTCTCCGTATAATTTGCTTATTGTAGGGCTTTTCATGCATGGAAGAATTTTTACTAATCCTTTTAATTTGTTTTTTGAAACATTCATTTCAAGCATTACTTTCTGCATTCCAAGCAATGCTGCTTCTAAAAGCATTTTTATTTCATTTATTTTGTTTGATTTCCATTCATCTTTCATTGCGTTCTTGTTTGAAATCATTACTGTAACTGATTCAAAGACAGTGTCTGCAATCCTTAAATTGTTTGCTTTTAATGTTGAGCCTGTTTCAACCAAGTCAACTATTGCATCTGCAAAAACAGGGCATTTTACTTCTGTTGCTTCCCAGGAGAATTCTGTTTTTGCTTTTACCTTGTTTATTATTTTTTTGACGGTTTCTTCTGTTCTTTCTGTTTCTGCCTGTTTGTCTCTCATTAAGCCATTTATCTGTCCTTTATTATTCAATTTTATTATTTTCATTTTATTTCCTCAAAACAGTTTTTTTTGTTTAAATGACATGCGTTTCCTTTCTGTTCAACCTTAAAAAGCAAAGTGTCTTTGTCGCAGTCAACAAAAACTTTTTTCAGTTTTTGTGTGTTTCCTGAAGTTTCGCCTTTTCTCCATAATTTTTTTCTGCTTCTGCTGTAATACCATCCTTGTTTTGTCTGAAATGCTTTTTCCAGTGATTCTTTAGTTGAGTACGCAAGCATCAGCACTTCCCTGTTTTTTTCTTCCTGAATTATTGTCGGGAGTAATCCATTCCCTTTTTTCCAGTCAATCTTTTCCTGGTTCATTGTTTCTCCTCTTCAGTTCAGCAAACACTTTGTTTAACCTGATGTTTCTGCTTGCAAGTAATGCCATAAAAAAATAGAGCAAGTCAGCGGCTTCCCAGACAACTTCTTTTTTTTCTTTTTCTTCCGAGG
The DNA here is from genome assembly GCA_002763225.1 of Candidatus Diapherotrites archaeon CG10_big_fil_rev_8_21_14_0_10_31_34. GTDB lineage: Archaea > Iainarchaeota > Iainarchaeia > Iainarchaeales > 1-14-0-10-31-34 > 1-14-0-10-31-34. The sequence continues at coordinate 5,426 of PFAI01000021.1, forward strand.
CTTCAATGAGTTCCCAGCTTTCTTCTGCAATTTTATCTAAAATCAGTTTCCGGTTTTTAAGTAATTTACAGGTAACGGATTTTTCAGAATACTTTTTTTTCTTCTGGTTTATTATGTTCTCTAATGAAAAAAGATCAAACCCTTTTTTTGTGAACTAAATCCCTTCTGTTCTCTAAACAAATAAAATCAGTAATGAAGTAAATCACTTAGTGGGAATAAAGTGGGATTCATTACATACTGTTATGTGGCAAAGTATTTAAACCTTTGTAAGTTTTGTTTTTAGAATTAGTTTTTCTTTTTCCAGCTCTTTTTTGAGTTTTTGTAGGTTTGTTTTGCTGAAGTCTGCTACTATTGTCCAGACTGCTTCTTTTCCTCTTTTAGTGCTTCTTGATTCTGTGTAAACTAAATCCACTTTATTTTTACTTAATATTTCTGCTGTTTTTGTAAGTGAACCCGGTTTATCGCTTAAATAAATCAGCATTTTTTTTACTTTTTTTTCTATTGGGAAAAGGATTATTCTTTCATTTTCTTTGTCTAATTCAATTATGATGTTTTCTCCTTTTTTTATTCCAAGGCTTTCCCTGAACGCGTTTGGAATAACCATTCTTCCTTTTGAGTCAATTTTTGTGTTTTGCGTGTTCATTCAATAAAAAATAGTTCAAACTGTTTTAATTAATTGGCGTTAAGCTTTTCCGTAATCAGTATATAAAAATAGAATTTTTTGCTTTTTGGCCGAAGAATCATCAATTGATTAACTCCACAAACTATTTAGCCGCCTGTTTTTTGTGGGGTTAACTTGTAATATCAAAAAAGCAGTGGGCTTTTGCAGTCCGATTGAGCGACAGCGAA
>PFAI01000021.1:6295-31639 GCA_002763225.1 Candidatus Diapherotrites archaeon CG10_big_fil_rev_8_21_14_0_10_31_34
CTAAATAATGGTTTTTGAATTTAATAAAGCTTGTCATCCCCTGAATTCAGTCATATTTTGCTTTATAAAAACATTTTTTAGAGACCAAATCCAAAAGCAAAGCTTTTTTAGGTAGTTTTTTCATTATATAAATAATTTTTAAATTATTGAGGTGGATTAATGGTTGAAAAAACGCAAGGAGAACAAAACGAAACTAAAGGTTTACCACAGTCAAAAACTAAATTTTGTTCTGAATGTGGAGAAAAAATTAGTGATAAAGCAATTGCTTGTCCAAAATGTGGAGCAACACAACCTGGAGCAGAAACTTCAGAAAAGAAAAGCAGGACAGTTGCAGTAATTCTTTCAGTTGTTATTCCTGGTACTGGTCAAATGTATGCTGGGGAATTTGGAAAAGGATTATTGATACTCTGCACTTTTTGGCTTGTAATACCTTATTTTTATGGAATATATGATGCAGCAACAAGAAAAGACCTTAAATAACTCAATAAAAGAAGCAATAGAATTCCTAAAAGAAAACAAACACTGTCTATTGTCACACCAGTTACCTAAAAACTATGGCAGATGTCTAACAATAAAAGGCATAAAAATTTGTTCAAGATGTTTTGGGTTTTACATAGGCATTTTATCTTTAATAGTAGTTTACAGTTTTATAGTAAATCAACCAATATTTGTTTTAACAGCAGTTCCAGGAACAATAGAATGGGTATTATATAGATTTAAAAAAATTAGTATTAAACCAAAATTCATTGCAATTAATGGTTTTTTAATGGGATTAACTTATTCTTATTTTTTATTTAACTTCTTAAAATTAAATATAACTCCCTTAATGACAATTTTTTTAGTTTTTTATTCAGCAACGTTTTTAATAACCCTAAAACATTCAAATTAAAAAATTAGAATTTTTTTCAATCACTTTAAACCTATTAATTCTAATTAATTTAACTGGCACAATTTTTATTATAAGCCATTTTGAAATTTGAATTTAAGATTTCAAGATTTCTGTTCAATTGCTTTAATGGTATAATAAAAGCCCAAAAACACAGGGATTACAATCCAATACGCAGCAAAATAAACAATCAAGTCAAAATGGTTGGCTAACACAAAACACAAAGTAATCAGTGCTACAGTTACTAACAAAAAATATTGAGCCAAACTTTCCTTTTCAATTAACATGCTTTAGTCTCTAATATTCTGAACAAACCTGTATTTTATTATTTCGTTTAGCCAAAAAGGCAATTTGTTGAACAGGGAATTCAAATAATTATTATTTCATTTGTTTTATTTTTTCAATAATTTTTTTACCTTTTTCAGATAGAACATAATGTCTGTAATTGTGTCTTTCCGGGGTAATGCACATCACAAGTTTTCTTTCAAGTAATTTGGACAACGTATTAGAAACGCTTTGCTGATGCAAATTCAATTCTTTGCCCAATTCAGTAGGTGTTTTAGGAGAATTCAGTTTCTTCAAAATTTGGACTGCAGTTTTACTCTGTTTTAAGAATGCAAGGTCTTCCCACATATAAAAAGTGTTTACAACCTAATAAATAGCACATCACAATCCATTCACAATCGCTTTAAAATGTTTTCTTCCACTATTTTTAGCATAACTAAATTTATTTAGGAGGAAAGTTTATGAAAAAGTATTTATGTATTGGGCTAGTTCTGTTAATTTTTTTTTCTGGTTGTACTTCAAGGGAAAATGTTGCTCCCAATAATACAACAACTCCGACAAATAATGAAACCACAGACAATTCTAATCTACAAAGCAATGAAACCAAGCCAAGCAAATTCCAGATAGGTCAAACTTTTACAGCAGATGATTTAAAGTTTACTTTGAATTCTGTTGAATTTAAGGATATTATTGAATCAAATGAAGAATACATGTCAGATAAAGAGGCAGAAGAAGGAAAAACTTTCATGATTGCAGAAATAATTCTTGAAAACATAAGCGAAAGCGATGAATACTTTAGTTCAAGTGATATTAAAGTTTTAGATGAAGAAGGATTTGCAATTGATTATGAAGCAGGAATAACCTCAATGTATTTAGATGACGGAATATACATTGGAGAAAGCATTCCAGTTGGAGCAAAAAAGAAAGGAAAAATAATCTGGCAAGTTCCAAAAACCCAAAAACTCACTTTTAGAGTTGAATTAGGTTTTTTGGACAAAAAAGTAGCAGAATATGAAGTTAATGTTGGGTGATTTTAATAACTATAAAAAGTCAGCTTGATGCTTTGTCTCCGGGGTCGAAAATACTACTGTATACTTTCTTAGCTTTAGTAATTATATTTTTTATTGGTTACACTACTGAAAAAGTGACTGATTCAACGGATTACAGCAAAGATTCCAAACATTCTGATTCTACTGAAACTAAATTTGCAACATGCAATCTTGATAAATCAGATAAATCTGAAGGAATTATGTGTTTAGGAGAAACAGAAAAACTGTCTATAACAATAATGAAATTTCATCAAATAAGTAATGCGGATATTATGACTGGTTTAGAGGATTTTCTTGGAAAAGAAACAAAAGAGAACTGGAAAAACGAATATTTTGTAGTGCAGGTAACTAACAATACTCTGAAAACAGAACGATTGGATTATTTTTTTCTTAGAAACTTTAAAGTGTTCTCAAACGAAGATGAAGTAGATTTTGAAATGAAAATCTCTGAAGGGGATGGTTACTCAGTAGAAATATTGTCAGGAGAATCAGTATTTTACTATGCAAAAGCAATTTTGCCAAAAGAAAGAACAATAACAGAAATTCAATATAAAGATTCGTTATCAAGTCCATATCAGCAAATAATATATGATTTTACTCAATAATTTATGGTGATAGTTAAATGAAAAAGATTTTGTTAATTGGATTGGTTTTTTTAATTGTTCTTTTTGGTTGTGCTTCTGTAAAGGAAGATTTTTCTTCAAATGATGGATTAAATAATTTGTCAATAGGAACTGAAACAATATCTAAGTTTGAAGTCTGTAAGAAGCATGTTGAAAATCCTCTTGAAGATTACATTAAATATGATACTGAATGCGTGTTCAATCTGGCTAAATCAAAGGAAGACTGTCAACAAATAACTAAATTGAAGAGAATTGAAGGGATAGCTGGATGGGAAGGTGACCAAGTTCAATATTTCAAAGAGTCTGATGTACTAAACTGTATTGAAAAATTAGCGCTAAGAAATAATGACCTTGATTTATGTGATGAAATAAGCAAAAAAGGATCAGCATTTGTGAAGCAATGCAAAATACAAATAGCAGTGAGTCAAGAAAGTGTTGAATTGTGTTTGGGTATTGAGTATTCAAAAGAGTGTATTGGAGGAATCATTGGGCAATACAAGTACATGGATTATTGTTCAAATCAAACCAACTTATTCTTCTTACAAGCCTGTATTATGAAAAAATTGAATTTCAATAGTTCTGAAGAGGTTAAAGAATGGACTGAAAAACTTGGCGAACTTGGAGAAAGCGCTTTTGGAGGAACCAATCCGTTTGCAAATAAAGATGAAGACTTTGCTACTGCCGTCCATGCAATAATGGAAGAAGACTTATCTTTATGTGATCAGGCCGGAAGCCAAAGACAGTCTTGTTATATGTCAATGTTTTATTCAAAATATGAAATGAAGAAAACAGACTGTGAAAAACTAGAAAATCCAAGTAGCTGTTTATATGCACTTTATGTTCAAAATCAAGACATACAAGGATGCAATTCTTTAACCAATGAATACCAAAAAGAGAAATGTTTAGAGGAAGTAACTAAATGAAGAAATTTTTTGTTTTCTGGTTTGTTTTGATAATTTTCTTTTCTAGCGGGTGCACTCAACAAAACCAATGCACTGTAGACAATGACTGTAAAATAGATGATAGTCCTTGCGTCAATTATTTATGCGAATCAGGAAAATGTTTTTCTACAGCAGTTAACAACGGAGCTAATTGTGGAGAAGGAAAAGAATGTTTTATGGGGGAATGCGTCAAAAAAGAATGTGATGCCCTTGAATGTGACCAGAAAGATAAGTTTGATTGCAATGGAACAACAAAGGAAACATACAATTATTCCTGTATAACTGAAGAGTGTAATTATGAATTAGAAATAGATGAAAATAGTTTTGATTGTGGTTATATTATTCCTTGCATTGAAGAGGACTGTAATTCAAATAATGCTGAAAAGTGTGAAGGAACCACAAAAATAACTGAAACCTTTTACTGTGACCAAAAAGAAGGATGCACTAAAAAAACTAAAGAAGACACAAATAGCACAGATTGTGGATATAAAGCACCTAACGAACCACGAGAACTTGGCGAATCAATAATACAAGATAATGAAAAAGTAACTATTTTTTCAGCTACAAAAAAAGACAGTTATAACTGGGTAGGAATTTCGGGCAAAAGTTATACAAATTTTGCTGAAAATGGAAAAACATTCTTATTTTTAGATATAGAAATAGAAAATGTTGGAAACTCTTCTTTCTTTGCCTGCCCAAGATTCGATTCAACTATAAAAGATACGCAAGGGAACAGCTACGACACAAGCACTTATTTAGATACGGGATCATTTGATTGCACAACACTAACTCCAAACACTAAAAAAAGAGGGCTTATACTTTTTGAAATTCAAAAGTCAGCGACAGAACTAACTGCAGTTTATGAATTTAGTATCTACAACGACACATTCGGGTATTGGACAATAAGCAAAACAAAAAGCGAAAACAACCCCCAAATAAACTGTAACTCAGATGAAATAATTAAAGACGGAAAATGCGTGGATTGCGGAAGCGAAGGGCAATCATGTTGTGCAGATGGATGTGATTATGGAAAAGAATGTTTTAATGGAATCTGCAAAAGCTGCGGGGGCAACGGAGAACCAGCTTGCCCATCAGATGGATGTGACTACGGTTATGAGATAATCGGTGGTGCTTGCGTTAAAAAATGTGGAAGTTATGAAATAAGACAAAATGGTGTTTGCATAGAATGTGGCGGGGCTAACCAAATTCCGTGTACAAGCGGTTGTGATTACGGGCATGAACTTTTAAATGGAGTTTGCGTTAAAAAATGCGGGTCGTATGAAATAAGACAAAATGGAATTTGCGTTTCTTGCGGTGGTGCAAATCAAATACCTTGTAGTAATGGTTGTAGATTTGGATATGAGTTATTTGGTGGAATGTGCATTGAGTCCTGTGGGCTGTTTGAAATCAGACAAAATGGAAGCTGTGTAGAATGTGGAGATTGGGATCAACCTTGTTGTGAAGATAATAGCTGCTCTTTTGCATATGGAGCAAGCTGTGTAAATGGCGTGTGTCAAGATAAAGGCTGTGGTGAATTCGGTGAATCTTGTTGCGAGGGGAACACTTGTAATAGCAGCGACTTATATTGTTATGAAGCAGAATACTCAGATAATTTTTGTTTATTTAAGTCTTAAGTTAATTAATTACCTTATTAATAGGCACAATCAAAGCAAATTCATTATTTCTATTGCCATTTTAAATAAATGACGGATTTTACGCTTTTTTACTCAAAAAAAGACTCATTTTATGCAGGGGTTTCATTTCAAAAAAGTGTTGCATTTGTTGCTTTTTTCTTCACAGTTTTTGGAATTTTTGTTGATTTTTAATAAAATTCTCCTGGCTTTCAAGTAGTTGTCGTTCTTCATTATCCAAAGCCTCCAATTCTTTAACTAATTCGTCAGTTGAATTAATGACAACAGTGTTTTCAGTGCTCAAGTTCTCCAATAACAGTTCATACTTCATTGTGGCCAAAACGTCTGAAATCTTTAGGTCGTCAATCAATTTGTCTCTTTTCACTGGATATTGGGTCTTTTCAGCATACAAAGCATAAATTGATTTAATAATAGACAATTGCATTTCCTTGACGCCTTTTGTGGTATTCTGTAAGGCAATTTGGGCTAATTCCTTACGCCCTTCACTCCAATTATAATTAGCAATCCACTTTTGAATTGTCCTGCTATGCACTCCAACTTCTTCTGCTATTTTTTCTTGCGTTAAACCAACACAATACAAATGAAATGCTTTAGCTTTTATTTCCCAGTCAATTCTTGCAGGCATTTAATCCCTTTTTTCAATGGCTTCTATTGAATAAACCATTTTTACACTTTTCATTTTTGCTTCCTCACTCCCCCAGTCCCGTTGGTCCCTTCAGTCCACTCGGTCCAATTTCAGTATATTGGGGCTGATTGGGCTGATTGGGCTGGTTTGACTGGGAGAGTGTCTGTTGTTTTTCATCTTCAGTTTCTTGAATATAATCAGGCAAATATCTGCGTTTCAGGCGATTCAAAAGCTTTGGCTCCCAACACAAATAACGAATTTTTTTTCTTTTCTTGCCTTCACGTTCAGTTTCTATTGTTTCCCACACTCTTTTATCTGTAAAACCTAATCCCTTAGCTACCTTGCCCAATTTTATTAGGGAAATGCCAGTGCTTTCAGAAACTTCAGAGTACCTTGCTTCTGTTTCATTATTGAATCTATCGTCATCAAAGAAAGCAATTAATTGTCCTTCTGGTGTCTGAGAACGAATTTCAATGATTTCTTTTTGGTATTCTTTGGCAAAATTCCAGAACTCTGCTTCCAGTTCAGGAACAGCTTTCAACAAAACATAAAAAGCAGAAAAAACTTGCTTTAATCTTGGCTCTAACCCTTTAGCTTGGGGTTCTTTGTTTAAATCCAAAACAAGCTCTGGATTTATTTTTCTCAGGGTCTTAAAACGGAACATTAAAAGTTTTCCTTGAATCTCTTTTTGTTTCTGAAAAAAAGATGGAGGTAAAACGTAAGGAATATCTTTTCTTTCTGTTTCTTGCATTGTTTCAGTTAAAGTTCTGGCTTCAAGAGCCTTGTCATGAAACTCTCTTCTTCTCGCAAAGATTTTCGGACCAAAAGCATCAAAAAAATCTAATTCATTCAAGTTATCGCTATTTGTTCTCACAACAGGTTTTCCTTTTTCAAATCCACCATTCAAAACTTTTGTAATCATTTGGGATTCATCAGATTTATCTCGATCACATTCTTCAATTATTAATGTGCCTTTCCATTTCTTTTGCAATCTATAAAGCGCTGAAGGAGTTACTGCCCCTGAAATAAAAATCGGTCTATAACAAATTCCTCCAACTGAATCAGTCAATCTTGTTTTGCCTTGCCCTGTGTCTCCTTTTGCTGAAAGGTAAGGGATAGTAGTCAGTTTATCAAAAACCCAAGTTAATAAAACATACAAAGCACAAATAACATACATTATTTCTCTGACATCTAAAACATATTTCAGCATAACTTTAATTTCTTCAAATAATTCTCTAACATCATATTCAATTGCCTGCTCTGGCAATCGCACTAATTTTAATTCAAGTTCTTCTCCTTGTAGGGGATAAAACATTTCTCCATTAACTTCAATAAATTCCTTATATTGAACAGATTCCTCCACATAACAGGCAAAAAAAGAGCCATCTGTTTTTGTTATCTGTTCTACCATAATGTTTTCTAATACTACCCCTGCTAATCTCTTTTTTTCTTCTTTCTTTTCTTTTTCAGGCTTATCTGCCTGTTTAACAATTGTTTTTGAATTTATTAATTGAGGAATCCTTAATTGTTCAATTTCTTTGTTTATTTTGTTTAAGCTAACTCCTTTTTCAACTGCATTCGTTTTAATTGTTGTTAAATCATGTAATGCTGTTTGATTGTCAATATTGACTTGCCCAACTATCAGTTCTCCTTCTTCAGAAATTATTTTTGCAGTGAATACTTTTGAATTTTGGCTGGCTACAATAATGAATTCTTTCATTTTATGCACCTTGAGTTGCTGTTTCATTTTTAAAGAAGTTCAGTTCGTGTTGTTGCAGGGGAATTTTTTCTAAAATTTCTAAGATCCTTTGTGCGCTTCCTGATTGTTGAACACAGCAACAGCAGACATAATATGTTTTTTGTCCTCCGTGAACAACAAACTTAAATTTTTTTGGCCCTCCGGTTATTCCACAAAGTTCGCAAAACTTAGCTTTTTTATTTTTCAAAAGTACCATTAATATCAACCTCGTTATTGAAGCCCTTTTGGGCTTCATTTTTTTCAGACAAAATCCTGAACAAAGTGAAATAGTTTATCTGATTCTTCTTGCAAACCCTTTCCAAAAATCCTTTGGTCTGACTGAAATTCATTTTTGTTTTCATTCAGCTTCCCTTTCTTTTTCTTGAATTTTTTTATGTTGTTTTCTGATAAGAGTTCTTAAAGTTGAAGCTATGTTGTCAGTTTCAAAGAACTCCTTAATTTTAGAAAGCTTTTTTTCATCTTCTTTTGTCATACGAAAGAACAAACCTTTCACTTTAATCACCTGATTTTTATCTAAAATAAATCTCGGCGATATCGCTTTATAAAAGTTTTATCACAAAAACATGATATATGGTTTATTTCAGCAATGGTCAGAAAAAAGCAGTAAAAGGAGAATCAAAACATCCTCAGCTTCAAGCTAAAGCTAAAGATAAAATTAGAAAAATGCCCGAAGTAATAGAAGAAATTAAGCTTGCTGTCTATTCCCGTTTTGGTAAGGAATACAGACAAGAAATATTTGCTGCTTTTGCTAAAGAATTTTCTGCTCAGGATTTTTTTGAAATATTTGAGGCAATGCCTATAACAAAACAAAAAGAGTTTATTAGAGAATTGCACATGAGAAGTGGCGCAATACATATAAAAATGTACAACTTCTTAATGTCAAATTATAAAACAATTGAAGCCGATCTTGATTGGCTAAAGAAAAATAAAAAATATTTAAAGGCGCTTTATGAAGTATCAAAACTTGGAGTAATACAGTCAGAAAATGAGATTGGTGTTTCTGCTGGCATGTTAAAAACCTTAAATGATAAAAATTTTCTTTGGAAAGAAGAGAATTATAAGTATTATGGGGTAAAGAAAAAACGGAAAAGAAGGAAAAAACCATTGAGAATATATTACGAACTTTCATCTTATGGAGAATGGCTTCTTGAAAAAATTCCAAAATAGTTTTATGCTTTTAGTCCTGCTTTCTGAATTATTTTGATCGCTTGTGGTTTACTCATTTTTTGGAATTCTTCCATTAGCTTTAGCAGGGCTTCTTGGTTTTGCCTGTCTTTTTCTCTTTCTTGTTCAATTTTGACTAATTTTTCTTTGAGTTCTTTTAATTCAGTTTGCTGGACTTTAGAGACAATTCTTTCATCTAATCTGTTGCCGCATACGCAGACACTGGAAAAAGGGCTGTTTAGTTCACCGCATTTCTTGCAGGTGTCAGGCAGTTTAGGCTTTAATTCGTCTTTATTGAAAAAGCCGTCCATTGAATCAATGTATTTGGCAGTAGTTTTTTGGGCAATATGAGTGTAACGCTGAAGCATTCTTCCGCCAATTCTTTGCCCGACATGTTTTTGGATTACTGCATCAGGCCAGCTTAACCTCTTCAATAAAGTAATGCCTAAATGCCTTAACTGCCTTGGAGTAACCTTTTCAACATTAATATTAAGCCTTCTTGCAGTGTTTTTTAATTGCTTAACAAAAGCTTCTCTTGTCATCTGCCTTAAACCATAATAGCAGTCATTCAATACAATAAAAGGAGAATCCAAAAAAATTTTATCAAATTTCAAGGGATGGCCTTGACAACCAATTCCATTCAAGTAACTCCAAACATATTTTGTTGCCCAAGTATGCCTTTGAATTCTTTTGCCTGTCTTGCCTTTAATTACAACATTCATTTTAACTGGCCTGGAAGTTAAATCCCCTAACCTTACTTCTTCATCGTTTTCCTTCAAAAACTTAAAAGAACTGACAGTTAAATTGTATTCCCCTGAACGCAGGCAGCCCTGAATGCCCATTAAAAACAAGGCAAACCATTCAATTGATTTTTTTCTCCATTCCTCTAACAATAAAATGAATTCTTCATCTGAAAGAATTTCATCTTCATCTAATTCATTAATTGTTTCTTTAATGCAAGGAAACTCTAAATCAAAGCCCTGAAGTTCAGAAGAATTAAACTGCTTTAAAACGAGTTTTCCAACCAAACGATACATTCTCTTAGAAGAATTAGAAATATCTTTTTTTTCCAGCAAAACTTTCCTTAAATCTGCTTTAGTGAATTCACTGAAAGGCTTTTGAATGATTTTAGCTATTTGAAGGCCTTTATCCAAATAAATTAATTCCCTCACTAAACCAAAGTTTTTGCCGGAAATAGATTGCTCTTCTTTATGCTTTTCAATTAATTTTTCAGAATCAGCTAAAAAATTGCTTCCAAGCTTTGAAAAAGCTTGTTTCATTCTCTTGATTTTTTTTCCAACTTTAAAATAGTCTTCAGAATACTTTAAGGACATAAGTAAGTTCCTCCTATTGAAATATTTAAATTCTAAGGAGGGAACCTTACCTTTTTCCTTCACGCCTTGGCCGGGATTTGAACCCGAGTCACAGCCTCTCCGCTTTTTTCCAAAATTTATGTTTTTGTTCAACCTTTTTTTGAAAAAGGTTGTTTTGATACAACTTTTTTCTAAAAAGTTGTTTTTGCTAAAACTTTTGGAAAATTTTTTTTTGACAGGGCTGGATCCTAACCACTAGACCACCAAGGCAGAATAAGTTATTCTAAAATAAAAGTCCAGAAAAAAGTTTAAAAAAGAATAAGAAGCAAGGCTTTTAAAGCCCTAAAGCTTCATCTATTCTTGCTTTATCAAAACCAATGATTATTTTGCCGTTAATATCCAAAACAGGAACTCCCTGCTGGCCTGATTTTTCAATCATTTCATGGCCTTTTTCATGGTCCTGAGAAACATCAACATCTTCAAATTCAATTCCTTTTTCTTTTAAGTAATTTTTAGCCATATGGCAGTAAGGACAGGTTTGCGTTGAATAAACTATTACACTCATTTTTTCACCTCAAATTTTTAAATGCTTAAAGTTTTTTTGCAGTATTCAAAAGCAGTTTTATTTTACTGCTGTTTAACACAATGCACTGAATGTTTTTGCCTTTTTTCTGCATTGATATCAATTTTGCGTCCCGTAATTCTTTTAAATGCCTTGAAACAGTTGAAGGATCCAGCTTAAGTTTCTTTGAAAGAGTTTTATTGCATGCTTTGCTGTCTTTTAAAAGAATTTCAAGGATTTTAATTTTTGAATCACAGGAAAGGGCTTTAAACACTTGCATAATTGTACAATTGTACAAAACTATTTTTAAATCTTTTTATTCAAGCAAAAGCAACATTACTGCTATTCCTGCAATAAAACTTATCAGTAATAAAATTGATTTTTTCAAGTCATATTCTTTGTGTAATTCTGGAATCAAATCGCTTCCTGCAATATAAATGAAGTTTCCTGCTGCAAAAGGAAGTAAGAAAATCAGTAAATTTTCCATCATGGCTGAAGCTAATACAACTATTCCTGCTCCAATTACTGCGGTTAAAGCTGAAACAAAATTCATTAATAATGCTTTTTTTCTTGTAAATCCGCTGTAAATTAACACTCCGAAATCTCCTATTTCTTGTGGTATTTCGTGGAATATTACTGCCATTGTTGTAGCTATCCCTAATGTAGTGTCTGCTAAATATGCTCCTGCAATAATCATTCCGTCAATTAAATTGTGTACTCCGTCCCCGATTAAATTCATGTAACCAAAACTTTTCAGTTCACATTTTCCTGCAGGAAAACCATGGCAGTGATGCCAGTGAATTGTTTTTTCAATTAAAAAAAACACAACTATTCCTGCTAATAATGCAAGTGAAATGTCTATTCCAAAACCATTTTCTTTTACTGCTTCAGGCAGTAAATGCAAAAAAGCTCCTCCAAAAAGAGAGCCGGCAGAAAAGCTGACTAAATACAATATTATTTTGCTTAAAAATTCTCTGTTTAATCCAATAGTTAAAACTCCAACTAAAGACATTAAGCTTACTAGTATTACGCTTCCAAAAATATAAATTAGTTCCATTACTTATTAGTGAATGAAATTTAATTTAATTGTTTGTTTTGTTGTTGTAATTATAATAAACAATTAATTCTCCGTTTTTGTTTCTTAAAAATAACTGGTCTTTGTCATTATTCCATGTATTTCCGTTTCCCCAATAAAACTCATTTCCTCGTTCTATTCCTTTTGCAGAGAAAACTCTTACAAAACTTTTTTCTTTTAATTGAATTGCAGGAAAAAAATACAAGTTTGTTGCTTCATCTTTTAGATAAAACCCGTTTAAATCAATTGAATAATTACAATTATTAGAGAATTCAACGAATTCCCCCATAAACGTGTCTTGATTGAATTCAAATCCTGAAAGGGAAATGCATTTATCCAAAAAATATTTTTGTTGGGATTCTTTCCATAAACAGCCTTTTTTTTCTTTCATTGCTTTTTTTTGCAGTTCATCAAATTCATTTATTTCTTCGTAAGAATAATAGTGTCCTAATCCTTGTTCAAGTATTTTTTTGTTAATGCTTTTTCCTTGAACACAGACATTTCCTAAAAGCCTTCCATAAATGTCTGTTTCATTTCCCTGAACCAAAACTTTTTTTCCTAAAACCTGTTTTTCCAGAAATTCTTTTGCTTCTTGAAAACAGCCTTCTTTTTTTTCAGGAGTATTTATTCCTGCAAGCCTGATTTTAGTGTTTTCTGATTCAATTGTGTCTCCGTCAATTACTCTTGTTACAATAAAAGTTTTTCCTTGAGTGCAGTCAAATTCAGTTCTTTCTTGAATACATGCAAATAAAAAAATTAAAAGAAATAAAAAGAAGTAAAGAGAAAATAATTGTTTTATTCATTTTCCCCTTTTTATTTTTTTGGCATTGAACAACAGCAGATTCCCATTGCAACCATTATTCCTGTTATTACTGCAATTATTGGCCAGATTACTGTTAAATAAGGCAGAGTCCAGACATTAAAGTATGCTAGAAAACCCAGTACCCCAACAATAATTAGTGCTCCTCCTTTGCAATAACATTTATTTGAACAATTGCATTTTCCTTCCATTAAATCTCCTAATAAAATACTTAATCAGGCTTAATAAATATTTGTTTTATTCTTTTTTTATGGATTCTTTTCAACAGGTTCTTTTTTGGCTGATTGCTGGTTCTAAAGGCGGAACTAACAGGGCCAGAATTCTTTTTGCTTTGGAAAAAGAGCCAATGAACTCTAATGTTTTAAGCAAAAAAGTTAAATTAGATTACAAGACTACCCAGCATCACATTAACCTGCTTTTAGAAAACCATTTAATTGTCAGGACAGGAGACAAATACGGACAGATTTTTTTTATTTCCCCTCAATTAAAGGATAACTGGAGTTTGTTTAAAAAACTGTTTGAAAAGAAAGTTTTAAAGGAGGAATCAAAGTGAAACTAAATAAATCAAATTTGATTTTAACTGCAGGAGTTTTAATTGCAACTTTTGTGTTTATTTATGTATTGTCTTTTTTGTCTTATTATTTTATGCCTCAAAGGCCAATGGGAATGAGAGCTTTTTTTGAAGACTTTATTTTAATTAAAACAGTTATTTTTTCAGTTAATACTGTTTTGCTGGTTTACCTGATTTACAATTATGTTTCTCTTTACAATGAAGTTAAATCCCAGTTTTCTTTGGGGTTAATTACCATGAGCCTGGCTTTATTTTCTTTTGCAGTTACTGACAACCCTTTATTTCCTTTATTGTTTGGCTTAAGAGGAGCAGGAATGGGTGCACTAACAATAATTCCTTCACTATTCACTTTAGTTGCAGTATTAGTTTTAATTTATTTAAGCAGAAAATAAACCCTTTTCAAAGGGTTTAACCAAATGTACGGCATAAAGCCGTACTGCAAGAGTTTTCTTTACAAATCAAAAAAGTTATAAATAACAAAGCACTAATTAATGCGTGGACTTAAATTATTTTTTGAGCAAAAAAGGATTAACCTAAATTGGTTTAGGGGTTTTAGGGGTAATTGTTTTTTTTTCTGCTCCCACTGTTTTTCAAGTAAGTGATTCTTTTTTACTTCCAGCATTTTTTTTAATTATTTTATTTCTTTTTCTTTGTTTTTGAATGGTTAAATAGATCAATCTCTAAAGAAAACATCAGCCTAATAGAAAGACTAACATATGGAGTAACTTTTACATTACTTTTATTATTTTTTGTTGCAATATTCTCTTTTATATTAGGTGATGCTATTGGAAATTTTATCACTTTGTTTTTTGGATGATAGTTTCAGTTGGCTTAGTGCGTTTAATAGGCATTCATAAAATTCTAAAATAAAAAAAAGAGGGGAGAAAGAAGGGCAAAGCCTTCTTTCAGTTAAAGGGATTGTTTAATCCTTTATTAGGTTGTTGTGTCAGAGAAAGGGCAGTCTCCAAAATTTCCTTTCATTCCGATGCCTTTTCCTTTAAAACCGTTTGCTCCGTTTATTTCTTTGAATCCGCTTTTTCCGAAACCGTTTTCTAATCCAAGTTCTTTCATGATTGTTTTAGCTGTTTCAATGTCTCCTGACTGCATTGCTGAATGCATTTCTGAAAGCAAAGAAAAGTTGTCTTCTGTTATAATTGAAAGCATTTCTGTGTTTCTTGGGTTATTGTTTTCTTCCATTAAAGTTTTCCAGGTTGCATAGTCCTGATTTTCTATTGCTGTCTGAATTGCTTTCATGTTTTCTGTCATTTTTTCCCTGTTTTGGTTTCTTTCCTGCATTGTGTTTCTGATTGCATTAAAGTTTTCTTCAGTTAACTGGTTTTCCTGCAGTTGTTTCCATTCCTGAAAGTCATTGTTTTCTATTGCTGTTTTTATTTCCTGCATTGCATCTGAATTAAACTCTAATCCTGTTCCAAAGTTTCCTTTGAAAGCCATTGCAGTTCCTGCTGCAAGCAATACAAACAGGATTCCTATTCCAAGTATTTTGTTGTTCATTTTTTTTACCTCCTTTTTGTTGTCAATGAAATACTTTGTTTTGCTTATTTAAAAAGGATTTTCCAGACTTTCACCCAAATTCAGCCATAAACTCTTTTTTAAAAAAAAGCTGCAACTCAAACCAAAAGTTTAAGTGCACAACAAAATCAAACTTTTGTCAGTAAACAAAAAAAATGCATTTATTTAAATTCTTATTCCAGTTAAATTTTTTAGTGGTTAAATGAAAAGGAAAAGAAGAAAAAGCATTGAAGTTAAAATAGGAAAAATAATGATTGGAGGAAACAATCCTGTTGCAGTTCAGTCAATGACTAATACTCCGACTGAAGACATAAAAAAAACTGTTCAGCAAATAAAAGATTTAGCTGACGCAGGAAGCGAGTTAGTCAGGTTTACAGTAAAAGATGATTTAGGAGCAAAAGCTGTTCCTGAAATAAAAAAACAGTTATTGAATGAAGACTATGATGTTCCTTTAATCGGAGACTTTCATTACAACGGGCATATTTTGTTAACTAAGTTCCCTAAGTGTGCTGAAGCATTAGATAAATTCAGGATTAATCCCGGCAATGTCGGTTTTGGTTTAAGCAGAGACGAAAACTTTGAAAGCATGATTAAAGTTGCAATACAAAACAGCACTCCAATAAGAATTGGGGTTAACTGGGGTTCATTAGACCAATCAGTTTTAAAAAAATTAATGGATGAAAATTCAAAGCAAGGCAATCCAAAAACAAATAATCAGGTAATGATTAATTCAATTGTAACCAGTGCATTGGAAAGCATTAAAAAAGCAAATGAATTGGGTTTAGAAAACAACAAAATTGTTGTTTCAGCTAAAAGTTCCAGAGTGCAGGACATGATTAAAGCATATGAATTACTTGCAGCAAAATGTGATAATGCATTGCATTTAGGTGTAACTGAAGCCGGACCAGGAATTAAAGGAGCAGTTCATACTGCAGCAGGTTTATCTGTTATTTTACAACAAGGAATCGGAGACACTATTCGTTGTTCTTTGACTCCAACTCCAGGCGTTAAAAGAACAGAAGAAGTTGTTATTGCAAAACAGGTTTTGCAGAGCCTGAATTTAAGGAGATTTAATCCTGAAGTAACTTCTTGTCCTGGATGCGGAAGAACTACTTCAACTGTTTTTCAGGAAATTGCATTAAATATAGATGAATTTTTAAAGAAAAAAACTCCTGAATGGAAAGAAAAAGGATTCAAGGGATTTGAAGAAATGGAAGTGGCAGTAATGGGCTGTATTGTTAACGGCCCGGGCGAAAGCAAAAATGCAAACATTGGCTTAAGTCTTCCGGGTTCTGGAGAAACTCCTTCTGCGCCGGTTTTTGCTGACGGAAAACAAATCAAATTATTAAAAGGAAATGCAAAAACTCTTACAAAAGAATTCATTAAATTAATTGAAGAATATGTTGAAGAGCATTACAAATAAATCAAACCGTAAATGTTTCAATTACTGTATGATATTTTTGTGTCAGTTTCTGTATTATTTTAGTTGAATCTTCTTTTGTTTTTGGAAAACAAAATACTGTGCTTCCTGAACCGCTCATTAAAACTTTAAAAGAATTTTCTTTCATTATTTCTTTGACGTGTTTTATTTCAGGAAAATCTTCTAAAACACTGAACTCAAAATCATTATGCAAAAGTTCAGCCAGTTCTTCAATTTTTTTTCCTTGTTCTATTGCTTTCCTTAACTTTTTTGAAGCCAAAACTTTCCCTGATTTCTCATAGTTTACTTTTGAGTAAGCTGTTGGAGTTGAAACACGAATTCCCGGATTGCATACAAGAACTCTTGTTTTAGGAAAAGATTTTATTTCAGTTATTTTTTCTCCTCTTCCAGAAGCAAAACAAGTTTTACCATACAAAAAGAAGGCTACATCCATCCCGATTTTTTTTGTTGTTTCCTGCAAGTCTTTTTCATGCATTTTTATTTTCCATAATTTGTTTAATCCTTTGATTACTGCTGCTGCATTACTGCTTCCTCCTCCAAGGCCTCCTGCAACAGGAATTATTTTGTTAATTGATATTTCAATTCCTTTTTCTATTCCATAAACTTCTTTTATCAGTTCAGCTGCTTTCCATACAAGATTTTTTTCGTTTAACGGCACTTCAGGAGCATTGCATTTAATTATAATTTTGTTTTCATTTAATTCTTTCAGGATTATTTCGTCTTTTAGTTCCAGTTCCTGCATTATCATTTCCAGTTCATGATAACCGTCAACTCTTTTTTTGATTATATCTAAAGTTAAATTAATTTTTGCCGGAGAATCAATTTTCAGTTCGTTCATTTAAATTCACTAAACTTTTTTTTAATTCATTTTTTTATTGTTTTTTCTTTTTTTGTTTATTTTTTCAATCTATTACTCTTACATCAACTGCAATAACCTCTTTTTCGTTTGCAATTAATGGATTGATATCAATTTCTTTTATTTTTTCTTTCATCATTAAATTATTTACTTTGATTAAAACATACTCTAGTTCTTTCAAATTAATGCTTTTTTCTCCGCGGATTCCTTTTAGTATTGGATAACCTTTTATTTCTGAAATCATTTCTTTTGCTTCTTCATGATTAATCGGGCAGATTCTCAGAGAAACATCTTTCATTAATTCAACAAAAATGCCTCCTAAACCAAATAAAATGGTTGGGCCAAACTGCTGGTCAATTTTTCCTCCAACTATTATTTGTTTTCCTTCAATAAATTGCTGAACAAAAATTCCCTGTATTACTGCTTTAGGTTTTTTCTTTTTCACATTTTTTATTATTAAGTTATATTTTTGTAAGGCTTCTTTTTCGTTTTGAATATCTAATTGTACTCCGCCGACATCGCTTTTATGTGAAATGTCTTTTGAAATAATTTTGAGTGTTATTGGATAACCTAATTTTTTTGCTGTTGAAATTAATTCTTTTTTGTTTTTAACCAGTTTTCCTTTAACAAATTTTATTCCGTATTTTTCAATCAGTTTTTTTGATTCAATAAAATCCATACACTTAATATCAGGCTTAAACTTAATTTAAATTTTGCCTTAATCCAGTCTTATTTTAAATTAAATCCACCTTTTTTTATTTAAAAAGGAAAAGAAATGAGTATTATGGTTAAATTAAAGGCTTTGGGCGCAGCAAGAGAAGTTGGAAGAAGCTCTTTTTTGCTTGATGTAGGAGAAAAAATATTGTTTGACAGAGGAATTAAATTAGGTCATGATGAAACAGAGTATCCAATGCTTGTTAAAACTAATCTTGATGCAATAGTTATTTCTCATGCTCATTTGGATCATTCAGGCAATCTTCCTGAATTATTCACTAAATCTAATTCTTTTGTTTATATGACAATGCCTACTTTAGATTTAAGCAAAATTTTATGGTTTGATTCACTTAAAATAGCAAAATTTGAGGGAATTACGCCAGAATTTTCTCCTTTAGAAATAAAGAAAGCAGAAAAATATACTTTTGCTTTGCCTTACCGAAAAAAAGTTTTTTTAAGTGAAAACACTTCGCTTGAATTATTTGATGCAGGGCATATTCTTGGTTCTTCAATGGTTAAAGTTGAATCAGAAAAAAAAAGTGTTGTTTATTCCGGAGACTATAAAATGCAGTCCACCAGACTGTTTAACGGATTAGACAAAAGAATTGGCAAGGCAGATGTTTTAATTACTGAATCAACTTATGGAGACAGAAATCATTCAGACAGAAAAGAATTAGAGAAAGAGTTTGCAGAAGAAGTGCAGGAAACAATTAACAGAGGAGGACATGCAATGATTCCTGCTTTTGCTGTCGGCAGAAGCCAGGAATTAATTGATATTTTGTTTGAACATAAAGTGGATGCAGAAATATTTTTTGATGGAATGGGACAAAAAGTTGCAAGAACTACTTTAGAGTACCCTGAATTATTAAAAAACCCAAAAAGTTTAGGGAAAGCATTGCATTTAGTTAACTGGGTTTCAAAAGGAAAAAGAAAACCTGTTTTAGACAAGCCAAGTATTATTGTTACTTCAGCCGGGATGCTTGAAGGCGGTCCAATAATGTGGTATTTAAAAAAACTTTATCAGGATAAGAATTCAAAGATTTTTTTGACTGGTTATCAGGTTGAAGGCACTAATGGAAGAAAGCTGTTAGAAAAAGGAATAGTTGATATTGACGGAGAAAGACTTAAAGTTGAAAACCAGGTTAAAATGTTTGATTTTTCTGCTCATGCATCCCAGGATGAATTAATTGATTTGGCTAAAATAGTTAATCCAGAGTTAGTTGTCTGCGTTCACGGAGATGAAAAAGTAATTAATGTTTTCCAGAAAAGGCTGAAAAACGAAGGATTTAATTCTGTTGCGCCAAAATTAGGTCAAGAAATAAAACTTGATTAAAATGAGTTCTTTAATTGAAATACTCAGAAACTCTTTTGTTGTATTAAAAAAAGAGCCAAAGCTTTTTGTTCCAAAAATTTTTCTTTCTTTATTATGGGGAGCCTTTTTATTGTATTACACTTTTTTTTTAAAAGAACTTTTGCAGGAAAACAGTTTGTTTCAGAACACAGTTAGTGCTTCTTTAGCTCAGGGATTTCTTTTAAAACTGTTTTTTTTGTTTGGGATTTTTTTGATTATTTTTGTCATTGACAGCATAATTAATTCTGCTTATCCTTTAATGATTCAAAATTATCTGAACAAAAAAAGTTTTTCCATTGTGCTTTCAGTTAAACTTGTTTTAAAAGACTTTTTTAAAGTGATTATCCCAATAATTTTTTCTTTTATTTTAATGATAATTGTTTTGATTCCTTTTGTTGCAGTTTTTGTTTTATTTGTTTTTCAAAAAAACTTTTTGTTTTCAACTGTTATGGCTGTAATAACTTTTATTGCAACAATAATTCTTGCAGTAATTTTTTACTTTATTTATCCTGTTGCAGTAATTGAAAAAAAAGGCCTGATTTCAGTTGTTAATACTGTGAAAAAAGCAAGAAAAAATTTAAAAGAAGCTTTTTTTGGAACATTTATTTTTTCAATTATTAGCTTGATTTCGGCTTTAATTGTTTCTTTTGCTGAAACAGATACAATTAGTGTTATTGCTTTAATTGTTTTTGCTTTATTAAGAATTATTACAGCAGTTTTAGCAACTTATTCAATGGTGTTAAATCCTTTGCTGTATTTTAAGAAGTGAATTAAATGTTTAAGTTTTGTCCTAAATGTGGAAAAAAAGAAGGCAATTTTATTAAAGGTTTTTGTCAGGACTGCTTTTTGCAGGACAACAAACTATTGATTTATCCGGATAAAATTCAGATTGAATGCTGTAAGAGATGTGATAAAATTAAGATTCAAAGGAACTGGATTGAATTGCATTCATTTGAATTAACTGATTTTTTGAAAACAAAAATTAAAGCAAAAGAGTTTGAATTACAGGAAATTGAATTTGAATTAGAAGAAGCAGAAAAAAAAAATTTTAATGCTTTAATTGAAGCCAAAGGATTAATTGAAGGGAATCCTTTAATGCTTACAGGAGTCATAAAATTACAGTTTGTTTCAAGCATCTGTGATTCTTGTATGAAAATTTCTTCTGATTATTTTGAAGCAACTTTTCAGTTAAGGTTTTTAGATAACAAAACTGACAGGAAAGTTATTCTAAATAAAGTTGAAAACTTGATTCAAGAAATGAGCAAAAAAGACCCTTTATCCAGAATAGTTAAATTAATTGAATTAAAAAATGGTTTTGATTTGGTTTTGAGTTCAAATCGTTCAGCTAAAATTTCTTCAGAAAAAATAGCAAAACAATTTAATTCTAAAATAATAAAATCTTTTTCTGTTGTTGGAGTTGATAAAACAGGAAAAGAAAAAAGAAGATACACTTATTGTGTGAGAATTTAATAATCCAAAGAAATCCACTGCTTTTAAACAGTGAAAGAACGTCATACTTCAAATCCTTTTAATCCTTCAAGTATTTCCTGCATTGGTTTATTTGAAATAATTAAAGGAATTTTTTCTATTTCAGCTATTTTTATTGCTAAAGGGTCAACTTTTTTTTTTAATCCATGCAATACAATTATTGATGGAGTCATATCAGTTGAAAACCTTCCGATTTTAACTGCAATCATTGGGCTTCTGCCGTTTTCCACTGACTGAAAAATTAATGCTCTTTCAGGAGTTTTTCCGTATAACTGCATGTATTCATGCACTGGAATATCCAGTATTACTTTTAGTGAATCAATTACTGTATACCCATAAATTGTTGTTTCTTTTAGTTTGCTTGGGTTAGCCATAACTTTTCCGTCAATTTTTTTTAGAAAGTCCTGTCCTTGTACTGCTGCAGAAAATTCATGTACTCCAAAAATTTCTTTTGATGGCTTAAAATCTTTTTCTAATTGTTTTCTTACTTTTCCGCCTCTTTTTTCATCAATCAAAATCAATGCACTTACAAGTCTTTTTACTATTCCTATTCCAGGACTTTGTCTTCTTCCTCCTTCATAATCAGAAATAGTTGAACTGCTTACTTTCAAATAGTCAGCTAATTCGGTTTGAGAAACTCCAAAGATTTCTCTCCATTTTTTCATTGCTCCGCCTGGCTCTTTGCTTAAACAAATTTCTCCAGCCATAATAGATGAAAGCTTGTCCATGCATTAACTAAGAAAAAAACACTTAAAAAGCCTTTACGTCAATCGCCATTTAAAAAGGTTTTATTCTTCGACAAATGTTATTTTGTTTATATTAATGCCTTGTTGAAAACAGGGCGATATATTTCGTTGCCGCCGGGCAAAACAGCGAAACGTTTATTGTAGTGCTATCACAGATAGCACGCTCCCTTCCGACAGCTGGGCTGAAAGCCCTGCACCGTTACACCCGCACGGAAGCGGGTAACGGGCCCACCGGGAGTCGAACCCGGGTCCACAGCTTACAACTTTTTCCAAAAGTTGTATCAAAAACAGTCCTTCGGACGTGCACAACTTTGTTGTGCTTTAAGCATCATCTGAACCATTGCAGTACGACTGAAAGTCGTACGTTTTGTTACACCTTTTGGAAAAGGTGTTTTAGGAGGCTGTCATCCTATCCACTAGACTATAGGCCCAAACAAATTGTTTAAAGATAATTTTAAAGAGTTTATTGGCCTTTGAACCATTTTTCGTATTGTTTGTGGTTTCCAACAAAATGAATTTCTTTTTGCAGTTCTTCTTCGTTTTGATAAAAAGCTATTCTGTATTGCCCAACTTCTTCTACTAAAACTTTTGATTGTTTCAGCCCTCTTGCCATTAAAGGCTGTTTCATTTGACTAAATTTTTTTAAAATTCGTTTTTGGATTTCTTTGTCAAATTTTTTAAAGTGCTTGTCCCATTCTTTCTTGAAAACCAGTTTCCAAGGCATTAATTCCAATTAATTCACTTGTATTCGGCTAAAGCCTTTTCTTCGCTTAAATATTTTTCTCCTTTTTTGTTCATTTTGCCTTTTTCTTTCATTATTTTTCTTTCAACTAACTCTAATTCAATGTCTTTGACGAGTTTGTATTCCCTGTTTAAAGCAAAAACTCCCATTCGCAAAGCACTGGTTTTTGATCGAGCTAAACCTAATTCAACTGCTTTGGTTAAAATTAATTCATCTATTCCTTCAAATTCAACTGTAGTTCTCAAAGTGCATCACCATGCATTAATAATGCATCAAAACACTATTAAATATATGTATTGAATAAAATTGTTTTAAATTAATTGATTTTTTTGGCTTAAAGTTCTCTTAAATAACCCCATGTATGCAGTTTGTCTGAGTCTTCAAACCATCTGTTTCCAATATCATATCTGTAATACATGTGAGGGATATTAATATTTTTTACTCTTGAATACATTTGATTTTGTGCTTGTTTCATTGTTTGCCCGGTTCCGCAGACAATTAATGCTACTCCTGCTGTTCCTGTTATAATCCATTCTCCGTTGACTAATTTAATGTCTTCAATATGAACTCCTTCTGTTGGTTTTTTGAAGTATACAATTGAGTCTTTTGATTTTACGTCAAATGTTTCTTGGTCTGTGAATGGAAAAGGAGGAACAACTAATCTTAATCCTACTTGGAATCCAGTTTTTGTTTTGAGTTTTGGGGTTTCTCCTTTAGAGAGTTCATGCAGGAATTCTCCTATTGGAGTAATCATTCCTTCTTGTTGAATGCTTATTGTTGGATAACCAAATCTGGAAGTCCATTCCAATGGATAAATTCCATTATTGTTTACAATGCAGTTAATGTCAATATATCCAATATAATTTTCTTCAATTAATTTTGCTTCCATTTTTTTTAGTGTGTGATTGAATATTTTGTTTGGTTCGCTCCAAAACATAAAAGTGTTTCCGCACCAATATGGTTTTCCGTTTCTTCTTATATACATTATGTGATTTTTTACTGTTGCGCAATAAACTTTTCCAGAGTATTTTTCTTTTTTAATGTCTCTTTTGTCTATCCATGAATTAATTTTTTTTACTCTTTCATGTACTTCGTATTGCGGTCTTGTTGATTCAGCGTAATGGTCTTTTATCCAGAGTTTTCCATATCTTTCTCTTTTTTTTATTATTCCTATTTTTCCGGTTTTAAGAAGCAGTTCTTGAATGTCGTCTGCAAGTTTTTTTGAAGAAGTATAAAATATTCTGTATCCTCCTTTCATTTCTGTTGCATCCCCTAAAGCAAACCATTCAAGGAATAAATTAATTTGTCTTGGACTTAAACTTTTTATGAATTCAGGAACATATTTTTCGTGTGCTTTGCCGAATTTGCTTAAATATTCGCCAAACTGTTTGTCTTGAAAGTAAAATTGGTTTTTTGTTTTTGAAAAACTGAACTGCATTTTTTCAAGCAGTCCTTTAATTAATTTTGTTTGTTCTGCTTTTTTTTGGGCAATACTTATTCGGTTGTTTGTTGTGCTTCCGTCTGCAAGCCAGATTCCTGTAAAAGAAAGCCAGTCATCCATTTCAATTTTTTGTTCGCCTGTTTCATGAAGCATTACTTGTCTTCCTTCATAATGCCCTATCTGGACTGAAGGAAGAATAAAATATTTTTTTTCTATGCCAATCCATTTTCCTGTTCTTTTTATCAGTGACTGGTGCCCTAAATTTTTTGCTTTGACAAACTTGAATGAATTTTTTTTGTTTCTTGCATTCCATTGGCTTGAAACATACATATTATGATCTAAAGTTACTTTTATGTCAAGAGTTTGGTTTTGAATTGAAATCAGTTCTTTGTGGTGGTCAAAAACAACAAGTTCTTCTGGTTCATTGAATTCAATTTCATGGTTTAATGGATTTAAAGTGCATATTTTATCTTTATAGTTTAATTCTCTGAAAAATTTCCATCCATTGTCTGTTAATACTTCTGTTTGCTCGTCATAGCATCCCATTTCTCCTGTGCTTGGACCTAAATTTCCTGGAAAAAGTTTTTTGTTTTCAAAATTCACATTAATTGGATAAATAAATTCTTTTCCGTTAAAAAATGCGCCTACTGCAACTTCTACTCCTGAAACTCTTTTTTGAAGCTGGAATACAGGAATTTTTTTTGCCCAGGCTTTATTATAGTCTTCTAAAACCTGCATGACATCTTTTCCGTCTTCTTCTTCTCCGATAAAAAGCATTCCTTTAATGTTTTGCGCTTCTCCGCTTGGTTTTATTACATATTTATGGGGGTTTGCTTTAACAAATTCTATTGCTTCTTCAAATGAAGTAAAATCTTTGTATGGAAGAATTGGTACTCCTGCGTTTTTTAGTTCTTCTTGTCCAAAAGCTCTGTCATCTTCTAATTGGTCAGTGTAAGGTGTTCCGCCAATAACATTTTTTCCTTGTTCTCTTAATTTTTTTGCTATTGTTCCTTGCCCTAAAACATCATCAAAAATTATGGTGTCTGCCCAGTCAACTTCTTTTTCCCAGTTATCAACTTTTTCTATGAATCCGTCTGCAACTTCTTTGTCTTCAGGGTTTTCAGTGGAATATTTTACTTCATGGCCTTCTTTTTTTAATTGCCATGCAAGGTCGCCTGTTAATGCGTCAAGTGAAACAAACAAAAACTTTTTTGCTTCAATTTTATGGTTATTTTTTGTTTCAATTTTGTGGTTGTTTTTTGTTTCCATATAAATCAGATAAATTAATGTTAATCAAATATTTTTTTTTATCCTTTAATAAATTATATTATAGTATTTGTTTTTATTTTGTTTTGTTTAAATTAACAGCATTAAAGCAAAACCTGTTGCTATTGGAATAGTATAATTGTCTTCTATTGGAAGGTATTCCATTGCCATTCCTGTTGCTGCTGCAGTTAAAGCAATTGAATAAGGAAACAAAAAAGATAAATAGAAAAAAGAAATTAAAATTCCTGCAATGCTTCCTTCTAATGTTTTGTCCTGTATTTTGATTTTTCCGATTAATTTTCCAAAGACTGTTGAAAAACTGTCTCCAAAAACTAATGGGATTATTGCTCCAATAAACAATAAAATATTGTTGTAAAACAAGATTCCTGCTAAAAGAGTTCCAGTAAAAAAAGTTAGTGCGCCTTTTCCGGGAATATCTTTTTC
>PFAI01000021.1:31651-32005 GCA_002763225.1 Candidatus Diapherotrites archaeon CG10_big_fil_rev_8_21_14_0_10_31_34
CAAGATTCCTGCTAAAAGAGTTCCAGTAAAAAAAGTTAGTGCGCCTTTTCCGGGAATATCTTTTTCTGTTTTTCTTCCTGCATAACCCAATAGTTTTGTTATCAGCGTGTTTAGTGCAGGAATCTTCTTTTTTTGTTTTATTTTAACTGAAATAAAATATCCAATCAATAAAATTATCATGTTTGCAGTTAAAAAATTTGTTGTTCCAAGAAAACCAATTAAAATAATTACAATGCAACCAAAAAAATAATGAAAAAACTGTCTTCTAAGCTCTTTTTTCATTTTAATTCTTCCTCAGAATAATTAATGCAATAGAAATCAATAAAATTATTCCAATAAAATTTGTTTCAGGAA
>PFAI01000054.1 GCA_002763225.1 Candidatus Diapherotrites archaeon CG10_big_fil_rev_8_21_14_0_10_31_34
AAAGCATTTTCCGTTGAAGCCGGCTGACATTTTAAAGCAGTTGAATCTGAAAAGACCTATTTACAAAAAGACTGCTGCTTACGGCCATTTTGGAAGAGATGACCCTGATTTTACCTGGGAGAAAACAGACAAGGCTGAAATACTCAAAAAAGACGCCGGAATTTAGTTAGGCAAATCTTGGCCTTAATTTTTTTTGAGGAATTGGTTTTCTTTTTTTTGAGAAAGCCGGTACTGGAACAGGTTTTATTACAGGCTTTATTTTCGGAATCCTTCTTGCAATTTCAGCTAATTTTTGTTTAGCCCATTCCCTTGCCTTTTCTGGTGCAACAGGAGGCGCTAAACAAGCTCTCCATCTCCACCCTGCAACTTTAAACCTTTCTTGAAACTTTATTCTAAAGTATTCTGTTCTTGTGGTTTTATGGAAAATTATATCTCCATTTCCTTTAACGTGAAAAGAAGGATGAGTTCTTGCAACAATTGACGGATTTATCCAGTCTTTCGGATAATGGCCTTCAAATCTTGTCTGAAGCAATCCGTTTTCTTTCATTGAATTAACTATTCTTCTATGGGCTATTTTAATCCCATAACTACTAATAGTTCTTCCTAATAAAAAAAGTGTTCCTCCTAATACATGAAGGGCTTGTGAACTAGGCACTTGCGGGAGATTTGCTGAAGCAGCTATTGTTGTTAAAAGCCCTAAATCACCAACACCCCTATACCTTCTTAAGTTTTTAAGAGAAGTTTGGTCTATCCTATCTTGCATCGAAAATTTTGAGTTAATAATCTCCTGCAAGTTTGGGTTCAGGTGCTCAAACTTTACTACAATATCTCTGTTTTGCTTATTTTTTTTCTTTTCCATAACTAACTATTATTGTTCTTGCTTAAAAAGATTAACTAAAAAGCGAAGCAAGCAGGACTGAACGAAGTGAAGTCGTGCACTGGTGTAAACTGACAGCGGCAGTTTAGGGGTAGAAAAAATCAGCTACTTCTTGTGCTATTTTATCTGAATAGCCTTTTCCCAGAACTGCTTTTTTGATTTCTTCTTTTGAGTAATTCTGAAAATTTTCTTTTAATGAAAGAATTATTGTCTTGATTTGCTTTTTTTCTTCTTCAGCGAATTTTGGTTTAATTGTTTTTGAAGGTTTATTCATTTTTTTTGGCTGTTGCATGTATTCAAATTTGGTTTTAGTAAAAGCATGTTTTTCTTTTTCCAGTACTTTGTCTTCAAGTGATTTTTCTTCTGGGGTCGGCTCTGATTCTTTTTTTGATAACTTTACTTCTTTGACTATTTTTGCAATTAGTATTATCAGTATTAATGCAATTAAAATTGTTGGAATCCATTGAATTGAGTCTTTTTTTTCTAAACTCAAAAGGTTTTCAGGCATAAATCCTTCTACTAATAAGCTGATTGCATCTTTTTTGTCTTCTGCTTTTGGCGGGGGAGTTGTTTTTTCTTTTCTGTTTATTGTAATGCTTATTTCTTTTCCATCCATTCCAAGCATGTCTATTTCATATTTATCATTTTTTAATTCAAAGATTCCTTCTGGTTCAATTTTATCTAAGCCTGCATCAGATGAAGAAACAATTATTTTTCCAAGAAGATTTCCTGTTTTTTGGTTTGCAGTATTGTTTACTTTGAATTTTGATTCAATTTTTTCTTGGCTTTTGATTAAAGATAAATCATAATTGCTGTTAAACAGTTTAATGTTTTCAAACCCTTGGGTTAACCCAAAAGAGTAGTCTAATACAGCCATTCCATTTACATCTTTTAAACTACATTTTAATGTTGGTTTAATTGAAAGCAGGGTATTGATTTTCCTGTTGTTTTCTTCAATTAAATAAGTTTTTTCCTGTTCACTTAATCCTGTTGCTCCTTTTATTTCAAGTGATTGTTTTGAAAGAAAATTAATGTTTGAGTCAACTAATTCTTTTGCCTGTTGAGTGCAGTCTCCTTCCCATTGAAAGAATAATTCTCCTTTTTCTCCTTCTATTTTGTGATTAAAATAAACTAATCCTTCTTTTGAGTAAGTTAAAGTAATTGATTCTTGTCCGTTTTTAACTAAATCAACACAACCGCTTAAAACAGTTAAACAAAATAATACTGCTAAAATTAAAACAATTTTTTTATCCATACAATCTCCTTATTGCTTCTTCAATTATTTTTTCTTTGTATCCAAGGTTGTGCATTGCTTCTTTCATTTCTTCCCTTGAATATTCAGATGTTTTTCCTTTTAAAACTATCATTATTTTCTGCACTTGATCCTCTTCTTCTTTAGTAAAATTGATTTTTTCTTTTTTTAATCCCATTCTTTCAAATAACCCTTTTTTCTTTTTTTGTTCAGTTTTAGGCTTTACTTCTGATTTTGGCTTAATAACTGGTTTTGGTTTTTCAATTGGTTTTAGCTGAGGTTTTGGAATTGGTGCCGGTTTAATTATTTGTTTTGGAACAGGTTTTTGTGCTTTTCTTGTTTCAGCTTCTTTTTCAACCAATTTTTTTCTTTCTTCCATTAATTTTTTCATTTCTTCTTGAATGCTTGATTTTGTTTCAGGTTTTGGTTTTTCTGTTTGCTTTTTTTCTTCTTTTTTTTCCGGTTGTTTTCTCATAACCTGTTTTGAAATTTGTTTTTTTTCTCCCCATTTTATTTTTTCTTCAGATGGCTTATTCTTTTCCTGGCTAAAAGCAAATTTTCCGTTTGAAACAAATTCTTTTAAAGGATTTTTTGGCTTAACTGGTTTTAAAATTGTTTTAACTTCTTTTTTTGGTTCTGATTTCATTTGTTCTGTTTTTGTTGTTGTTGAAAATGGCTTCATTTTTTGTTCTGTTGCGTGTTTTTTTGGCTCTTGTTTCCATAAATCTTTTTCGTCTTTTTTTTCCAGTTCTGAAAACTCTTTTTTGAGTGCTTCAATTGTTTCTTTTTTTTCTTGTTCCCCTTTTTTGTCTGTTTTTGGTTCAATGGCTTTGCTTATTTTTTCCAGTTCGTCTTCTTCTGAGTCAAGTATTTTTTGAACAAACTTTTGTTCGTGTTTTTCTTTTTCTTCTTTTGATTCAAATAAAACTTTGTCTTTTGTTTTTCCTTCTTTTACTTTTTTCATTCTTTCTTCATATTGTTTTATTTTGTCTTCTAATTTTTTTCCTATATCTGGTTTTTCTGCAAGAACTTCAGTTTTTTCTTTAAATGGTTGTTTTGCTTGTATTGGCTCTTTTTTGTCTTCTTTTCTTTTAAATGCAAATCTTCCTTTTGAAATATAATTTTTGAGTTTGTCTATTGGAATTCTTTCAAGGATTATTTTTTCTTCTTCTGGTTTTTCTTTTGCAGCAGATTTTAAAGCCTGTTTTATCTCTGTTTTTGGTTTTTGAATTTCTGTTTTTGTTTGTTTTACTTCTGGTTTTGCCTGCAATTCAGCTTTTTTTGGTTCTGGTTTTTGAATTGGTTTTTCTTCTGTTTTTCCAGCTTTTTTTAATCCTAGTTTTTCTAATAATCCTTTTGGTTCTTTTTCTTTTTGCACTTCATCAATTTTTTTATCCAGTGAAAGCAGTTTTGTTTTTTCTTCAGGTTTTTTGTCTTTTGGTTTAAATGCAAACTTTCCTTTTGCTTCTTTGAGTTCTTTTTTTGTTTCAGGTTTTATTTTTTGAGGTTCAGATTTTTTTGAAAAAGCTTGTGGTTGTTTTTCTGTTTTAATTTTTTCCTGTAATTTTTGTAAAAAGCTTTTTTGTTCTCCGGCTTTTTTAACCATTTGCTGTATTTCATTTATTCCTTCTTTTTTTCCTTTTATTTCTTCAATGTTTTCAGTTTGGGCTTGTCCCGTGCTTTTTGTTACGCCTTTTGTAAAAGGTGTTTTTGATGAAACTTTTTCTAAAAGTTGTTTTTGATCAAACTTTTTTGAAAAAGTTTGTGGTTCTGCTTCTGGTTCCCATAACCCTTCAGTGCTTTCAATTTTTAGTTCAGTTAATCTTGGTCGTGAACTTAATTTTTTGTCTGGAATAAGTTTTTCTAAGTTTCTCATTTTTCTGTTTGATGCAAAAGAAAGAGATTTTGTTTCTTCTTTTTTTGGAGTGCTTTTTCTTTCAAGCAGTCCTTTGTTTTTTAAGTAATTATAGGCTGTATAGCCAAAGACTATTATTATTGCAACAAGCAATCCAATCTGGATTAACTCTTCAGTACTAAATGCCATTTCAGCTAAAATAAGGTCTTTGGGTTATTTAAGTTTTACTATTGCTTTGATTCTTTGGCTAAAATTAGCTTTTTTTTATTAATTGGTATTTTCTTAAAAGCCTGATTCTGGTTCTTATAAAATTAAGGTTTTCTATTTTTCTCTGCCTGGATTTTTTCAGTTTAAAAGCAATTTTTTGTGGGGAAAATTCAGGGTTAGCAAGAATTATTTTGTCAATCCTTTTTGTTTGAATAAGTTTGTTTAATTTATTTATGTCCTGCCCTAAAATAATTTTTTTAAGTCCTTTGATTATATGTGCAGGGACTTTGCCGTATCCTTTTGAAGCAAGTTTTTTTCTTATGAGTCTTGTAGGCAGTATTGGGTTTTTAATTAATTCATTTAGGGCTGCCTGTTTCCCCAAATATTTAAAAGCATTTGTGGTTAAATGCTGTCTTGCTGTGCCTGGATTTTTTTTTCTTGGTTTATATTTTTTGATTAAATCATTATTTCTTTTAATATAGCTTACTTCCCTTTTTAAAACCCCTGCTTGTTTTGCAATTTCTTTTATTGAAAGTTTTGGATTATAATGAATTAATTTAAGCACTCTTGCTTTATTTTAATCCAGTTCAGTGTGTTTTCCAAAAATTAATTTCCCTGATTTAATTAATTCATTATTTACTTCATTTTTTACTTTAGTAATAACTGAATAATCAACCGGCTTTCCTTGTTTTTCCATAAACTCTCTGACTTTACTGGAGGGAATTCCAGGTTTAGATAAAAAAATAGATTTGATTCTGTCTTTTTTATAAAACTGTATGTTTTTATTTCCTTGTTTTTTTGGAGGCATAATTAAACAATGCATTGGGTTTATTTAATTTTATTGTTCATTTAAAGCTTTTGACAATAATGCTTAATGCATTCAAAAATTCGTCAATTTCTTCTTTTGTGTTATACAAATAAAATGAAGCTCTGTCTAATCCTTTGTCATTTAATGAACTGACTAAAGGTTCAGCGCAATGCATTCCGCTTCGAATTGCAACATTAGCCATTTCATCTAAAGTTATTGCTAGGTCATGTGCTTCAATTCCTTGTGCTTCAAACAAGATTGTTCCAACCTGTTTTTCTTTGTCTTTTGGGCAGTATAATTTAACTGAATCAATTTCCTGCATTTTATCTAAAGCGTATTTAGTTAATTCTTTTTCATGTTTCCTTACTTTATCCATTCCAACTTTTTTCAGGTATTCAACTGCTTTGCCTAATCCGATCATTCCACTAATATGCGGTGTTCCTGCCTCGAATTTCCATGGCAGTTTATTCCAGGTGCTTTTATGCAGTTCAACTGAATGAATCATGCTTCCACCAAACTGAAACGGCTCCATTTTTTCCAGTAATTCTTTTTTTGCAATTAATCCTCCTGTTCCTGAAGGACCAAGCATTTTATGTCCTGCAAAAGCAAAAAAATCTGCGTTTAATTTAGGAAAATCTATTTCTATATGGGGAGCTGATTGTGCTCCGTCAATCAAAAACAGGCTTCCGTTGTCTTTAGCCATTTTTCCTATTTCTTTTACCGGATTAATTGTTGCAATTGTATTTGATGCATGCGCAACAGACACTAGTTTTGTTTTTTTATCTAATTTGTTTTCAAAGTCCTGCATGTCTAAAGTAAAATCTTTTTTCAGTTCAACAAAATCTAATTCAATCAAGCCTTTTCTTTCTAATAACTGCCATGGAACAAGATTTGCATGGTGCTCCATTTTAGTTAACAAAATTTTGTTTCCTTTTTCAAAAAAGTCTCCTGTAAACAGTGAATACATTACTGAATTAATTGATTCAGTTGTGTTTTTAGTTAAAACAAATTCTTCTTTTTTTGCGTTAAAAAATTTTGCTGTCTGGTCATGCGCTTTCTCGTATTCAATTGAAGCTTCTTCGCTTAGCTTATGAACTCCTCTGTGAATGTTTGCTGTTGAGTTAGTGTAATAATTGTTTATTGCTTCAATAACTGTTTTTGGCTTTAAGGATGTTGCAGCATTATCAAAATAAATGATTTTTTTTCCGTTATCTTCTCTGCTTAAAACCGGAAAATCCTTTCTTAGCTCTTTTATTTCACTCACCTTTTTATATTTGAAAGAATATCTTATTTACTTGCAATAAGAACTTAAATTTAAGTGAAGTGAAAAAATGAAGTTTGACTGTCATATGCATTCCTTTCGTTCCGGAGATTCAATTAATCTTCCGAAAACAATTATTCATAAAGCAAAAGAAAAAAAAGTAAGCATTGCAATTACAGACCATAATTCAATTCGTTCCTGGAAAGAATTAACTTCTTTAGGGCAGAAAGCCGGAGTTCAGGTAATTCCCGGAGAAGAAATAATGACTTTTGATGAAACCAATCAAAAGATTACAGGAGAATTAATTGGCTTGTTTTTGAATGAATTAGTCAAGTCAGGATATTATATGGAAGTAATTGATTCAATGAGAGAGCAGGATGCATTAATTGTTGTTCCTCATCCATTTGATTTTTTGAGAAACAATTTTTTTTCTTTAAAAAAAGAATGGAAAAAAGTTGACTGCATTGAATCATTTAATTCAAGATGTTATTCTGATTCATTTAATGCTAAAGCAAAAGCTTTTGCTGAACTGCATGGCATTCCGCAGACAGCGGGAAGCGATGCGCATTTTCCGGAAGAAATTGGTTCTGCTTTTTTAGAGGTTCCAAAAGCTGATTCACTGGAAGATGCAAGAAAATTAATGAAAAAAGGAAAAAATTCAGTTCAAGGCAAAAGAAGTTCTGTTATGGTTCACGTTAAAACCTTTTTTGCAAAAAAAGGTTTTTTTAAGCCAAAAAACTATTAAATTAAGTTATTAAATTCAAAAGAAACAGGAAAAAACAAAAAGCAGTCCTGAAAGAAAAAAGGTTTTCA
>PFAI01000046.1 GCA_002763225.1 Candidatus Diapherotrites archaeon CG10_big_fil_rev_8_21_14_0_10_31_34
GCTGAAGTATTAGGTGAAGACCAGTTACTACAAACAGTTGAATTACATGCTTGTATTGCATAATAGTATGTTGTTCCGTTTGTTCTTCCTGTGTGAGTATAACTTGTGTTTGTAATGTTGTTTATTATTGTGTATGAACTTGTGCTTCCGTTTGTGTTCCACCCAATTTTATAATATGTTGCGCCTGTTATTGCAGTCCAAGTTAAATCCACTTGTCCGTCTCCTGCTGTTGCTGTCGGAGTGCTTGGAGTTGAAGGAGATTCAGCAAAATTTAATACTATTTTTGGTTTATTTGGGGGAGACTTATATACTCTGCTTGAACCATAATTTGTGATTCCGGTGATATAATCTCCTTTAATCATAAATGCATTAATTGCATTTTCTTGGATATAATTTGTTACATCAATTGTTGCATCGCCAAAACAAGGAAGAACACTTATAAGCAGTGGAGCAGGGGTTGTTGGATTAAAGTCAGTTGAGTTTGCCTGTAAAACTCCATAATCTGCTATTTTATATAATTTAGGGCAATTAGCTGTAGAGCCTCCTCCACTAAAATCCAAGTAAAGTATTGCAGAAGAAATATTTGTTTGTCCGGCTAAATTAAATTTTAGAAATGATCTGAATTCCGTTGGATAACCGTTTTCTTCATAATTATAAACTGAGAGCTTGTCTTCAAGCCATAACTCATAATAATAACCATTAAATTCTATGTATCCGTCATCAGTTGGATTTAATGTAACAGGATCAATTGCTGCTCCTGTAGGGCTGTTTGTTCCTAATTGAGTTAAAACTAATATGCTTGAAACAATTAATACTACTGCAATCGCCATGATTAGTTCAGTTTGCCCATTTGTTTTTTTATTCAATTTTTTTCCCCTCTTAATATGTTTTCATTTAATGTTTTTTTTCTCAATATTTTTTTTTAAATTATGTATTAATACTTGTGTTCTTTTTTCTATTAAAAACTATTGTTTGCTTTTTTAATTAATCTGCTGAATTTTAACATAATGTTTAATAAGTGGAATGCGTTATTTTTTATGATTGATTTATGAAATTCAAAATAAGCTTTACTTTTCCAGTAATCGTCATAATTTTGTCCATAATTTCAGTTGTTTTTTTAACTGAAATTGAACCATTTAATTATGTTGTTGCTGCAGTAGTTTTTGTTATTGCTTTGGCAATGGCTTGGAGAATTTATTATGATTTTACATCTGAAAGAGAGCAGGTAAAAGAACAAACTGAATACCAGCCTTCAGCTAAAATTACAGGCGTGCTGAAAGAAAGTCCAAAAGAAAGCAAAATGAAATTAGATGATTTTTTGAAGAGTTCCCCTAAAAGCATGCAGTCAAAAGACTTTGATAAAGAATTTGATTTCAGTTTAGATGAAAAAGCAGATTTAAAAGAAGAAAATCCTTTTACATCAGATGGCGGAGCCAGCGATCAAAAATACAAGCTGATGAAACAAGAAGCATTAAAAGAACTAAAAGATGTAATTAAACCAAAAAAACCAAAGAAAAAAGAAGAATAGTTTTTCGTCTTCTTTTTTTTGATAAACCTTTTTCTAAATTTTTATTTTCTTTTTTTCTTCTTTTTCACTTTAATTTTTTTTTGCCTAAACTTTTTTATTTTTTTTTATTGCAATCTTTTTTTTTCTGGCTGTTTCTTTATTTTTTGCTAAAATTTTTTTGTTCTTTAAAGCAAGAGCTTTTTTTCTGGTTGTTTCCTTCTTTTTTACTGCCTGTTCCTGTTTTTTTTGTTTTGCTAAAGCTTTCTTTTGTTTTGCTAATTCTTTTTTTTGTTTTGCTTTTTCTTTTTTCAGCCTTATTTTTTCTTTTTTTGCCATTATCTTATCTATTTTAGCCTGTTGTATTTTTTGTTTTTCTTCTTCTTCTTTCTTTTTTCGCTCTTCTTCTTCCAGCTTTCTTGCCTTTTCTTTTTCTCTTTCTTCTTTTGGCAGTCTGACAAATTTCCTGTACTTGAATTTAGCCCAGGAAGGAGGCTGTTTTTTTCTTAACTTGAATTCTTCTGCTAAAAGTTTTTTTCTTAGTTTTTCATCTATCTCAAACATTGTTTTATCACTAGTTTAAAGAAAGGTTTTTCATGTTAATAAGTCTTTTGCTTGGTTATGTAGTCATTTATTTTTTGTGTTTTATTTCAATAAAACAATTAGAGCAAATGAATTTCCCTTTTACATGCATTCCTAATTCGTCTTGTTTAGCGCATAAAACACATGTTTCTTTTTGTGAATTTTTTGTTGCCCATGCATACAATAATTCCCTTGAAACCCATTTTGGGGCAAACAATTCCTGAAGTATTCCGGAATCATTTTCTTGAATTCTTTTTTTCTGGCTTGGGGTAATTCTTTTATCTAATCCTTCAAGGTATTTGACTTTTTCTGAATCTCCTTTTCTTTTTAGTTCAGTTAAAACTTCTTCAAATCCATTCATTTTTTTTCACTCTAAATAAATTGTTTGTTTTTTCTTTTTAATTTTGTCTCGGTTTGCATATTTTAATAAGTAATATACAGTGCTTTTAGGCTTTCCAGTCTGTTTTGCAATCTTTCTTGTACTTAAATAATCTTTTTTTAATTCAATTATTTTCAGGATAGTGTCAAAATCTGTTTCAATTGCTCTTCCTCTGTGTGAATCCTGTTTGATTTCAATTCCTTTTTTTTTAATTAATTCAATTGTTGTTGGTTTTAATCTTTTCAAAGTTGAAGCACTTAAACTTATTTCCGTTAACTTTCTTTTTTTAATCAGCTCTAATACTTTTTCTTGTTTTATTGGCCTGACAAAATGAATTTTTTCTGCGTTAGCAGGAATGTTTTTTATTTCTGTTTCAGGGTATAAAGAGTATTTCATTCTTTTTTCCTCTCGCTTATTTTTTTTATTCTTTGAGCTATTCTTGTTTTTCCAATTCTTTCTCGTATTTTTGTTCCTTTAATTCTTTCCCCGAATTTAATGCTTTTAATTTTTTTTGTTACTCTTGAATCCTTTAATCCTGAAATCTTTCCCTTGATTTTTTTTGTTGGAATCTTGTTTGCACTTTTTTTGACTGCTTTCTGGGTTATATATTGTATTCCTTGGGCTATTTCCATTCTCTTTAATTTAAAATCAACTTTTTCAAAAACTCCTTTTTCTGTTTCTTTGATTAATGGCCCGCTCCAAATAATGTTTTCTTTTTTTTTCAGTCCATTAAATATTGTTTCAACTGTCAGTTCTTCTTCTAATTTCAGTTTCATTATTCCTGTTCCAATTCTTTCAGCTGAATGGGAATCACTTCCGGCAGTAATAAATCCAGCTGTATTTCCTAATTCAATTGCTTTAATGCATCTCATTACAATATCTTCTCTTTTTGAATCAAAGGATTTTTTTATTTTTCCCCCAACTTTTCCTAAGCCGATTTTTCTTGAAACAATGTTTTTTTCCATAAAAGAAACAAAATTAAATGGCTTGGTAATCCATTGAGAGTCATACAAGAAATTGCTTAACTGCGAAACCATTCCATTATAGATTTCCACCCCGCAGCCATATTTTTTGATTAATTTTTTTGTTTTTTCTTCTCCTGCAAGAAAGCAGACTGAATCATGTTCATAACCAAATGGATGGGCAAAACTAAAATAAAATCCTTTTTCTTTTACTAATTCTAAAACTCTTTCAATGTCTGCTTTGTCTTCTAATAATTCCACTTCATTATACAAACTTTCATCTTTTCCATAAACTAATGCATGACCAACAGAACTGTTTATTTCAATTCCGGGAATCAATAAAATTCCTTCTGGTTTGGTTTTATTCAGCCTGTCAAATGCCCCTTTTGGGTCACAAAAATTGTGTTCTGTTATTGCAACTGCATCTAATCCTATTTCTTTGACTCTTTTCCAGTAATCAAAAGCCAAAATGTTTTTTTCATTTAAATGAGTATGCAAATCAAAAGTAATAACTTTCATAATATGAGTAAAGCTCTATGTTTTAATAAAACTCACTTTTTTCTGGCTTTTCAGAAAACAAAGTTTTTTATTAGTGTATTTCCTTTACTTTTAGGTTTAAATGTCTGTTCTGCCAGAAAACACTTTAGGGGAATTTGAATTAAAACTTTTTTCTTTGATTAAAGATTACTGGCCTATAACTTCAATTGAGTTAGCTGAACTGTTAAACGAGAATTTAAATTCAAGAAAACACAAAAAAAGAGCTTACTCTAAATATTCTTATTATCTGAATAAGCTTGTTGAAAGCAAACTAATTGTTTCAAAAAAGTCA
Organism: Candidatus Diapherotrites archaeon CG10_big_fil_rev_8_21_14_0_10_31_34; assembly: GCA_002763225.1. GTDB lineage: Archaea > Iainarchaeota > Iainarchaeia > Iainarchaeales > 1-14-0-10-31-34 > 1-14-0-10-31-34. The sequence goes on from PFAI01000046.1 coordinate 4,257, forward strand.
GGCAAAACATTAATTGTCTGGCCTTTGAAAGTTGAAAAATATAGGGTTATTGATTCAATTATTTCAAACAATCCTTTGGAGAAAAAATATGCTGAACAATTATTTTGATAAATTCATTTTCACGAGCCAGTTAAAGTTCAGGGACTCGAATTTTCATTTAATTGACATTCCTTTTCTCATTTTTCCGGTTGAAATTCTGGCTAAACTTCTTTTTTCGTGTTCTGACGATGAATCAAAAGAAATTTATTATTCAGTTAAAAAATCGGTTAAAGAGTTTCTTCCTTCCCTGAAAGCCAAGCCAAAATACTCCGGAATATCTTTAGTTAATTTTATTAATGATTTTTTTTCTAATTCAGGGTTTGGAAAAATCCGCGTAGTTCAGTTTGATGAAGAAAATTGCAGGGCAATTTTGCTGGTGTCTTCCAGTCCTTTTGCTTTGTATTTCAAAAACAAGTCAAAAAAGCCTTTAGACCATATTTTAAGGGGAATTATTGCAGGAACTTTTTCTTTTGCTTTAAGCAAAGATTTGGATGCAATTGAAACAAAATGCGTTTCAGTGAATTCATCTGAATGCGAGTTTATTGTCAACTCAATCAGAGAATTTGATTTTTTAAAGAAAAACACTTTAAGCCAGTTAAATCCAAAAATTTAGGCAGTTAATTCTGCTTTTTTCATTCTTTTTGGAATTACAAAAGGCTTTTTGCTTTTGCATTTGCTGCATTCTGCAGTAAAATTCGGTTTTTTTGTCTGTTTTTTTGCTTTGATTGCAAACTTTGCTTTTCCGCCATAACCTTGCTTGTGTTTTTTCTGGAATCTTCTTGTTCCAAAACTGTCTGCTCTTGCTTTTTTTGCTTTGGTTGTCTTTAGCTTATGCAGTGTATGCTTATTGCATTTTTTGCAGTAAACTTTGATTTCTTTTGGTAATTTCATTTTTAAATCACTTTTAATAAACAAATAAAAAATCTCTAAAAAAAACAGTGTTTTTTGCTTTAATAATTTCCTTGAGAACCTTTTTTAAACCTATATTTCCCGTTCAATAAACCTTTTAAGAAAAGGTTTAACAAAACGTGCGAGATAAACTCGCACTGCTTTTTTAGATTTCTCGTTCAATTAAATATTCTCCGAATTCTTTTAATCTGTTTTTTGTCTGCCCTTGCTTTAAATAAGGCTCTAGCTCTTTCCAGCTTTTTTTAACTAAATTTCTTGCTTTTTCTTTTGCATATTCAATTGAATCATATTTTTCCATTAAACCAATTGCTTCATTAATTGTTTCCTGGTTTGTTGGATGAGATTTAATTATTTCCATTAATCTTTTTTTGTCTTGTTCGCTTGCTTTTTTTAAAGTATGCAATAAAATTAAAGTTTTTTTTCCTTCATGAATGTCTTCTCCGATTCCTTTTCCTTTTCCGAACTCTTCTCCAATCAAGTTAAGTACATCATCCTGTATCTGAAATCCAATTCCAATGCTTTCAGCGTATTTTCCGATTTTCTCTGTTTCTGTTTCTTTTGCTTCAGCTAAAATTCCTCCAAGTTTTGCACTCAGCCTTGCTAATGCCCCGGTTTTATATGCGCACATCTGCAAATAGTGTTCTTCAGTTAAATGCTCTTGGTTTTCTTTATGCCATAAAATATCCATGCCTTGCCCTGCACTTAATCTCATCATTTCTAATGAACATAAATCATAAATTTTTCTTATTGTGCTGTCATTTAAATTCAGTGTATTCCTGTACAACAAAATAAACGGCAGAAAATACATTGCGTTTCCTGCGTTAATTGCAATATCCTGCCCGAAAATTAAGTGAGTGCATTTTTTTCCTCTTCTTAGTTCACTTGAATCTTCAAT
>PFAI01000027.1 GCA_002763225.1 Candidatus Diapherotrites archaeon CG10_big_fil_rev_8_21_14_0_10_31_34
CCTTTTTGCTTTCTGGCTGTTTTCATGTCTTTTTATGCCAACATGGACTCTGTAATGCTTTCTTTTTTACAAGGAAACATTAGTGTAGGGTATTATAGTGCTGCAATGCGTTTGATTAATACTTTGTCTTTTATTCCTGCTGCATTTATGTCTGCAATTTTTCCTGTAATGGCTTCTTTTTTTGCGGTATCAAATAAATCCCTTAATCTTGTAATTTCAAAGTCATTCAAGTATTTACTTATTGTTGTTTTGCCTGTTGCTTTTTCCGTAACCTTGCTTTCAGGCAGAATAATTGAATTAATTTACCCTGCAACTGAACTCAATAATTTTGCCCCTGCAGCAAATGCCTTGACTATTTTAATCTGGTTTTCTGTTTTAAATTTTCTGAATCTGATTTTTCTGAATTCATTGCAGTCAACTAAATTTGAAAAAAGAGCTTTATACATTGTAATTCTTTCTTTTGGAGTGAACTTTGTTTTGAATCTTTTTCTTATCCCTTTGTTTGATTTTGAGGGAGCTGCAATTGCAAGTGTTTTATCTCAGATAGTTTTCTTTTTGCTTGGGGCTTACTTTGTTTCAAAGTATTTTTTTGGGTTTCTTTCTTTTTTTAAATTGGTTTTCAGAACTTCAGTGAAGCCTTTGATTGCAAGTTTAGTGCTTTTTGCTTTTATTTATTTTTTCTTTTATCTTAATATTTTTGTTTTAGTTTTGGTTTCTGCAATAATTTATTTCATTGTATTGTTTTTGATTAAAGGCTTTGATGAAAAAGACATTTCTTTTTTCAGAAAATTAATTCAGAAGTAGTTATTTGAATGCAACTAAAACTATTGTGTTGTTTGTTATTCCAATTAAACGCAGAAACTTTTGTATTGTCATGACTTGTTTTGGTTTTAGGATTCCTTTTCTTATTATCCAGCCAAAACCCCTGAAGCTTTTGCTTTCGTGTTCAACAAAAAATTTTTTGAATCCTGCATCATAAGCCAATTGCCTGAAAGACTGTTTTGTAAAAGGCCTTACATGAGTATAATCGTCGTAGAAGTTTTTTGAATGAGTTTTGTTCCAGTCATTTGTCATTAAAACCATTTTACCTTTTTTTTTGAGAATTCTTTTTAGTTCTTTTACTGCAGGCAAAGGGTTTTGGATGTGTTCAATTACATAAGAAGAAAACACTCCTTCAAATTCTTCATCCTTGAATTCAAGTTTTTTTGTTAAATCCATTTTTTTTGCATTAAAACCTTTTTGTCTGCAGATTTTAACTGATTCTTCATCAAAGTCTATTCCCTGAATTTGTTTTGGGTTAAGTGAAAGAAAACTTCCAACACTGCATCCTGCTTCAAGAATTTGTCCTTTTACATCAGAAAAATAAGTCTGAAACAAAACGCTTGTTTCTGCTGTATCCTTTCCTTCTTTTGTAAATTGTTTTTCAGTATAATAACTCATTTAATCCCTTTTTTTTATATATTAAATCAAAACAACTATTTTAATTATTGTTTTTCACTTTACTTTTGTACCAAAAAAGGTTTATTAATTGTTTTTTTCTTTTTTACAGAAAGCTTTAAAATGATTTTAAGACAGTTTTTAATTTAATGATTTAAAGGTGGGATTTTGGAAGACTATGTTAGAATGAATAATGTTAAACTGGGAAAAAATGCAAGAGTGTTTTGTTTTGCTAATTTGTATGGCTGCATAATAGGGGAAAACACTAAAATTGGAGCTTTTGTTGAAATACAAAAAAATGTTTTAATTGGAAAAAACTGCAAGATTAGTTCTCATTCTTTTATTTGTGAAGGAGTTACAATTGAAGACGGGGTATTTATCGGCCATGGAGTAATGTTTATTAATGATTTATATCCAAGGGCAGTGAATGCAGATGGAAGTTTGCAGACAGAAGAAGACTGGAAAGTAATTAAAACCATTGTAAAAAAAAGAGCGTCAATCGGCTCTAATGCAACAATTCTTGGGGGAATTACAATTGGAGAAAATGCATTAGTGGGTGCTGGTTCTGTTGTAACAAAAGATGTTCCTCCAAATACTATTGTTGCAGGAAACCCTGCTAAAATAATAAAAGAAATAAAAGAAAAGGAGTGAAAAAATGAAAGTAAATTTTGTTGATTTAAAAAAAATGCATGAACCAATCAGAAAAGAAATTGATGAAGCAATTAAAGGAATAGTTGATAACACTTCATTTATTTTAGGGAAACCTGTTGAATTATTTGAAGAAAATTTTGCTTCTTATTGTGGAACAAAATTTGCTGTTGGAGTAAACTCTGGAACTGCAGCATTGCATACTGCCCTTCTTTCTTTGGGAATAGGAAAAGGAGATGAAGTTATTACTGTTCCAAACACTTTTTTTGCTACAGTTGAAGCAATTCTTCATTCAGGAGCAAAACCTGTTTTTGTTGATGCAAAAGAAGAATCATTTAATATGGATCCGGAATTATTGGAAGAAAAAATTACTTCAAAAACTAAAGCAATTATTCCTGTTCATTTATTCGGCCAATGCTGTGACATGAAGCCGATAAAAGAAATTGCAGAAAAGCATTCTTTGAAAATAATTGAAGATGCATGTCAGGCACATGGAGCAGAATACAACGGAAAAAAGGCTGGAAGTATTGGAGATTTAGCTTGTTTTAGTTTTTATCCTGCAAAAAATTTAGGCGCATTTGGAGAAGGCGGAATGATTACTGGTTCAGATGAAGAATTAATTGATAAAGCAAGAGTTTTTAGAGCTCATGGAGAAAAACCAAAAAACACGCATAATTTAGTTGGATATAATTACAGGTTAGAATCATTGCAGGCAGCAGTATTAAATGTTAAACTAAAAAAATTAGATGAATGGAATTCAATGAGAAGAACTGTTGCAAAAAAATACAATGAAATTTTAGGAGACATTAAAGGATTAATTCTCCCAAAAGAAATGAGTTATGGAAAACATGTTTATCACTTGTATGTTGCAAGAGTAAAAGAAAGAGATAACTTGCAGGATTATCTTAAAGAACAGGAAATTTTTACAGGAATTCATTATTCCACTCCAGTTCACTTGCAGCCTGCATGCTCTTTTTTGGGTTACACTAAAGGGGATTTCCCTGTAGCAGAAAAATTAATGCAGGAAATAATTTCTCTTCCAATGCATCCTTTTTTAACTGAAGAAGAAATTGATTTTGTTGGAGAAAAATTAAGAGAGGGATTAAAATGAAAATTGGAGTTGTTGGAGCAGGGTATTTTGGAAAAAACCACATAAGAGAATATGTTAATTCAGGAAACGAAGTAATTGTATGTGATTTAAAGCAGGAAAATCTGAATGAAATAAAAGAAAAATTTAAAGTAAAAAAAACTACAAAGGATATGCAGGAACTGTTAAATGATTCAGAACTGGAAGCAGTAAGCATTTGCACCCAGAATTCAGTGCATTATGAAATAGCAAAAAAGTTTTTGGAAAAAGGAAAACATGTTTTACTGGAAAAGCCAATGACTTTGGATTCCAGTGAAGCAGAAGAATTAGTTGAATTAGCTGAAAAAAATAATTGTGTTTTAAGCATTGGGCATATTTTCAGGTATAATGCTGGTTTAAGAAAATTAAAGGAATTGATTTCTGAAAAAGAATTAGGAGAAGTTTTTCTTGCAAGATTGGTTTGGACTAATTTAAATCCTCCTTTTGAAGACAACCGAGATATTTATTTTGATTTAGGGCCTCATGCATTAGATATAATTTATTTTATTTTAGGAAACCTTCCTGATGAAATTTCTTGCAGGGGAGTTCCTTCAAGAGATAAAGCAGATCAGGATGAAACAACTTTTATTAACTGCAGGGCAGGAAAAACTTTGATTAATATTGATTTAAGCTGGGTTACTCCTGAAAAAAAAAGAACTGTTTTTGTTGTTGGCTCAAAAAACTCTGCTTTAATTGACTGCATGACTCAGCAGATTACTTTGATTAATAATGCTGATATGAGTGAAAAAAATGTTTTTGTTCAGGCAAGCAATCCTTTAATTGAAGAAATATCAGATTTTCTTAATGCAGTGAAAGAAAACAGGAAAACTGTTTCAGAAGGAAAAATTGGTGCAGAAATAGTTAAGTTAATTGAATTATGCCATAAATCTGTTAAAGAACAAAAAACAGTTTTTTTAGGTTAAAGAAATGAAAGTCTGTGTTATAATTCCGACTTTAAATGAAGAAGAATTTATTGGAAAATTAATTGATTCAATTAATTCTAATTCATTCAAAGAAAAAGAAATAATTGTAGTTGATGATGGTTCAACAGACAAAACAGTTGAAATAGCAAAACAAAAAGGGGCAAAAGTTTTTGTTAATTCTCCTGCAAGAAGGGGGCCTTCTTTTGGATGGAATTTTGCTTCAAAAAAGACTGATGCAGAGATTTTATGTATTTTAGGTGCGGATTTCTTCATTTCAGACAAGGATTTTATCAAAAAGGCAGTCCAAGCTTTTGATGAAACCACTGTGGCTGTTTACACGGCTTATACTACTATTCAGGATACTTTAATAGAAAAAATTGTTACAAAAAAGCAGGGAATTTCTTTTGAGCCAAGGTTTGTTAGAAAAGATGTTTTTTTAAAGCTTGGAGGATTTCCTTTGATTGGCTTTGGAGAAGACCAGATTTTTTCATATAAACTCAAAAAATACATTAAAGAAAATAATCTAAAAGAAAAAAATGTTAAAGACGCTTTTTTTTCCGGACACGGAGTTCATTCTTTAAGTGAAATGTATAAGCAGGCAGTATGGTATGGAAAAACATCAGTTCCTTTTATTAAATTAGTGCCAAAAGAATTCAGAGTCCAGCAGCTGATTTCAGTTTTTTTGCGGCCAATTTATTTTCTTTCTTTTTTATTTTCAGTTTTTTCAATTTATTTTTTTCCTTTAATTATTTTTGCAGTTCCTTTTTTTTTGGTTTACCTGAAAATAGTTTTTGAATCAATTAAATCAAAAAACTTTTTTGTTTTAGGAAAAACTTTTACTTTTTTGTTTTTTGGATTAGGGATGCTTCATGGAATTTTTCTTTACTTAACAGGATTGGACAGAAAAACAGGCCACTAATTTTTTGAACAGATAAGCACACAGGAATGCAGTGAACTAAAGCCAAAGAAAAAGTTTGCTATAATTCTGAAAAAATATTTTGGTGGAAAAAAACTTAATCCAACTAAATATAATTCTGTTTTGAAGCCGAATAATTCACTGAAACTTGCTTCATCTAAAGGAGAAGGAGGAGTCTTATGAGTTCTGTCTTTCCAGTATTCTATTCCTGACAAATTCATTACATTAGGGAAAGCAAAAACCAGTTTGCCGTTTTTGTTCAAAACCTCAAAACTTTTTTCAATAAATTTTTCTCTTTCTTTTGGTTCAAGGTGTTCATAAACATGGTTTGCAATAATTAAATCAAATTTTTCTTTTGTGTTCCAAAAGTCTTCAAAAAAAGAATTTTTTTCCAGCCATTCAACAGTGTTTTTATCTATGTCAAATCCTTTGTATTGCCCTTTATCTTTTAAGGTTTTTTTGTAGAAAAAACTTTCTTTTAAACAGCCAAAATCTAATACTTTTCCTTTGAATTCAAGTTTTTCATCCAAAAATTTTAATGGTTCAATTGGCCAGTAAATTTTTTTTGGCCTGACTTTTCCCTGCTTTCTTTTTTCATAAATTTGATGGTATTCTTTTGTTTCTTTCATAAACTCACTTTCTTAAAACGCTTTCATATACCCCAAGGGTTTCTTTAGCACATTTTTTCCAGGAAAACTTTTCTGCCTGCTTTAACCCTTTTCTTTTAATTGATTTTTGTATTGATTTATTCTCTAGAACTGTTTTTATTTTTTCTTTTATTTCAAATTCATTGACTTTTTCTATTTGTTCAGGCATTTTCCCTGTTATTTCCGGAATGCTTGTAAAATTTGTTGTTAATACTGCACAATTGCAGGCCATTGCTTCTAATACAGGCAATCCAAATCCTTCGTAAGTTGAAGGAAAAACACTTAAGTCAACTGCATTATAATAATCTGATAATTTTTGTTCTGAAACATTTTTTTCATAAA
>PFAI01000041.1 GCA_002763225.1 Candidatus Diapherotrites archaeon CG10_big_fil_rev_8_21_14_0_10_31_34
CCCCAATACAAGCATTTAAAAACAAACAAAAAAAGGTGAAACCATGAAACCAAATCATAGAAGGGAAGTTAATTCAGGACAACACACCTTGGAAAAACAAACAAAAGAAAACGAATTATACATAATTAAATAGAAAAAGAAAAAAAGAATCCTGGATTAAAACCAGGATTAACTTGAGTTTGAGTCAATTGTAATGTTGATTATTGGTGTTGTTTTTGAACTGATGTTTGCGTCAAATGAATTATATTCAACGAAAAATGGATAGGTATTGTATGGTGTTCCCGTAACAATTACCTGCCAAGTATTTGTGCAGGTTTCTCCTGAATGCAGTTCAGAGCAAACTTGTGGATTTGCGTTTATTGTATAAAACGGAGTTCCTGAATGAGGAATCATTGTTTGGTTTGCATCAACAAAGTATATTGTTGAATTTATTTCTCCGCAGTTTCCGTCATGACAAGTTACGTTTGTAGTGTAAGAAAAAATTTGCCATACTGGATAATTCATATCTGTTACTGGGCTTATTTGTGAGACAGTAATATATGGTTCTGGAATTGCTGGACAGTTGTCGTTTGGAAAAGCATCAATGCAAGTTCCCCAAAGATTATTTGCACAAGTTTGAATTCCGGGGCAAGACTCTGAAGTAGTACAATTTTCTGTTTGGCCATTAATGCATTCCCCGCAAGACTGATTTGTGTCTGGTATATTGTTTGTTGTTCCACAGTTATTGTCATCAACACAAATTCTGGTTTGAACTCCATTAATACAAATGCCCCAGAAAGTACAACTCCAATTTTCAGTACATTCTTCAGCAGGGCAATTATCATTTGCTGTGTCAATACAAAGGCCCCATTTCTTGTTAATACAGTTTTGTGTTCCTGGACAAGAATCTGAAGTAGTGCATGGCTGGATTTGACCTGCTTTACATTCAGGTTTTCCTGTCTCTGCAATTGGTTTTTTTGCAGCAGCATCCCCCAAAGGTTCTGGGTTTAATACACACCCGCTTAAAACTAAAAGTGAAACTAAAACTAATACTAATAAAATAAATTTATTCATTTTTATCCCTCTCAAAAATTTTTTAAGGCATAATTCCTTATACTGTAAACTTGTTCTTCTTGGTTTAAATAGTTTTCTTTTTTGGATTTTTCTTGCACAAAAAGAATAAATAGAATTAATGTGTTATTTAAAGATGAAATCAAGAATTGCATGCATTGGCTCTGCAACACAGGATATTTTCGTTAAAACTCCGGAAATTCATTTCAGGAAAAGCAAAACAAGAAAAGGAATTGATTTATGCCTGAAACTTGGAAAAAAATTTGATATAGAGGAAATTCATTTTGATTTTGGTGGCGGAGCATTAAACACTTCAATGGGCTTTAAAAAAATGGGTTTTGATGCTTATACAGTTATTTCTTTGGGGAATGACTCTATTGCAAAAAAAATTGAAATGCTGTTAAAAATAGAGAAAATTAATTTAGTGGAAGTTCGGTCAGAAAAAGAAACAGGGTTTTCAGTTATTTTCAGAAAACCAAAAGGAGACAGAACAATAATGACTTACAGGGGAGCAAACAATGAATGGGACGAAAAAAAAATGCAGTGGGATAAACTGAAAAAAATGAACTGGATTTACTTGAGTTCTTTTGGAACAAATTCAGGTTTTCTGGAAAAAATTGCTTTATTCTGCAAAAAAAACAAAATCAAATTAGTGTTTAATCCAGGGGCATCACAAAGAAAAATTGGATTAGAAAAATTAAAAAATGTAGTCAAAAACTGTTATGCAATTATTTTGAATAAAGAAGAAACATGCGAATGGACAAAAAAAAATAATGAATTAGATGCAATGAGAGAACTAAATGAAATGGGAACAAAAATAGTTGTATTGACTGATGGAAGAAAAGGAAGCATTGCTTTTAACGGGAAAAAATTTTTTAGGCAAAAAGCTTTTGATGTTGAAAGAAAAGATGTGACTGGAGCAGGAGATGCTTTTTCTGTCGGATTTATTTCTGCTTTAGACAGAAAAAAACCTATTCCTTATGCATTAAAATGGGGAACAGCAAGTGCTTGTTCAGTAATAACAAAAATCGGCGCGCACAACGGTTTACTTTCATTTGAAAAAGTAGAAAAATTTGTAAAAAAATGTGAAAAAAAATAAATGAAAAAAACAAAAAAATAATAAAAACTTACTGGATAAAACAGCTGAAGCAAGGGTAACCAAAAAAATTAAACAAAAAGATTTAAATATTAAAAGCACATTAGTATTACTGGTTTTTGGGTGGTTAAATGGAAATGAAATTCTGGAAAGATGTTTTTGCTAAATTAAAAAAAGAAATTGATTCTTTTTCTGGTGGAGTATCAAAATATGAACTGCAGAAAACCAATGGAGCTGAATGTGCTGCAGTATTATTAAGCGATGTAAAACACGCAGACCATTATTTTTATTTAAATAACAGCATTCCAATAAAAAATTTATGCGAGTTATCTGAACATTTAAAAGAAATTGATGAAAACACTTTCAGAAATCATGTAAATGATGAAAGAAATGATTTCAGCGCATGGGTTTCAAACATTATTGGAGACAAAACTTTAGGAAAAAAATTAAGTGAATTAGACGACAAAGAAGAAATAAGCAAAGCAGTTGACATCAGAGTTGACTATATTAAAAGAAGAGCAAACTCAAAATACTGATTTTTATGGAACTCTCTTTAAAAGAAAAAGAAATTCTGGTTATTTTGGTGGACAAACCAAAAACATTTGAAGAACTACAGGAAAAAAGTTTTTTAGGATTCAATGAAACAAGAGACCTAATAAAAGAACTTTTAAAAAAAAATCATGTTCAAAGAGAAGATTCTTTCCCGACAAAATATTCAGTTAAAAAAAATTTAAGGAAAAAAATAAGGGAATTAAAAAGAAAAATTGACTGGACTGAATTAGTGTCAGATGCCTGTTTTGTATGCAACCAGTAAGTGAAAAAAATGGATGAAGAATTTGAAAATCAATTAAAAGAATTAGACAAAAAAATAGCTGAAGAAACAAAAAAAGAAAAATCAATTCCTTCCTGCCTTAACTGTTGCAGATAAAAAAAGGCAATAACACAATTATCCAAAAACCAATTCACTGCTTTTTTCTTATAACTGCCTGTGCCGCAGCTAATCTTGCTATAGGCACTCTAAATGGCGAGCAGGAAACATAATTTAATCCAAGTGAATGACAGAATTCAATTGAATCTGGGTCTCCTCCGTGTTCACCACAAATCCCTATTTTAAGATTTGGTTTTGATTTTTTTGCCAAAGCAACTGCTGTTTCCATTAATTTTCCGACTCCTTTTGTATCCAAAGAAACAAACGGAGAAATTAAAAGAATTTTTTGTTCAATATATTTATTCAAAAATTTTCCTTCAACATCATCCCGAGAAAAACCAAAAGTTGTTTGGGTTAAATCATTTGTTCCAAAAGAAAAAAAATCTGCATGCAATGCAATTTCATCTGCAATTAATGCTGCTCTGGGCAGTTCAATCATTGTACCGATTAAAATTTTTTCGTTAGGAATGATTTCATTCAAGACTTTTTCAATTATTTTTCTTGATAATTCTAATTCTTTTGCTATTCCGACTAAAGGAACCATTATTTCAGGTTTAGGGTTTAATCCTTTTTCTTTCAGGTTTTTTGCTGCTTCAGCAATAGCTTTAGTCTGCATTTCAATTATTTCAGGATAGACTATTCCTAATCTGCATCCTCTGAAACCAAGCATTGGATTTGATTCATGCAGTTCATTCACTTTTTTCAGCAAAAACTTTTTTTCATTTAATTCAGCTATAAGTTTTGAATCATCTCTTGAATCAACTAAATTCTTTAATTCAGTTATTCTTTCAATTAAATCTTCTCTTGATGGAAGGAATTCATGCAATGGAGGATCAATTAATCTGATTGTAACCGGAAGAGAATTCATTGCCTCTAAAATACCTTCAAAGTCTGTTCTTTGCATTGCTTCTAACTGATTCAAATATTTTTTTCTTTCTTGAGTTGAATCAGATAAAATCATTTTCTGCATTATTGGAAGCCTTTCCGGCTCAAAAAACATGTGTTCTGTTCTGCACAAACCAATTCCTTGCGCCCCTAACTCCCTTGCTTTTCTTGCATCTTTTGGAGTATCAGCATTAGTCCTTACGCCTAATAATTTTATTTCATCAGCCCATTCAAGAATTCTGGAAAAAAATTCATCTGGTTTTGGGTCAATTAATTTAACTTCTCCTAAAAAAACTTTTCCTGTTGTGCCGTCAATTGAAATAAAATCCATTTCCTTTAAAGTTAAGTCCTTTACATGCATTTCTCTTGTTTTATAATCAATTTTTATTTCCTCGCAGCCAGCAACACAAGGTTTTCCCATTCCTCTTGCAACAACAGCAGCGTGGCTTGTCATTCCTCCTCTTGCAGTAAGAATTCCTTTTGATCCAATCATACCATGAATGTCATCAGGAGAAGTTTCAGTTCTTACAAGAATAATGTTTTCGGTTTCTCCAAATGATTCTGCTTTGTTTGCATCAAAAACAATTTTTCCTGTTGCAGCACCAGGAGAAGCATTTAATCCAGATGCAATTTCAGTTAATTCCTGATGAGCATCAATTCTTTTGTGAAGCAACTGATTTAAATGAACTGAATCAATTTTCATTAAAGCATCTGTTTTTGAAAAAAGATTTTCTTCAACCATTTCAACTGCAATTCTTATTGCAGCAGAAGAAGTCCTTTTTCCATTTCTTGTCTGCAAAACAAATAACTTGTTTTTTTCTATTGTGAATTCCATGTCCTGCATGTCCTTGTAATGCTTTTCAAGATTGACAGCAAAAGAAGAAAGCTGTTCAAAAATTTCCGGCATTACATCAGTTAATTCAGAAATTTTTTTTGGAGTGCGAATGCCTGCAACAACATCTTCTCCTTGTGCATTCAACAAGAATTCTCCGTACAATCCTTTTGTTCCATCAGAAGGATTTCTGGTAAAACAAACTCCTGTGCCAGAATCATTTCCTAAATTACCAAAAACCATTTCCTGCACAATAACTCCTGTTCCCCAGTCATCAGGAATATTATTTAATTTCCTGTAAGTAATAGCTCTTTTATTATTCCATGAACTGAAAACAGCTTTAACCGATAAAAGCAGTTGTTCTTTTGGGTTTTCAGGAAAAGGTTTTTTTGTTTCTTTTTCAACTAAAGCTTTGTATTGAATGATAATTTTTTCTAAAGAAGATTCAGTTAATTCAAAATCAAATTTTACTCCGGAAAAAGATTTTTCTTTTTCAAGTATTTCTTCAAAATCATCATGATTTAAACCTAAAACAACATTAGAAAACATCTGGATAAATCTCCTAAAAGAATCCAAAACAAAACGCTTGTTTTGTGTTTTTTCTGTCATTGCAAAAATAGTTTTTTCATTTAAGCCAAGGTTTAAAACTGTATCCATCATTCCGGGCATTGAAACCCTTGCCCCGCTTCTGACTGAAACCAGCAAAGGGTTTTCAGTTGAATCAAATTTTTTTCCTGTTCTTTCCTCTAATTTTTGCAAAGCAGAATTAATTTCCTGTTCTAATCCTTCAGGGAAATCATTTGAATCAAAAAATTTAATGCATGCTTCAGTGGAAATCACAAAGCCTTTTGGAACAGGCAAACCAAGATTAGCCATTTCACATAAATTGCTTCCTTTTCCCCCTAAAAGGTTTTTCATTTCTTTTGATCCTTCCTCAAAAAAATAAACGTATTTCAATCTGATTCCCCCAAAAAGATTCATAAAAAGTATGAAAAAATAAAAGAAGGAAATGGTTTTTAAACAAATGGACAAAAAAGAAAAAAAGAATTAATTTAAATTCATTAAAGAAGCCAATATAAGTGATTTAAATGAAAAAAAACAAATTTAATGAGATCAAAGGAATTTAAATGAAAAAAAACAAATTTAATGAGATCAAAGGAATTTAAATGAAA
>PFAI01000057.1:0-10050 GCA_002763225.1 Candidatus Diapherotrites archaeon CG10_big_fil_rev_8_21_14_0_10_31_34
GAAAGCTGGCATGATGGTGCTTACACTACTTTTAATTATCTTGGAACTGATTATCTCAGAATGAACCCAGATTATACTTCAGATGGGGGGCACCCTTATTATTATGGCACTGACCCATTTAATGAAGTTTTAGCAAAAGCATGGTGGGTTATAATGACAAAAGTTGCACAAGATTTAGATGCAAAATCCTAAAGAAAAAATATTATTGCAATAAGTAATATCAGGATTTTCTCTATTACAGAAAATCTTTTGGCTTGGCTTTCTTAAAAGCAGAATTAGTTTTTTTTACTGGAATTTTTTTTATTGGTTGTTTTTTAGTTATGGATTTTGTTGTTTTCTTTTCAGTTTCAACATTAACTAAATAGATTTTTGTGTCAAACACAAAAGAGAAAACTGAAATCCACAAAGTATAAAAAATTTCAATTACAATGCGCAGTAAAATTGCAAAAATTACAAGCCAAACAATTTGGCCTGAACTTACGCCGGTCAAAGAAAAAGTTAACAGCAAATAAATTAAAGTGATTAATCCGATAAAAACAAACATTAAAACAAAAAAAGCAAGATTAGACAAATAATTTTTTTTACCCAAAAAAATTGCTCTTTTAATTGAATCAACTGCAGAATGTGATTCAAAAAAAGGAATCTGTTTGTAAATTATAGTAAACGGAGAAATAACTAAATTGAAAATTGAAAACAAAATTATTCCCAGAAAAAGAGAGCCTATAACTGAAAATACAATTGAAAAAATTTGTTCAGGAGAACTAAAAGCAAGTGAAGCCAGAGAAATGCTTTCAATTAAATTAAGCACAGAAAAAATTAAAGGAAAAAAACACAGCAAAAAAACTATTCCAAAAAAAACTGCAACAATTAATTCAACCTTAAAAGAAGTAAAAATTCTTGGTTTGGTTTTATCAAATGCAAGACCTAAATCAATTTTTCCTTTTTCAAGATAATTTTTTACAAGATTTAAGGAAGTTCCGTTTATTGCTGAACCAACTAAAAGCATTAAAAAAAAGAAAATCAAAAACAACAAAAAATAGATTAAAAAACCTATTAAGGTTAACTGAAAAAAAACAAATAAAATTGCTCCGATAAAAACTCCTGCAAACACCAATGCAATAAAACCAATCACTGATAAAAGCATTATTAAAAATAAGTAAAGCCATAACCTAAAATCAAAACTTTTCTTTAAAACAAAAGAAAAGGAATCAATTACTCCCGTCATGTAAAAAATAAGGGAAAAAGAATATTTAATGCTTTCCTATTTCAGTTAATTTAAATGGATGAAAAAGTTGTTCAGGGCGGAAAATTTCTGGTTGTACTGGTTTTATCTTTTACAGTTTTATCAGCTTTAATTGACTTTTTGATTCCATTGAAATGGATTGAATTATTGCTTGCAAAAATTGTTGTAGTGTTTACTGGAGGAGAAATTGTTGTTCAGCAGCCTGTCATGATTTTAGCTGAAAACTTTTCGGTTCAAATAAGTTATTTATGCACAGGATTAATGGAATTCATTGTATTGGTTGCAGCAATAATTGCAACAACAGGAATAAAAAAAGAAAAAAAATTGATTGGAATAATAAGGGCAGGAATAGCTGTTTTTTTATTTAATGCAGGCAGAATAATAATTACAATTTCTTTGATTGAAAAAACTGATTTACAGACAATAGAATTAGCTCATGATTTGCTGTTCAGAATTTCATTGTTTGTGTTAATTGCAGGATATTATTTTGTCTGGTATTATTCAGCGGTTAAAGGAAAAACCAAAAAATAATTTTCATTGCCTGTTTTTTTTTCTTTCTAAAAAAACTCTGAAAGGAAAGTATTGTGTATTCATTGCATTAGTTGCTTTTCCTGATGCACCGGAATCCCCTTCTTTGTTTGCAAAAAACTTAACAAAAATCTTTAATGCATTTTTTGATTCAACATTGCATAAAACCAAAGCCTGACCAAGGTTTGCCGGGTTTCCCCCTGTTTCTTTTGCCTTCTGCATCCAGGTTCTGCTAATCTCTAAAGCTGTTTTGGTTCTGTCAGCAGGAATTTGAATTGATTTACGGGTTCCGCCTTTCCTTTGAGTCTTAACAAAAACTCTTTTTGGTTTTTTCGGCATTCAAATCAAACTAAAATAAAAAGAGAAGAAAATAAAAAAAGCTATGCAAAAAAAGTTTTTCCGCTAGATTTAAATACTAATAAAAACTTATAATTGTGTATATATAATAATTCAATGAATGATTTGATTAAGGTGCTTTAGTGATTTCAGAAACGCTTGGAAATATTTATGCTTCAATAGAAAACAAATTTTATTCAGTCTTTGATTTTCTGGAAAACAAAGGGCTTCCGGTTTATTCAGTGATTGACCCGATAGAAGAAAAAGGAATACCGTTTTTTCCTTTAACAATTGGATTAATTGTAATACTGCTTACAGCAATATTTGGTTTTGGAGTAATCGGAACAGACTTTGATTCAGCAATTACAGTAAACTTAAAAGACGATTATGGAAAAGGATTAAGTTCAGTTAAAATAACTGCATGGGATGCAAAAGGAAATGAATTATTTAATGGAACAAAAAACAATGCAGATATAATTACAATTAAAGTGCAGGCAGGAGCAGAACTGACATTTAAAGCAGAAAAAGAAGGATATGATGATTCAAGTAAAATAACAATAAAAGTAATAAACAAAGATGAAGAAGTCAGTTTAAGTTTAAAAAAAATAATTAATTCAATTCAGGCAAAAATAAGGTTTTATGACGAAGAAACAGAAACAACTGTTTCAAATGTACAGGCAACAATTGAATGGCAGGGAATAATAAAAGAAGCATTATCAGATTCAGATGGATTAATAGAATTTTTGGAAATCCCACTAGAAGAAGATTTATACATAACTGCAGTTGCTGATTCTTATTACGAAAAAACCGCAAGCATCAGATTTGAATCAGATGAAACAAAATCAGTTTATTTGACTCCAAAAGAAATTGCTTTTGAAGGACAAAGCAATCTGATAATAACTTTGTTTGACGAAGAAGGAAATCTAATTGAAAACGCTAAAGTAAAAGTTTTTAATGCATTAAACGATGAATTAATTGACGAAAAAATAGTTGGAGACGGAGTTTATTCAGAAAACTTTCCTAAAGGAATGGTATTAAGATTTACAGCAGAAAAAGAAGGATTTAAGTTATTTGAATCAAATGAATTCACTTTAAGAGGAGAAGAAGAAAATCTTGGCGCAATAGAATTAGAAAAAGGCGGAAAAGAAATTATAGTAAAAGCAATTTACTCTGACACAAAAAACCCTATAGTGGGAGCAGCCATTATATTATTTAATTCAAAAAAAGAAATAATTAATTCCAGCACAACCTTGTATGAAGGGCTAACTGAATTCAAAGGATTAGATGTAGAACAAGAATACTGGATTGGAGCAGAAAAAGAAGGTTATGTTCCTGCAATAAAAAAAGTTGAATCAGATTCAGAAGAAATTGAATTAATTAAAGCCAATTCTTCCAACTCAGGGGAATTGTCAATTATAGCAGTAGATGAAGAAGAAAACCCAATAGCAAATGCATCTCTTTTTTTCACTCAAATAAAAGGAGAAGAAACTGAAGTAATTCCTTTAGGAACAGGAGTAAAGCACACAGATGAAAACGGAAAATTCAGTTTAACCGTTCCATTAAACAGCGAAATATTTGTTAATGCAGTAAAAGATTTATTGGTTGGAGGAGAGTCACTGAAAATTGAGTATCCGACAAACAATAATATGCTAATCAGGCTTGCAAAAAAAGATTCAGTTAAAAGCATTAAATTTTTTGATGAAAAAGGACAGATTTTAGGTGGCAGTTTAATAATCAAAACAAAAAACGGAGAAACAATATTTGAAGGAGCAGTAGAAGAAGAAATATTATTTGATGCACAAGGAAACAATTTTGTTGAAATAGAATTAACTACCCCTGAAGGAAAAAAATATTCAGAAGAAATAAATGTTGAAGGAAAAACAGACATTACAGTTGATTTGGATTCAAGAGAAATAAATGAAAAAACACCTGAAATAGAATTTTTGGGAATTTATGATATTGCAGGAAATGAAGTTGAAGGAATAACTAAAGGAAAAGAATATATTTTAAAATTTAAAACTGAATGGAGTTCAGGACTGGAATCAGGAGGACTGCATTTCCGAACAGGAAGCGATTCAATTAAATACGCTGACTCAGAAGACATTGGAATAACAGGATTTGACGGAGCAACAAACAATTATTTTTACGGAAGAAGTTTTACTCCTACTCCTTCACCAGGCTATAAAGAAATAGATTACTCTAATTCAGGACAGGGAGGAAAACTAAACAAATTCATTGAATTATATTACAATAACCCCGAAGGAACAAAAATAATTAAAGTAAGAGTTAAAGCAAGAGAAACAATTTCACAGGAAATTGTAAGAATAAAATACAGGGCATGGAGTTACTCAGACGGATATCATAACAGAAACCCGTTTGATTCAGTTTTAGAGAAAGCAAAACAAACAGAAGAAAAAGAATCATTATATGCTGACACAGAAGAAATTGAAATAAAAGTTTATGATTCAGAACCAGAATGCATGGAAGAAGTATGCGTTCAATACAAGTTTGTTTCAGAAGACGGACAAGAGTTTGACAAAAAAGACTTTTTTGGATTAAAAGACAAAGTTTATGCATTAGAAATGAATTTAGAGGCAAGGCTTTCAACTACAGCAACATTTAAGTTAAACACTTCAAATGAAAGCCCAAGAATTGCTTTTACAGGAAATGAAATTGGTTCTTTCAGCCAGTTTATTGACAACAATAAAAGTGATACTTTAATTGAATTCAAATCAACTGTTTCAAGAGACGGCACAAAAGCAAGAGTTTATTTTAAAGCAAAAGAACAAGGAGAAAGCTTTATCAAAACAAATATTATTTCTCCAAAAGATTCAATGACAGAAAACTTTTACTTTAAAATATTTGAAGAAAAAACAATGGAAATTACTGCACCTGAATCAATTAAAGAAGGACAAAACTTTGAAGTAATAGTAAAAGATGAAGAAGGACAAGGAATTGAAAACGCCGAAATAACTTTACTGAATTCAAAAGGAAGAATAGAAAAAACAATTTTTGCTGACGAGTTCAACGGAACAAACGGAAGATATTCAGTTGAAAATAATCTGGCTCCGGGAAAATATTTGATTAAAGTCAAGTCAGATAAATTTAAATCAGAAGAAAAAGAAATTGAAATAGTTTTTGGAACAGGATTAGAACTAGAGCCAACAACTGAAATGAATATTCCTTCAGGACAAATATTTTTATCAAAAAGAATTGAAATAAAAAATTTGACTGAAAACCTGATTGAAAATTTAAGTGCAGAAATAGTTCCTGCAGGAAACTTTCCAAAAGAATTCAAGTTAAGCGTTAATACTCCTGCAGTATTAAACTCAAAAGAAGAAAACACAATTGAATTAATTGCAGAATACTCAGGAAATACTAATGCAATAATGCACGGAGAAGCAGAAATAATTATAACAGGATTAATTAAAGGAACTCAAATTAAAACACAAACAAAAGCAGTAATAAATTATAACCAAAAATTAGATGCAGATTGTTTAGAGTTTGACAGAACTGAATTAACAGAATATTTAATTGGAGCAGGAGGGAACTCAAAACAATTAGAATTAGGATTAAAAAATAACTGTGGGATTACATTAGAATTTGAATTAGAAGCAATAGCAAAAGGACAGTCAGACAATGAAATTGAATTCAGTGCAGGAAGAATTGTAATAGCAAAAGATGAAGTGAAAACAATTAAAATAGGGGTAATAAACAAAATCCAGAGAAATTTTTTGGCTCAAACAAATTTTGAATATGATTTATTTTTTAATTCAAGCCAGCTGACAAAAAGCATTCCGGTGAAAATAATTTTATGGAATGAAATGTTTGCATTAGATGTAAGCCCTTCAATAGTATTATGGTTAACCCAAAGCAGAAAAGGAGAACAAGCAATTGCCGCACAATCAATTTTTATCAGGAATACAGGATTAGCTGACATTCAGAATTTAAGTTTTGCAACACAATTTGACAAGCCGGGAAACACAAAAATTAATGTAGAGTATGCTTATTCAACAGGAAAAACAATATCAGAACTAAAAAAAGGAATGAGTTTAATTCCAACTCCTGTTTTACAGGCAATAACTGATACAACAGAAAACCAAGAAATAATAGGAAAAGTAATTGTTTCAGGAGTAATAAACGGAAAACAATATGCTTTAAGAGAAATAAATGTTTTTGTTAATGTCAGTTCAGGTTGGAGCTGCCTGGAAGCATGGTCAGATGACATGCAGTTTTATTCCCCTACAGCAGAATTTGGTTCAATAGACAAAACACTGAATATAGTAAACAATTGCTTGGAGCCAGTAATAATTAAAGGAATTGAACCACAAAAAATCGGCGGCAATGAAATAAATTTAATTGACTCAGATTATGTTTTACAGCCAGGAACAAAAGACTCATTTACTTTAAAACTAACAAAAAAAGCTGAAACAAACCAGAAAGTAAAACTAAAGGTAGTGGGATTAGGCCAAAGATCAGGCGGAAAAGAAATTTATTCAATGCCTTTTGAAGCAGAAATTGCAATCGGAAAAGGAGCAGGATTATGTGGGGGAGACAATGAACCCTGCCAGTATGAAAACACAACAACATTAGAGTACTGTGATGCAGAAGGAACAGCAACAGTTTTCTTTCCAAAACAATCAACTAACTGCGGAGAAGGATACTGCGATGCAGAAGAACTAGGAAAGTTTTTATCAGAAAAACTTGAAGAAGAATTCAGAAAAGCACAGCTAAGAATCTCTGATGTAAAAAGCGTTGAAAACCTCGGAGCAAAATGCGAAATAAGAGACAATTACTGTTCTTTTGGCGCACTAGGAATTTCTTCCACTTCATTTGAATTTTATTTAAAAAACGATAATTTAACTGATGACTTACTTGAAAGCGAAATGAAAAAACTTGGAGCAAAAGAAATACAAAATGCTTTTATCAGATATGGAGGCACTGAACAAGATTTGTATAGTTCTGCCGGAAGCTCTTTTGGAAACCACTTAATATTATTTCCTTCAATCAGGGGCTGTGGAAAATACACTGCAAGAATAATCGGGGCAGTAGCAATAAACGGAAACGAAATAAGAAGCGATTCAATTTCACTGCTGTTAAAATTAGAGCCAAACACTAAAGGAGAAATAAGAGAAGAAACCCCTGAATGCAACAGCAGAATCCAAAATTTCATGAATTTTTTGCCGGTAGATGAATCATATTCTCCTGGCACCGGAAACTCAAAAGGAAGCTGGCTTGGAATAATAATTCAGAACCCGGAAATTGAATCACTGCAAAAAATTTTTGCTAAAACTTTATTCAAAGACGATAAAGGAATAAGAGTTACAGCCAATAAAGAAAACAATTTTTTGAGGTTCAGCAAAGCAAGCTTTGACCAGACAAAAGGAATAGTAAAAATTGCAATGGAAAGAACTGGTTCAAGTGACTCACCAAAACAATTAGATATTTTTATTACAGACAAATATTTTAATGCACCAGAAGAAGTAGAAAAAGGAATTGCATCAGAAGCAGGAATGATTATTTCTAATTTAAAGAACGGAGTAATAGAAAAAGGATGCATTTCAGAAAACATGGATTACCTGATTTTAGGCGAAGTAAAAAACATTGCAGAATTGCTTGACTTAAAATGGACTGACTCAAGCAGTTTCATCAATTTGTATCCAAACAATTATACCTGCACGAGATTAAAAATGTCAAGCAAATTAGATGCACCTGAAGTAGAAGTTTCATGGGATTTAGTAAGCAAAAAGTTATCAGGAATACTAAAAAAAGAAACAGTTTTCAAGTATCCTAATGGAGAAGAAATAACAAACAAAGGAGAAAAAAAATTCAGTTTAAGCAAGCTTAGATGGGAAGAAGCAGGAAACAATTATACAACTGAATTTGATTTATGCTTTAAAGGAACAGACAATCCAAGAGATGCAAAAGACTCTAAAATAAAATTGCAGGCAACAGGACTAAAAGACAGAACACTTCAATTCGGAGTCTGCGCTATTCTTCCAACAGAATTTTATGACAAATCACAGCAAATAACTGAAAAAAGCACTTGGTATGCAACAGTTGACTGGGAAGGAGCACCAGACAAAGTTCCATTACAGGCAATCAGAGATCATTATTATGCACTTAACCCAGAAAAACTTCCGGAAAACATTCTGAAAAAAGATTTAAGCGAAAGAAAATGGCTTGGAGTATTAGGTTATACTATTGGTTCAATAGTTGGTTATGCTGTAGCAGCTCCATTAACCGGAGGAACTTCTCTTGGAGCAGCAGTACTTGATTTAAGTATGGGGACTTTGCCTGCAATTGCAATAGCTGCTTTTTCTTCTGAAGGAGAAGCATTTACAACTGCTTTAAACGCAGCAAAAAGTGGATTAAAATCAATTGGGATTAGTGCAGGAGAAATAGAAGCAATTCAAAAAGAAACAGAATTAAGCGACTCAGACTTTTTTTGGGAAATGTCTAAATTAAATGCAATTAACTGGGGAATAAAAGAAACAGGAAAAGCAGCATTAGTTACAGTTAACTCAACAGCAAAAGATGCAGCTGAAGCCGCAAAAGTGATTAATTCAGCAGGAGCACCAGAATTAATTGACGAATTAGCTGTAATCCAAACCGACTTAACAAACTATAATGAAGCAAAACTTGATTTAAAAAACGCAGGAATAGAAAGAATAGGGGTAACTAAAAATGGAGAAAGATTTATTGATGATGCAACAAATTTGAGACATGTTGAAGGAGGAGCTGGTGATTTTACTAGAAAATATAATGACATGATCAAAGCACTAAGAAAAACCACTTTAAAAGGGCAAAGCCCAGGAAATATGGAAAAAATATTAGATGAAACTTTTAAGGTAAGTACAAAAACAGCAACCAAAGCAGAATTTATTGTGGATGAGATTGTAAATGATCAAACAAATGGAATAGTAAAACAATTAGAAGAATGGGGAGCAAAAGTTGAAGCAAAAGCAAACCCAAACACCGTTGAAGGAAAAAACCTGCTTAACTTGAAAAAACAATTTGCGGACCTCGCAGCAAACAAGGTAAGAGCAGGAGAAGAATTCATTCCGCCTGCAGGAGCAACAGCAACAGAAATAACCACAGAGTTAGCAAAAGCAAAAGCACTTTCAGCTAAAGGAAAAATTGTTTCTTTTTTTGAACAGCATCCAAGATTAAAAAGATTATCTAAAGGAGTAAGATTAGGAATAGGACAATGGGTTGGAGGAGCATTAGGATGGATGGGAATGAATGCATTATTAGGCCCAATAGAAGGAATTCCAACTCCTGAAACAACTAATGCAAAATCAGCATATTTTGAAAAAGGAAAAACATACAAAGTAGAAATCGGATTAAATTTGGATAAAAAACCAACTTACACTTTTTCATTAGTTGAACCAGAAGACCTGCCAAATATTCCTGCAGACAAAAGATTAGACAAAGACAAAGTAGGAGAAGGAATATGCAATCAGCCATTAAAACCATTAACTCCTGAACTAATTGATGCAATCAAAAAATGGGAAGAAAGAGAAGCAAACAAATAAAACTTTTTCAAAAAAAATACTGCAACTTAAACCAAAAAGATTTAAGCGCACAATAAAATCAAATTTTGTTTTGTGAACAAAAAATAAACTTTTAAAAAGAAAATAAACAAACCTTTTTTGTAAAAATAAAAAACCAAAAAGAAAGTTTTAAGAAGAGAATAATCTTTACTTTATGGATGGATAAAAAAGGTTTTACTTTATTCACTGCATTAGTTTCTTTTGTACTGATTTTATTAACTGCAATGATTGTTCAGACAATGATTAAAGCAGAAAGAGACAGAACAGAAGTAATGTCAAATATAGAAGAACAAGCAGAAATGCAGGCAATGGCTGACTTAACCAGAGCAGAAGCATTACAGACATTTAATTATTCTTTAAGAAAAAAAATAGAAGAATACTTTGATT
>PFAI01000057.1:10089-42106 GCA_002763225.1 Candidatus Diapherotrites archaeon CG10_big_fil_rev_8_21_14_0_10_31_34
CAATGATTGGAACTCTTCCCTCAAAAAAATATATTGGGCCATATGAAATTTCATTGAAATTTAAAGGAGAAAGTACAAGCGAACAACGCGAAACAGTTACTGATGCATTTGAAAAAGCATTAGCAGTAAGCGTTCAAAAAGGGAATTTTTTTGAAGTGGTTAACTGTGAAAACGGGGATCCGGAAAACTGTGTCGGAACATTTTATTTAAATTTAAGGATAGGAGAATTAGATGATAAAACATATGAATCTTTTCCTCAGATTAAAATAAAAAATTCCAGAACCCAAAGAATATTACAGGAATCAATTTTTCCTAAAGGAGACATAAAAATTTATATTCCAATCAGATTATTCAAGGCAATGGCTGAAGCAAGAGCTTTAGCATTGGAATTCGGAGAAGAAAAAGGAAATTTATGGAAAACAAATTATGGATTGTTTTCTCCAAGAATCCACAATGAAATAGAAGAAATGAAATTAGGAATATGTGATTCAGGTTATTGTTCTGTAAGAACAAATCCTTATGTTCATCCGGAATTTGAAAACATGGATGGAATTGGCTGTCCAAACACCCAAAATAATATAGGAGCATCACTTGCAACTTTTACTGAAATAATTCCAGTGTATTGCACTCAGGATTTAAAAAACAGAGGCATTTGCAGTAATGTCGGGGCAACAATATTTTATTATAATCCAAGCCGGCAGGCAGATAGTGCAAGCCAATCAAACAGGCTTGCAATGCTTGCAGAATTAAGATTATGTTATTTAGCTGGAGAAAATTACAACACAGGAAATTATTTGGATCCAATAGTTGATGGATTAAATTTAATTAATAATACTTCAAGCGGATTGCCTTGTGATTTAGGAGGAGGAAAAAGCATTTCTTTTTCAATTAGCGCAACACCAAGAAATTCAGTTAAAATTGAATCACCTGGAATATCTGGAAATGTTTCATTAGGAAGTTCTACATTAACTGCATATAATGCAAATTATCCTTATTCAGAGTCTGGCTCAAATTGCCCTCAGATTTCTTCTGCCGGAACAATTTTAATGGGAAATTTTGGAGTAGGAATTGAAGAAATTAATGGAACAGAAAAAATTGTTCAAAAAACAACAGATGATCCATGTGTTTTTAATGGTTCTAATATGAGTTTTGGTTCAGGGCTTACAACACAATATACAACACAATATACAACACAATATGCAACATGCAGTGAAGTAACAAGAGTCGCAGTTAATTTAAGTTTTCAGGAAACAAACCAAAATTATATTGTAAATAAAACAAGAGAACCAGTTTATGTAATTGAATTAGTTGACAACAAATTTACTCCAGATAAAGAAGAATTAAACTTTCATCAAAAAGAAGATTATAAAATAGACACAACAACTTGTGGTTTTGAAGAAAACTCTCAATCAAATTCAAATGAATGTGTTGACAGCGAATGGATATGCGAAAGTATTCCAGCAACAGCATCAGGAGGGCCTTCAACATTTACAGGGGGCTGCAAAGTTAAATAAAATTTAATTGAATTCCTGTGAATTTTGCAGTTTAAAAGGAGTAAAACACAAAAATATATAAACAATTAAATACACAAAAGTAATTAGTTATACATCATTAAACATAATTTTGAGGGGAAGGTAGTTATGGGCTTAAAAGAGATTTATTCAGCCATTGAAGAAAAGTATTACGGCTTGATGGACGGCATAGATAAAACAGGAATCCCAGTATATAAAGTCATAGATTTTTTTGAATCAAAAAACATTCCTTCTTTCCCATTATTTATCATATTTATTCTCCTTATAATTGGCGGATCATTTTTCCTTTTAACCGGAGCAGGCGGCTTTCTTGAAACAACAACAGATTTTTCAGTTATAGTTAAATCAGATGGAATAGGAGTAGATGCAGCAACACTAACTTATGAATTAAAAGGAGAAAAAAAAACTGTTACAACTGATTCAGATGGAAAAGCAAAACTTGAAGTAATAACAGGAAAAGATTTTATTGTAACTGCAGCAAAAGAAGGATTCAAAGAATCAAAAGCAACATTTAATTCTTCAAAAGACACAACAGGATTAATGGTTTTAATTTCAAGTTTATTACAGCCAATTAGAGTCCAGTTACTGGGAAAAGGAAATGAATTATTAAGCAAAAATATTACTGTAAATTTTACTTGCACAGAAAACAATGAATGGAATGAAAGAATAACTGTTTCAACAGGAAGCGCAGAACTAAGTGATGTTCCGGCTGACTGCGGAACAATTTTAGCTGAACCAGCAGGAATGCAATGCGATGAATGCAATTTTAGAGCTGACGGTTCATTAATTAAAATTTATTTAGATGAAGTTGAAACAGAAACAGGAACAATTTCTTTTACAATAGAAGATTCAACAGGAAATTTATTGGATGGAATTGAAGTATTAGTTATTCCTGCCGGAACCACTATAGCAGAAAACTCCTGCACAACATATAATGGAATGTGCAATGCTGAAGTTCCTTTTGGAGAATATTATGTCAGGGCAACAGATTATTCAGGAAAAATGAAGGACTTTGATTCCAAAGGAAAAACAAATAATATTATAATTAATTCAAACAACCAAAATATTGAATTTAATACTATTACATTAGAAGAAGGAGCAATAGGAGAAATAAAACTAAGAGTAAAAGATTCAGATGGAAAAGCAATAGAAAATGCTTTAGTTAAATTATTCAAAGACGGAACAGAAACAAGAGAACAAAGAACTACTTCTTCAGGAGAAGCAGTAATAAAAGTTGCAGAACAAATAAATTACACTATAACAATAACTCATCCGGATTATTTGAATTCAGGTTCAAAAACTGTTTCACCTAAAACAGATTTTTATGAAATAATTTTAGAGCAGGCAACAGCATCAAATAAAAGAGCAATAAGTGTTTCAGTTGTAGATGAAAAAGGAGAACCAGTTGAAAACACTAAATTGTTTTTGAAGGACGCAGATACACTAAATATTGTTGGAGACGAAAAAATAACCGGCTTTGACGGAAAAGCAGTTTTTGACAGAGTAGCTGAAGGAGAATATATTGTCAGAGCAGAAAAAAGAGGGTTTGAAGGAAAAGACTCAAAAAGAATTGAAGTAAAAGAAAAAGAACCACAAGAAGTTACAATAGCTTTAGATATAGGTGAAGGAACACTTGAAGTAACTGTAGTGGATAAAGAAAGACAGCCAATTCAGTCAGCAACAGTTAAAGTAAAAGATTTTTATTCAAACCAAGAGTATGCAGTTTATTCAACTGACCAGGAAGGCAAAAAAAGTTTTACTATTAGGGCAGACAAAAAAGTTTTTTTGGAAGTAAGCGAATCAAGCCACTCAAATTATATTAGTGCACCAATCCAAATGTTTGACGGAACCGAAGAAAAAACAATTATATTAGAAGACGAAATTAGTGTATTCCAGGTTAAATTAGATTCACTTGAATTAGAAGGACAAGCATTAGAAGATGAAACAGTTAATCAGGGAAAAACATACAAAGCAGTATTCAAAGTAATGATTCCAAGAGGAACAGTTTCAACTGAAGCAGGAACCCATATTAGAACAGGAGCAGACACAAAAAACCAAAACAATACAATGGAAAAAGATGATCTTTATATTAAAAGTGTCAGCGCAGCAAACGCAAAAATAATTAAAGGAACAACATTTAATCCAAGCACAGGAGAAGGAATAGATAATTCTCATTTAACTTCAGGAAACGCTAAATGGGCAAACATAATATTCAATAATGTAAAAGAAGCAGCATATGAAATAATTGCAGTAATTCAAGTAAGAGAAACAGTAAGCGGAACAGACATGGAATTAGCTTACAGAGGATGGGTAATTGAAGGAGGATACCAAAGAGACCCGTTTGACTCAGAATTACAGGAAGCAGAAAACACTGGAATAAAACAAGGATTATATGCTGAAGCAAGACACGAGCCATTAAGAATTGGGGCATCAAGTTTGTGTTCAGAAAACTTTTGCACAAGTTTTACTGCAAGAGATTTAGCTAATGCAACAAGAACAAATATAGTTGATTCATTTCCGGCAGAAATTTCATCTAATTATGAATTAGAATTTAATATAATCAGCATAAGCGAAAAAGCTTATTCTAACAGCGAATTAGTAATAGAAGGAAAAGGACTGAAATTAAATTCATATGAAATTGAAGGCGACAAAAAAAATGCTTCAGACAAAATAGTTATTCCGATTGGAAGCATTTCAAAAGGGCAAAAAATGTCAGGCAAAATAAATTTCACCACTAAAAGCGAGGGAACAAACAGAATTGATTTCAGCTTGTTTGGCGAGAGTTTAAACTTAGGAAAAGAAAAAATATTGTTTAAGCCAATCAGAGCAGAAGTGGCTTTAGCAAAAACAATGAATATAATTACTACTCCAAAAAATTTGGTTCCTTTTATCCAAAACAATTTACTGGTTAAATTAACTGATGAAGAAGAAAATGATTTAGCTGAAACAACAATAAAAATAGAAAAAGACAATGAAACTGTTTCAATTGGAAAAACTGATTCAAAAGGAATTTATGCTTTTAGTTTTGAAGCATTAAACGCAGGAACAGAAATAAAAATTACTGCAGAAAAAGCAGGATTTAATCTAGCAGAAAAAATAATTAATATAAGTGAAAACATTGTTTCTTTTGTTCCAACAGAAATCAGTGAAAGCTTTAACGCAAAAAAATATTCAGTACCGGTTACAAGAGATATTATAGTCAAAAACATCACTGAAATGCCTTTAACACTTCTTGATGTGGAATTAACTGATTCATTCAAGGGATTAATTGAAACAAAAATTGAAAGCTATAATGAAGAACTGCTTGCCGGAGAACAAGGGCAAATATTAATTGATTTAGGTTTAACAGAAAAAGGAAGAAAAGTAACTCAGCTTACTTCAGTTACAGGAGAAATAATAATTATATTTGAAGACCCTGAAACAGAAAAACAATGGACTGCAAGTGTTCCACTAAATATTACAATTGGTTTAGGAGGAGAAGTAGATTACACTGACTGCTTTTCAATTGCTCCAATTGAATGGAACATATTAACCCAAAACAAAACAAAAGAACTCAAATTAGTTTTAAATAATTCTTGTACTGTAGACGGAGAAAATATTGCATTAAAAAACATTAAAGCAAAAGTAGTCTGGAAAGAAAATGCAATAGGAGACTTTGACTTAACTTCAACAATTGAAGGAACAAACTCAATTACCTTAAAAAACACTTACCAGATTTTAGCTGAAGAATTCAATCCAACTTCAGGAGAAGAAGAAAATTTAGGGTTAGTATTCCTTCCGGATGACATTCCAACAGGAAGCGGAACAGCAACAGTTTACTTGGAAGCAGTTAACCCGACAGAAAACGGAGAACAATTATTAAAACAAAAAATTGAAGTAAATGTTCAGATAAGCGATTTAACTGAATGCCTGAGAATTACCCCAACAAACAACCAGCTAAGAATTCAAATGAATTATTATAACCAAGGATGGGGTTATAACAGCCAGTATTTTGGATATGATCCTACTGCTTCACAAGGAAGCGTTTTCAATAACAGCAATGTTGTTTCAGTTGGAGATTACAGGAGCCAGCAATGGCCTGCAACCTATAATTACATGGGCCAGTACACTAATCCACAGGCATATAATTCAGCATTAAATTATTCATGGAATTTTAATTCTTCAGGAACCGCTTCAATTGAAATACAGAATAACTGCCCTTCACAGGTTCAAATTGAATTAGATCCTGCAGCAGAAATAAGTGTTTCTGACTCAACCATTATGCTGGAAGAAGGAGGAAGCAAAACAATTGAAGTAACTCCTTCAATGTTTATTGGGCAATATAAATTGGTTATAAAAGCAAAGTACAAGCAGTCAGATGAATCAGCTTCAGAAGTAGCAAGATACAATGTTTTGGTTGAATCAGAATTCATGAAAAATTACTATGACTGCATTACATTAAGCCCGACAACTTTCACTTTCAATGACATTATAGCAAAACCAGTTGAAGGAATAATCTGGAATACCTGTTATGACCAGGGAGTAATATTAAGCCAGAACTCTATTCCATCAAGTTTGGATGGAACAGCAACATACACAAGCAACCAATATAATACGCTTTCAAATTCAACGCTTTATGCAGGCACCCAGGTTCAGACTGCACAAAACCAGAAAAAACTTGAAAGCTCTGGAATAATTAAATCAATCCAGATTTATCCAATAAGCAATAAACCTGGTGTAGACGGAAAAATCACTCAGGAACTAAGATTCAGGTTATGGAAAAATCTGGAGTACACGCCAAAAGACATTAAACTTCCTGATGACACAAATCCATTAGTTGAATTAGCTAATTTAAGGATTAGGTTAAGCGGACTGTATTACAAGGTTGAAGCAGAAGAAAGGCTTCCAATAACATTTTATAACACATCAGGATTACAGGAAACCCTTCCATTTGACATAATCATTGAAGATTTATGGGCATTAGCAGGACAAGATATAATTGACTTTGGAAATGCAAATATTACCCACCAGCAATGCATTATGCAATTAAATTACACTGACAAAGCAAAAGTTGGGGGAACAAACCAAAGATGCTTTGAAAACGAAATATTCCAAAACGGAATACTGGATGTTGACGCACAAAAAGTAATAAAGAAAAAACAAGAAGCAAACGGGGGAAAAGATTATTGCGGTGACCCAGACAGAATTGCAGGAATAATTAACAACAGAATTGAATTAGACTCTGGAATAGTATTGCTTTTCAATATATATAACGGAGACAATATTAAACTGACAATAGATAAAACTAATGCAACATGCAATCCAAAAAACATTTCAGGAACACTTTATGCAGAGCTTTCAAGAAGCAATCCTGCAACCACTAAAACAGTTTCAATTCCATACAAGTTATGCATTGACTTAAAAGGACTGCCTTTATGCACTGAAAAACCTTTGACTACTCCTGAAAAAGAATGCAAAGACAAAGCAGAGGATGAAACAAAAATAATAAGTGAAAGAATAGATGAAATATTAAAAGGAACAAAAGACAGGCAAACAAAAATTGATGAAATAATTGACGTTTTAAAAGAAGCCTGTTCAGATTTAACTGGAGAAGAACTCAAAAACATTGCAGAAAAAATGGTTGATGAAACTCCAACAACAGAAATAACAACATGCTCTGAAGGAGGAGTAACAGGAACAGGAGCTTATGAAAAATACTGTTTTAACACAATTAAATTAGACTGGAGCTGGGATTCAATTGGCATAAAAGAATGCGATTCAGAAGAAACTTTCTGTGATTCCTCTCAGCTAACAATTGAATTAGCAAAAAAAGCAGCAAAAATAAATGAACTGGGAATAATAGAAATAGACCAGTTATGCAATGGTTATTGTGGAGAAGACGTAAAGAATTCAGCGAATTTATTCAGGTTTTTGATAAACCAGACAAGAGTAAAAGATGAAATAACAGGAGCCACACAAGTATTTTTCATTGACAATGATTACTCTATTATTGCAGGAACAAAATTCAGTGAAAAAGAATTAACAGAAGAGCTAAGGAAAACCGGATTAATTGCAGGCTGGTTAGAAAGCAGTTTAACCGGAAACGCAAAAACAGTAACTGATTTAGTTGATGACATAATAAAAGAAATGGAATCAAACAAAAACATAGACCTGAATTCAGTAGTAGGAGAAATTGATTTAGACAAAATTGATACAGGAATATTAGGCGCAGGAGAGCTGGAGAAAATGCTTGGAGCAGACAGAATTGAAACAGGAGCAAACAAATATTTTGTTACATTTAATGAATACAAAGAATTCAGAAACAAGCTAAAAGCATGCATTACAGCAAATCCTAATGCAATAGAATGCCCGATAGAAAAAGTAAAAAATAAATCATCAGGAACAACAAATACAATTATAGTTAATCTTGATATGATGAAAGAATTACAGCAAAACATTGAATTCAAAGTAGGAATAAGAAATGTTAAAGAAATTTCAGAAGAAGATAAAATAACAATTATGCAAAAAGGAAAAGTAAGAGTAAAAGAAAAACTAAAACAATTTGGATATAACACATTACTAGAATTTTACAAAGAAAACATTGAATTCACTGCCTACTTAAAAAAAGACGGTTTTGGTTCAGGGTTTAATTCAGACTTCTATAACGCATACTTAAATGAAGCAAAAGCAGATGAAGGAAAAATACTGGAAGAATTCAAATCAGGAACAGCATGGAAATTCAAAACAAAAAACAACTCAATCGAAACAGGAAGCCACAAAGTATTATTAGCCTATGACTGGTTTGCTAATAAAAACACTGAAGTGACAATCACATTAGAAGACAAAATGGAAAAACTTCATCCAGAATGCCAAAACAATTATTTATTTAACATTCCGTTTGACGGAAAAATAGGATATGAAGACAATAAAAGAGAAGGTTATGGAACAAAATATGGAACAGATAATTCAGTTAACGAAATTTATCTGAATACAAAAATTGCATTAAAAGATGATTTAACAAATGGAATTAGCTCTTATAACGCAGAAAAATCAAATAAATTTGGAGACAGCAGAAGCGGAACAATACTGGAAATCAATGAAGACAAAACATTTAATTTTACTCCATCAAAAGCAATTGGATTAAAAGCAGACCTTTCTTCAAGCGGAAGCAAAGGAGTATTCTATGATTTAATGCATGGACAAACACAGGTAATTGGAATAAAAGAAGAAACAGGATTAAGCTATTTGTTTAACTGGACTGCAGGACAAGATAATAAACAAAAAGAAAGCCAGTTAAACAAAGCAGACCAGACATGCACTCAGGAAAGATTTGGAATAATCTTTGAAGCAAATGCAAAAGAAATCCAAAAAGTATTAAGCTTTATTCCAGTGGAATGGGGCTATAATTTCAAAAGGCAATGCAGTAATGGAATTGATTCAATGACCGGATATGCATTTGATGAAAACGGAAAAGCAGAAAAAACAATCATTCCGGCAAACGGAACTTTTACTTCACAAGACATGTATGGGGACACAGCAAAAAACACAAGCCTGCAGAAATGGATTGAAGACATTAAAACAGGAAATGTTTGTGTTACTACAACCACAAAAGAATTCAAGCTTGAATGGAATAAACAAAAATTAATGGCGGAGCTAAGCTAAAGGTGATTAAATGGGGTTAAAAGATTTGTATTATGGAATGGAAGACAAATACTATGAAGTAATAGAAAAAATTAGTGAGACAATTCCAATAAACAAATTAATTGACCCGATTGATAAAATAGTTCCTTCTTTCATGGTTTTTTCTGGCTTAATAATTTTCCTGATTTTGATTGCATTAGCTTTAATGTATTCAGGAAACCTGGGAGAAGAAAAAAATTTGAGTTTTAAACTGATTGATGAAAATAAAAAAGCAATCGGAAACACTGAAATAAAAGTTTTTTTTAATGACAAAAATATAACAGTTAAAACAGATGCATTTGGGGGAACCTCAAAAGACAAAATTGTTGTTCCATTAAATTCAACTGTAAGTTATTCAATTGACGCACAAGGGTTTCTGAAAACAAACGATCAATTCAAGTTCACTGAAGAAAAAACATATGAAATCACTTTAAAAAAAGAAACAGTTCAGGGAAAAGAAATTGAAAGAACAATCAGATTATATGACAGTTCAAACTCAACTGAATTAATTTCAAACAGAACTTATACAATATCTTTTTCCTGCAGTAATTCAGCTGCAACCCCCCCTTCAAATATAACTATTTCAAACGGAAAAGGAACAGTATTTGAACCAGCAAACTGCGGAATATTAACTGCAAATATTGAAGGAGACCATTCAGAATCAAAACACATTGCATTAAGCGATTTAATCAATTCAATTTACTTGGATTCACTTGTAAGCAATTATAATTTAACAGTAAATGTAGAAAACACAGAAGGAGAAGCATTAGATGACATTAAAATAAAAATTTACAGGGTTTATGATGATAACCCTAACCCCGTTTTTGCTGACAGTTTAATTACTTCTTATGGCAGAGCAGAATTTGAATTAGAAGCAGGCGAATATGAAATCAAAGCATTTGATGAAATCAATGGATTGTATTACGAAAAAAGCAAAAACTTATATAATTTTTCTTCAAACCAAAGTGTCAGTCTTTCAATGGAAAGAATAGGGCCGTTAGGAGGAAAAATTTCAATTACAGCAATAGACAAAGACACTGAATTTGAACTGCCTGAAACAAAAGTAACTTTATATGATTCAGACGGAATAATAGCTGAAGAAAGAACAACAGATGAAACAGGAACAGTTGAATTCAATTTAAGAAACAAAGATGGATTATATGAAGCAGTATTAGACAATGAATTATATTTAGTTCAAAGAGTAACAGAATTAGAAACAGAAAAAAGTTATACAATTGAATTAACTAAGTTTACGGGACAGAATTCAGGAGCATTAAAAGTCAGGGCAATAACTGTTTCAGGAGAAAAAGTAAAGCCAGTAAGAAATGCAATGATTGCATTATATTCAGTTGAAGATGAAGAAATATTTTTAACTGGTTTAAGCGAAAAAATAACTGATGAAAACGGCAGTGCAAAATTCCAGAGAATAGAAAACGGGAAATACAAGATTTTTGCTTACAAAGGAACTTCTTCGGGTTGGAGCGACGAAATACAATATGACAAAAGAAATGCAAGTGAAATAGAATTAACTGCAACAATGATTATTCCAGACGGATTTATTGATTTGCAGATAGTTGACCAGGAAAACAATTCAATTCCTTTTGCTACAGTAACTTTTTTTGAAACAGGTGCAGTAAAAGAATTAAATTCATATAAAACTGATTCAGACGGAAACATTAGTTTTACAACCAAAGCAGACAAAAAAGTTTTCTTTAAAGTTAGTGCACCGGATTTCATGGATTACTATAGTTTAAGTTATCCGATTTTTGGAAACGAAACAGTTTTTAAAACAATTAAAATGATTCCGGAAAAAACAATGGACAAACCAGAAATAAATTTAACTGGATTATTTACTGACGGACAAGAATTAAGTGAAGCAAGTTCATTAGAAAGAGGACAAGAATACACTGCAAAACTTCAGTTAATTATTCCAAAAAACAAGAATTATGATTCAGCTGGAATTCATTTCAGAGTAGGAAACGATGTTTATATGGAAAACGATTTGCTGTTAATTAAAACAATTAATGCAGCAAACGCAGTAACAGAAAAATACACTATGTTTGATTCAGGCAATTTAAATGACTCAAAAAAAAGCCAGACCCAAGGAGACGCAAAATGGTTTAACTCTTACTGGTTTGTTCCAAAACCAGGAGTATATAATATTGAAACAGTAATTTTTGTAAAAGAAAATGCTTTAGTCGGACAAGAACTGAATTTAAAGTTCAGGGCATATGGAAAAACAGGCGGAAAATATGACAGAGACCCTGAAGACGTTGAAGTAAGCTATTCAGAAGAATTAAATGCCGCAACAAAAACAAAAACTTATACAATTGGAACAAATGTTTTGTGTTCAGAAAACTTTTGTTTTACTGCAAGAATTAAAGACAAAGAAGAAGACTTAATTGAAAGTGTTACAAACTCATCTTATTCAACAAAGATTTTACGGGAATATGAATTATGGTTTGACATAATGAACAATAATGAAACAAGAAAGCATTATGAAGCAAGAATCCAGTTAAGCAATGAAAACGAAATGCTGAATTTTACTAATTATGAAATAAAGAATGCAGATGCTTTAACAAAAAAAGGTTTTGCTGATGCAACAGAAACAAAATGGATTGAATTAGGAGACTTTGATCCAAACACTCATGTAACAGGAACAGTTAATTTTATTACACAAAAAGCAGAACCAGGAAGCATTTTAATCCAGATTGTTTCAAGCCAGGAAATAGTGTTTGAAAAAGACATTTCTTTAGATGTTAAAGCCCCAAAAACTTTTTCAATGGAAATTAAACCAGAAATAATTCCTGCTATAACACCAAACACAGTTGAATTCAATGTAACTGATGAAGAAACAGGAATTGAAGTAGAAAACGCTGAAATAAAAGTTTTAGACAGATTTAATGACTTGATTGCAGGACCAATAATGACAAACAAAACAGGAAAAGCAATACTGGTAATTCCAGGACAGGCTCCAGACACAACACTAACTATTAGAGCATCAAAAAAAGAGTTTGAAGTATTAGAACAAGAATTACCAGTTAGTGGAAAAATAGTTGAAATTACCCCGGAAAAAATAGGGTTATTATTAAACACCCAAAAAAATCCTTCAGATATTTTTGGATTAAAAATAAAAAATTTACTGGACTTTGATTTAGAATTAACTTCAATTAAATTCACAGGAAATCCAAGAGGACTGCTTGACTTGGATGCAATGGAAGCATGGGCTGAAACAAACCACGGAAACAAAATAATTCCATCAAAATTATTTGAAGAAATTGAAATAAAAGCAATTTTAACTGATTATGCAATTGAAAGAGGAGAAAGAGATATAGTTGACTTAACATTAGAATTAGAGTTTTCTAACGGAGAAGCAGTTTGGACAGAAGAAATTCCTGCAAGAATTTCAATCGGAGTAGGCGGAGAAGTAGATGATCCAAATTGTTTAAGCCTTGAAACAAAAGAATGGAAAACAGGAACAGAAGGACAAAAAGTGCAAGTGGATTTATCAATTGAAAACTCTTGTACAATAGACGGAAAACCTGTTGACTTAAAAGATTTGGAAGCAAAAGTTAACTGGAAAACAAATCATGTTGGAAGATATTCTTTGGCTTTTGAAGACACTGCAATTGAATTAAGGTCAGCTTACTACAGAAAAATGGATTCAACAATAAAAAACGGAATAAGCACTGCAGTACTGTCTTTTGAGCCAAACGGAGGAGTAAACGGAGAAGCAATAGCAGACATTGAATTAAGGGCAAGAAATGAATTAGAAGGAAAAGACGAATTTATTTCAGATGTAATTTCCACTGAAATAAAAATAATTAATTTAGAAGACTGCATTAAAATTTCTCCAACAGAATTAAAAATCAGAAAAGGAGAAACAGCTGCATTTAAAGTTGAAACACTTGGATGCGGAAGTACAATTGAATTTACTTTAAACCCTGAAGTAAAAGTCAGCCAGGAAAGATTTTCTTTAGGAAGCCAGGCAAGCCAGGAAATAATAGTTGATTCAGCAGGAGAATACTCCGGAAGATTCTTGATTGGAGTACAGGCAAAAGGAAATGAATTGCAGACAAAAAACGAACTGCTAAATGTGTTTGTAACAATATTTGAAGATTCTTGTGTAGAGTTAAGCAGATATGAATTTGATATTTATGATGACCCAAATCAGTTGTATGACGGTTATGATACAGCACAATTATTTAACAGATGCCCGGAAAAATTAGTTGACATAACAGTTGACATGCAGGACTGGAGTTTAGCAATGAGAAAAGCATTGCTTCCGACAGTAATTGCTTTTGGGGCAACAACGGTTTTTGGCGGAGACGAAGAAAAAAACAATGAGTTATCACAAACTACAGTTAAAATCCCAAAACCAGTTGAAATGAATGACTATGATATGGATTCTGAAGACCCAATGCAAATAAAATATAATGAAACTCCTGCAGAAGTCAGCAGCCAGCAAAGCCAGCCAATTAACAAAGGAGCATTTGGATGGATCAGAGAAAATTCCAAAGCACAAAAACAGGAATTAATTATTACTGAAGGAATTAATGACAAACCAACAGTAGCAGAAAATAATGATAATGAACCAATAATTGTAGAAGAAGTTGGAGAAACTGTTTCTGCAAAAGAATCAATTCCTGCAACAGGAATGTCAATTATTCCGGGGTTAGACGGAATAAATAACCTGCTTGGATTAGGAAATTTGCTTCCAAGCATTTTTGGAAATATTAATCCTTTCACTGCATTTGGATTGACTTTTGTCGGAGCAACCTTATACAATTACTTTGAAGCAGACACAATAAGCATAACAGGAATTCCAGTTGAAGACATTGTAGTAATGGACTTAAAATTATTAGACGGAATAGCTTATGCTAATGAAAAAATTGAAGTGGAAGAAACAGGCATTACAATGAATTTAGACGGCCCGTTTTCCTGCTTTGACTCTTTAACAGGAGAAGTAATTGACTGCTGGGACATAACTTTTGTAAACACAACAGGATTAATTCAGGAAAATGAAAACACTCCGATAATGAAAATACTTAAAACAGAGTCAATAGAAAAATTCTGGAAAAAAGATTATGACGCAGACTACTTTAATGAAAACAAAAACTTTTTTGAAAAACTATTGCAGGGAACAGAAATGAATTATGAAAAGCCATTAGAAGAATTAACTGAAAAAAGAAATGAAATCAATCAATATAACAGGCTACAGTTTAATTCATGGAAATACACAGACGATATAACCGGAGACCAAGGCTATGGTTCCTGCAGATTAGGAGAGCTAAACGGGGAAACAGGAGAACAAGCCCTGCCAAAAATTAAATTAGACTGGAGATGGAATAAAATTGATTCAGATCAATGCGACCAGGGAAACTCAGATTACATTTACTGTGATGCAACACAATTCTCAATTGAATTATTAAAGAAAATAAATGAATTAACTGATTTATTGGAACAAGAACAATTGATTTGTTCAGATGACTGCTCTACTTTGAATGTTTCTTCTTTAATCCAGAAAACAGAAGAAGAAAGAGGGGCAACAGCAAACAAAGAAAAAATAACTGAATTAATTAATTTCAGGTCTTATTTAATCCAAGACGGTTATTCAACTGACTTCCAAGAAGACTTCCATGATTACGCAGTAAATGAAGCCTTTTTTGAAACTCCAATTTATTATTATTCACCAGAAGAAAATGATAAACTAGGAGAATACTTTAAAGACAAAGAATTATTTGACTTTGAATATGACGGAAGCCCTAATGCGCCATTGTCTGCTCCTGGGTTATATAAAGTGTTTATTGAAATTGAATACAATGATAATTCATGGAAACTATTTAAGGGAAGCAATCCAAATGCAAAAATAATTATTAGATTAGATAAATTAGAAGCAGCAAAACCAACTTCGCCGTTATACTATTTGCCGTTTGACGGAGAAATAGGAATTAACACTAGCAATGGAAGAATTGATTATGGAATAGACTATGTAAACAAAGTCGGGGGAGAAATAAACATTAATGATACTAAAAGAGCAATAACTACAACTCCAATTCCTGTTGCAGTTCCAATCCAGACACTTGAAACATATTATGAAACAGACTTCAAAAAAACAAATATAGACCAAAGAGGAAAAATAATGGAATTCCAGAGAAAAGCAAATTCAACTACCTTAATTTACAGTCCCTCAAAGCCAACTCCAGTATTGCTTGAAACAAGAAGAACAAATGAAACAGCACAAGAAACAGAATACGTGTTTTATGAAATAACAGTTAACGGACAAGCACAAAATACAGGAAGCAATGGAATAACCAAATGGACTGGAATAGACCCAAACTGCAGAGACTTTGAAGACAAGAGTTCATTGAAATACCAGGAAACACTAGACATTCATGGATTAAGCAATGAAGCAAAAAATGGAGTAATAACAGGAGACAAAGCTTTTGCTTACGGCTGGGTATGGAGTAATCCAATTAAAACAGGAAAATTCTGGCTGGAAACCTTGATTTTCAGTCCACTTGATTCAGTTACAAACATGTATTTAGTCAGCTCAAGCAACAAAGTAATATTATATACTCCAATCAATGAAACAACAATTGAAGGAAATTCAAACGGAACAAACTTTGTTCCATTAAACGGAGTTCTTTCAACCAAAATAACTTCATTACAAAAAATATTAGACTTAGTTAAAACAGAAGATATTTGTGTTGGCGGACTGGATAATTCTTCTTACACTTACTTTTTCTGGAATCCAGAAAAAGTTGATGACCCAATAAACGAAAAAAAACAGGGGTTAGATGCAGCAGAACAATGCATTAAATCTTAAAGACACACAAACAATTAAATAGGAATAAAAATATATTATTCCTTACTTAAAAGAGAAATTATACATTAAAAATAAGAGGGGAATTTAATTGGGTTTAAAAGATATTTATAATTCAGCTGAAGACAAATACTATGAAATAATTGACTCAATAGATAAAACCATTCCAATAACAAAAATAACTGATGCAATTGATTCAGTTGTTCCTTCTTTTGCTTTATTGCTGGTTTTGATTGTTTTAGTTCTAGGATTTTTATTATGGCCAGTAATTTTTCCTGCAGAAACAATTTCATACAAAATAACAGTTGAAGATGAAAACGGAAATTTTTTAGAAGGAATAAACGCAAGCATTACTCCGGCTGAAACAGGAAAAGGAGATTTAATGCAGGGAATATTTACAACAAATGAAAAAGGGGAAATAAATTCAACTGCAAGAAAAGGAACAGAAATAATAATTGAAATAAAAAATTCAGGGTATGAAGAAGAAAAAAGAAATGCAATAATAGAAGAACAAAATCAAAAAATTATTTTTAAATTAAAAAAACTTGTTTCAGAAGAGCCGGCTGAAGCAACACTAAGGTTTACTGATTCAGGAGGCCAAAGAATTACAGGAAAAGAAATTACAGTTAAATTAAGCTGTAGAAATTCATCTGTTGTTCCTTCTCCTTCAATTGTACGGGATTCAGATAAAGACGGAGAAATAATTGTTCCAATTCCAAAAGACTGCGATAAATTAATGGTTGACTCAGTTGAAGTGCTGGGATTTGAAGAATGGAACGGAATGGTTAACGGAGCAGTATTATCCATTAAATTAGATTCAATTTCAGAGGAAACAGACAATGAATTAACCGGAGACTTAAGAGTTGTAGTGCAGGATTCAGATGGAAATCCATTAGACGGAATAAAAGTAAATTTAATGAAAGGCAATTCAACAATAAAACAAGAATACAGTGATTCAGGAGAAGTGCAGTTTATTGGAGTATTAATCGGAGAATATGATTTAGTTTTACAGGATTCAGAAAACAATTATGCAATAAAAAAAGTTTATTCAGTTGAAATCTATAATCAAACTGTAACAAAAGAAATAGTTGAAATGAAGTTAACCCAAAAAGGAACACTAAAAGTAACAGTAAAAGATATTGATACAGGAACAAGAATAGAAAACGCAGAAGTATTAATTACAGGTAATGCAGGAGAAATACTTGGAGAAGAAAACACAGGAGAAGACGGGTTAACAGTAGAGTTTGCCTTGTTTTCTGACGAAGAAATAACTATTATTGTAAGACACGAAGATTACCTGCCTGAAACAACAGTAATAGAAGAGATTTCAAAAGATGGAACAGAAATAACGATTGAACTGGAAAAAATCACTTCAGCTAACAGCGGAAAACTAAATATAACTTTAGTTGACGAAGAAAACAAAAAAGTAGCTAATGCAAGAGTAATGATTTTAAATGAAGACAAAAGCTTTGCAACACAATACCCTGAAAAGTTTTCTGATGCAAAAGGAGATGTAAATTATTCAGGAATAAAAGAAGGAAGTTATATTGTAAGGGCAGAAAAATTTCCTGCTTCAGCTCAATCAGATTTATTTGAAATAAATTTAACTGAAATAACTTCAATGACAGTAAAAATGACAATAGGAAATGCAAAAATCCATTTAAAAACAATTGATAATGAAGGAAATCCAATTCCATTTACCAGAGTAAAAGTTAAAAGTCTGGATAAAGAAAACGAATATCCTTTAGATGAAAAAGGAGAAACAGAATTATTAATTAAAGCAGACAAAAGAGTTTTCTTTGAATTTTATGACCCAGAAGACAATTATGCAAAATATACTACAAAAGAATATCAGTTGTTTCCAGAAGAAATTAAGCCGGAAGGATATGAAATTGTCGGAGTAATGAGCGAACAAATTGCAGGACAAGGATTATGGGTTGAACTAAAAGGAGTTTATTCAGATGGAATAAAACAAGATGTTTTAGTCGGCGGAAGACCTTATATTGCAGTATTTGAATTATTTGTTCCAACAGATGAAAGCTTTGATTCAGCAGGAATTCATGTAAGAGTAGGAGAAGACTCTCATGTTTTTATGGAAAACGACATTGTTTCAATTAGAAAAATTAATGCACCAGACGCAACAAAAATAAAAGGAAAAACATGGAATCCTGTTAAAGGAGAAGACATTGATTTGGATGTAGATAATTCGGCTTCATCTAATGCAGAAGGAAAATGGGCTAATATTGTCTGGGATAAAGTCCAGCCAGGAAGATATCAAGCAGAAGTTGAAATAAAAATAAATGAACAGGCAACTGATTCAGATGAAATTTCAATTAAATACAGGGCATGGGGAAAAGGACAAGGATATTATTATTTCCCTGCAGACAATGACCTTGGAGCAACAAAACAAATGCTTTATGCAGAAACACTTGAAACAGTATTTAATGCAGCAGAAGAAATTCCAATCTGCGAAGAAAATAATTTATGTATGTCAGGACAAATACTACTTGATTTAGAAGAAGAACCTTTTATTACACAAAAAAAACTGCCGTTTAAAACAAAAACATTTGGAACATATGAGTATGAATTCAAAATAGCAAACAATTCACTGTCAACTTATGATGAACCAGAAATATGGATTAAATTAATTGACCCAACAGAAAACAACGGGCAGTATGTTGAAACAAAAAAAGCAGAAATAGCTTATTATGAAATTAAAAGAGCTGACGGAACAATCATAAAAAACACTGAATTAAATGACACTTCAACTCAGGGAATTGAACTAGGAAAATTCATGGACCAGTCAGTAATAGAAGGAACAATTGGAATAAAAACAAAAAATGCCGGAAGCATTTATGCAAATGTTTCAATAATAGAAAAAACAAATAAAGG
This sequence comes from Candidatus Diapherotrites archaeon CG10_big_fil_rev_8_21_14_0_10_31_34, assembly GCA_002763225.1. Taxonomy (GTDB): domain Archaea; phylum Iainarchaeota; class Iainarchaeia; order Iainarchaeales; family 1-14-0-10-31-34; genus 1-14-0-10-31-34. The sequence goes on from PFAI01000057.1 coordinate 28,999, forward strand.
CTCAAATGAAATTTTTAATAATGAACAAAAAACACAAATTAAAATAAGTTCAGAAAAAGAATTAGTTATTACAGCAAAACCAGAGTTTGTTCCTGCATGGGTTGAAACTCCAATTGAAATCACAGTAAAAGATGATGAAGGAATTGAAGTGGAAAACGCTTTAATTACTTTTAGTGTAATTGAAAGTGAAAACACTGAAACACTAATTGATGCAAAATATTCAAGCAAATTCGGCAAAGCGGAATTTAATATAATGCAATGGGACCCAAAAACAACAATAAAATTTACTGCAAAAAAGTTTGGCTATGAAACAGGAATAAAAGAAATAATTTTATCAGAAGAAGTATTTGAATTACTTCCTGAAAACATTAATGAAACTTTAAGCAAAAGAGATAATCCTTTAGTAACAAAAGAAATTACAATAATTAATTTGCTTGAAACAGATTTGAAAATATATGGAATTAATTTAAAAAACGAAGTCGGGTATTTTGGGGCATTTATTGACACTGAAAGAATGCAGGGAAAATTTGATGGATTTAAAGGGCAGACAGTTGAAGCTTTCCCTCAAGAATTTAATGCAGAAATATTTGAAGCAAAACTGCAAAATGGATTACAGGATGATTATACTGGAACTGCAAAAGGGATAATGACTGTTTCTTTGATTAACGAAGAATTTGATGCAGTATATGATAAAGAAATTGAAGTTAATTTAAGTTTAGGAATAGGAGAAGAAATAGATAATGCTTCTTGCTTGGAAATAGTTTCAGGAGAAACACAGTTTTCAAGACAGACAACTTCCCAGCCAGTTCAATTAGCTTATACAATAGAAAATACTTGTTCAGATAATACAGGAAAAGGAATCAGAGTAAATAATTTAAAAGCAAGAGTTGAATGGGCTTCATCAAAAAAAGGAGAAGTTTCACTGCAAATGAGTATCCCAAGTAGCGGTCAAAAAACTGCTACGCTAAAAACAACTGAATTCACTGAATTTTTTTCAAATGTTAACGCAAAAGAAGAATTCCAGGCTTTATTGACTTATACTCCAAACACTGAATTGCTTGGAGAAGAAGGAACAGGAGAATTTACTGTGGTAATTGAAGCAGAACTTGTTACTGCAGATGGAAAACAAGTAATTCAGACTTCACCTTCTTCAATTCAGGGAAAAATCGGTAATGTTGATTTAATTGAATGCATTGAATTTGATCCAAAACCAAAAATTGGAACAGTAATTGAATCAGATTCAGATGAAACAGAATTCATTATAACAAATAATTGCGGAATGGAAGTAGACTTAAGATTTTGTGACGGAGACAACAGATGCAATGGAGGAACAGAAGAAGGAGGAATAATAGTTACTCCAAAAACAATTACTGACCCATTAACTTTAGGAACAGGAAACAATAATGCAGACAAAGTCAAAGTTGAAAAAACAAGCATTCCAGGAATTTATGGAATGAAAATAGAAGCAAAAATTTCAGGAGAATCATGGAGAGAAATTGCTGTATATGATGTTTTAGTTAAACCAAATGACGGGTATTTTAGTTTAGCAGATTACACTATTGCTGTTCCAGAAACAAATGTAAAAGACATAATTGAATTAAAAAATGAAAGATTATATGCTGATGTTAAAGTAACTGCAAGCGACTGTGACTGGGAAACTGCTTCAGACACTTGGGGAAGATGGGATGATGGAATAAAGGGATTTGGAGCAGGCGGAGCTTCAGCTGCAGGAGCTATTGTTGTTACTGCAATACTATCAAAAGCCGTTGCACTTAGTGCTATGACAGGACCTGTAGGAATCGCAATAATGGTTGGAGTCGCAGTAATTGGAAGTATTATTTGCATTTTTGCCTGCCCTGACCCCTGCGATAATGAAACAACCACAATCTTGCAGGACAATATAATCAGATTAAGCACCTACAATGACTCATCAGATTTAAATGGAATCAGCTTATCACTTAAAGGAATTGAAGTAGGATGGAATTTTGAAGACGCAGTATTAGACTTTATAAATAACGCGCCTCCGGGAAAAGAAACAATTCCATTATACTTTGAAAAAACAACTTCAGATTATGACAATATTAAACCAGCTTATGGAATACTGACAATAGATGCAATAGAGCATCCCCACAAAGACACTCTTAAAGTGCCAAGAGGAAATTCAAATTTCGGTCCATTTAACCTGCCTGAATATTATTCAGGAAGAAAAGCAGTATGGACAACAAATTCAATAAAGAAAAAATTCCATGTAAGGGCAATAACAAAAAGATTTATTGAAGAAATTCCTCCAATAAACACAAGCCTTGACTGTGTAAGACCAACAGGAGAAATAGGAGGAATAGGAGAACAAGCTTTACCAAAAGTAAAATTAGACTGGGAATGGAATTCAATTGCTTTCAATGAATGCGAACAATCAAATGAAAACTATGTTTACTGCGATTCAACTCAGTTTGCAATAATGCTGAATAAAAGAATACACAAAATAGATGAATTCATGAAAGAAAACAATTATGGTTTTGACTGCCCGGAAAACCCAATAGAAAAAGCAGCTAATTCAAACTGGGAAAAAACAAGAATGCATGATGTTGCTGAAGGAAAAATAGGGATAAACCAAGTGCAGATTAATACAAACAAAGAAACAAACAAAACAACAATTGATGCAGTAATACTAAACAAAAATATTTCTCCAATGGAAGCTAAAGTAACAATGAATTTAACTGTTCCAGAAGGAACTGAATATGCAGGAGAAACAGAATGCATAAAAGAAACCGGAATGCTTGGATTAAATTCAAGCAAAACAGTTTCCTGTGAATTTGTTTTGCCTAAAACAGAAGAAGCATATAAAATTGAAGTAAGGCATGTGCCTCAAAAAATAATTGAGGATCCAATTGAAAGAGTTAAATATGATTCATTTGCATTTAACATTAATTTCACTTTATTTGAAGAAAAAGAATGCTGGGCAGGAACTTCAACAATAGATACAGCAGGAGTCTTTCCATTAAACCTTTACCTGAATAAATTAGACCCTCTCTGGGGGGAATACGTCAAACAAGAAATAATTAAATTCCAGGGCAATAATATTTCTACAGATGATACAAAAATAATTAATGTAATTGAAAATGTAAAAGAATTAAGTCATTTTAATGTTTATATGATGAAAGATGGTTTTAGCCAAGACTTTAAAGAAGATTTTGCAGACTATTATGAAAACGCGTTTTTGGGTTCAGCAACATGGTTTACAGACGGAGATTCAGATACAACAAACAATGAGTTAGCTGAATACTTTAAACAAGATGGATTGCTTTCATTTAACAGAAAATATTTAAGAGAAGAAAAATATGAATTACCTGAACCAGGATTATACCGGGTTGATATTCAAATAGATTACACTGGAGACAAATGGAGTTTATTTGATGTAAGCGAAAAACCAAACGCAGAAATCAGAGTTGAATTCACCAGATTAAACACTCCAAATGTTGATTCAATCTTTTATTATATGCCGTTTGATGGAAAAGTAGGAGAAGAAAATTTTGCTTACCATAGAATTGGATATGGAGCAGGCTACACTAACTTAAAAGAAGAAAACTTAAATGTAAACAATAACACTGTTCTTTCTTCAAGCAATACTTCTAGTGCACCAATACAAGAAATATTAATAGAAAAAAGCAATTCATTAAATGAAATGAATTCAGATGAAGAAACAAGAGGAAGCATTTTGAATTTAAATTATGACGGAAGCGACATAAAAATGAAGTTTGCTCCTTCAAAAGCAACTCCAGTTGTATTAAGAATGTGGCATGAACAAACAAGCTCAACAAATGAATTCACTTATTATTATGGAATGCAGGAAAGTAATTTGCCTGTTTTAGCAGGAGACAAACTTGCGTTTTGGAGAGGATTAGGGAGATGCAGAGACTTTGAAGGAAAGTTTTTGCAGAATTATAAAAGATGGGATACTCAAACTGGAAGCGAATCACAGAGTTTATATGAAGTAGCATGGAATAATGCAGTCAAAGGAGGAGACACTTACTTAAAAACAATTTTATACACTCCAGTTGAAAGAAACATTAACTTAAAAGTAGAAGAAGATGTTTCAGTTAAAAAATCAGCTTTGTTTACTCCAAACGAAAAAAACTCTAAAATAATAGGATTAAACGGAATAACAGAAATGCAATACAATAATGCAAACCAGCAAAGCAGCAGTTATTTAAAAAACATTAAAAACGTGTTTGATTTAGTTAAACAAGGAAAATTATGTATTTCGCAAAACGATTCTTCATTAAACGTTTACTGGAATGAACAAGAATTATACAGAACAAAAGGAGCAGACACAGGGCAAAGCATAAATGATTTAGAAGAATCATTGGTTGCCGGAGACAACTGCATTGAATGAAACAAAAAAAATAACAACTGGTTTTTCCGGAAATCAAATTATTTATTAAACAAATTTATCAAACCAAATTATTTTAAACTACAAAACACATTAATTTATTCATGGAATCAGATTTAATTGCATTTCTTTTTATTACAGATTTTATTGCAGACATGACTTTTGCATTAAAGATTTTTGTGCTTTTAGCAATAATTTCTTTTATCAAAGGAAATCTTGGAACAGGGCCTTTTGCAGTAATTTTAATGGCTTTAGCTTCATATTTTGTAATCTTTGATCAATGGAAATTATTTGGAGGAATATACATTTTATACGTATTGTTTTTCTTTGGTTTAGGGCATTTGTTAGTAGACTTCTTTTTTGTTGCACAACATGCTCCATCAGATGACCAAATAGCACAGCAAATGAGCCATATTCCAAGCCAAAATGTTCCAAGGAGAGGGATGCATTAATGAATCAGAAAGGAGGGTTAATTTTATTGATTTTTGCTTTATTTATCCTTGTAGGGCTATTACCATTAGTTTTAATGACTTTGGTCCCTCAGGCAAAGATTTTAGTTCAATTAATATTGGTTTTTACTTTATACACTACTGTCAGAGGCTATTTGGGTTCAGGGCCGTTAACATTAATAATTACCGGAGTACTAATATATATTTTAGTAATAAAATATCCTGCAGTTTCGTCTGCAGCATATGTTTACATTATGATAGTCCAGATAGGAGTTAGTTCAATGCTTATCTGGGGAACAAGTTTTTTCATGACAAAATTTGGAAGAAAACCCGGGGGATAAAATGGATGCAATGATTTTTTCTTCACTAACATTAGATTTAGAAATAGTTATTTCCTTGTTTCTTTTGGTATGGGTTTATTCCTGGGCAAAAGGAAATCTTGGAAGCCCAAAACTGGCAATAATTTTTGCTGCAATAATTGTTTATCTGACAGTATCACAGCACAGAGAACTAATCTGGTTTGGAGTAATTTTATTTTTGTTAGCAACTTTTGGAAAAGAATTACTGGCAAAATTCATGGTTTACGAGGCGCAGTAAAATGGATTTATTTAATTTAATTCTGGCAATAATTTTTTTAATGATGGCCACTCAATGGGGGGACACATGGCTGATAGTTTTAATGCTTGCAATATTATTGGTTGCAATGCGTGACATAAAATCAACAATAATTTTAATTGTAGCTGCAGTAGCAATGTTTTTAATCAAAGACAATTTACAGGAATATGCTTTGTTTGTAATTATTGGATTAATTTTATTGGCTTTGGTTTTAGGAAAAAAAGCAGATGAACAACAGCCTGAAATGTTTGCTCCAGGCGGTTTTGGCGGGCTAATGGGAGGAATGTAAAATGCCTTTAAAAACAAGGCAATTACTTTCAAGAACAACCCGATTTAAAAAAAATCTAATTACTTCAAACAGAAGAAATACCAGGAATTCAGCTAAACCAATTTTTGCCAGACAGGTTAAAAGAAAGATTTCCGAAATTAAAGATTTGGATTTACACAGCAATATGAAAAGACTTGGAATAACAGCAGAAAAAACGCTTTATGATAAAATTTTATTTCTTGAAAAAATCATTAAAAGAAATCTTAAGGTAAAAAGTAATTCATTACTCGGCTTTGGAAAAAAAAGAAAATATTATTTTGTTAAAGTGTATTCTCCTGGACAAACAACAAAACTTTTGAGGATAATTAACACAGAAACTGTCAGCAAACTCATGGGAATTGAAAGAGAAATAACAACAAAAATACAACAACAAAAAGATAAAGAAAAGAAACAAATAATTGAAGGACTTCAAGGGCATGGGCCCATTGACATATTTCCTTTTAGTGATTAAATTATGAAATTAATTTATGTGCTTATTTTATTAGTGTTTTACTTTTATTTTCATTTTAAGGGCCCTGTGATAGCTGAATGGGTTATTGGAATATTAATTTTGTTAATGGTTTTAGCAAAACTTTTTTCAGGAATACTTGGAATAGGAAAAGCCGGAGCAAAAGAATTTACGAGAGACATGGAAACAGACATGATGAATGCAAAAGGAAAAGGACCTTCAAAAGAATTCTTGACTGAAGTAGTCAGAGAAACAGGAAGAAAGTCAGGCGAATTTTTAGGGGCACCAGAAAGCTATGTGTACAAACAAAAAGATTTAATCGGAAACTTAAGCCAGGGGGCAAAAAACTTTTTTGCAGGAATAACTGCATTGTTTGGGGGAAAATATGAAAAGCCTTCACACAAAGAAGAACCCAAACATAATAATCCACCAAAAAAACATGTTGAAGAACATCATGCAGAAAAAGCTTCAGACAGCCATTCACATGAAGGGCATGGGCACGGCCATCATTAAATTATTTTTTAGTTAAAATTTTTCTGTTTGTTTCAAGGATTTTTTTCATTATATCATGCATTGCATTAACTTTTGCATTTGATTCCTTGAAATCTTTTTTTATTTCATTTACATCTTTTTCAATTAAAGAAATTTTTTTTATTAACTGGGTTAAATCCCCTGAAGCAATCTTTCCATGCAGTGAATCCATTTTGTCATTAATTTCTTCCAGTTTTCCGTCTTGTTCTTCTAATTTCAAGTGAGTTGACTGTTCTCTTAAAGAATCAGATGACTCTTTTTCATCTAAATGTTTTTTGATTTTAGCTGAAGTCTTTTTTATAACTGAATCAATATTATAATTATTTGAATCAACATTTGTTTCATCATCAATCTCTTGGGTTTCAGTTTCCTTTTCAGGAATTTCAGCTTCAGCAAACTCATCTTCTGGTTCTTCTGTGTTCCCTTTAGCAGAATCCATTAATTCTTTTGATTCTTCTTCACTTAACCCTAAATCAGATAAAGTAGTTAGTATAACTGAATCATCTATTCCTGAATCAAGCATTTTTTTGATTGTTTTAATTACAATTTCTTTGTCAACCATTTTACCACAAACTATTGTTTTTTATTTAAAAGTGTCTTTATTTTTAAATTATTACTCCATTTATAATATGAAGAACTTATTTATATTAGTTTTTAATTTAGTTTAAGTGATACAATGGAATTCAGAGTAAGAAAAGGCCCTTGGGACAAAATTTTTTCAGGAAACCTTGAAGGGTTTGAAGTCGAAATGTATTCAAATACTGAAGGATTAATTCTTGTTTCAGTTTTAGAAAAAGAAAACGAGGAAATTCAGGGAAGCGTAATAGAAATATTTAAAGTGTTTCATGCAGAAGGAAGCGTTGAAGATTTTCTTGAAACACTTCCAAAAGAAGCAACAGCAATATTCAAGCATGAACCAAAAGAAACAATTAAATTCCTGCTGTTAAGCTCTTCTCCAAGTTATGTTAAATACGAAGAAAATGTTTTTTGTGATGAAGCAGATAAATTAATGGAAAAATTAATTACTTCTTCTTCAACAATAAAAGAGTTTTCCAAAGCATATGACTTGCAGTTAATTGAAATAGAAAAATCTCCTGAAAGAATTAGGAGTTCGTTTTTTTCTCATCCTTTAATTGTTCCATTGCTTAGCCCAAAAGAAATGCCCGGAATAAATAATAACAGAGAAACAAGAAGTTCTTCTCAAGAAATAGTTTCAGGCAAAGGAAGTGTAATGCTTGGGTTAACTAAAGGAGGAACAATGATTAACGAACCATTAAATTTAATGATGAAAACAACTATTTTTGGTTCAACCCCAAAAGACAGAAAACATGTAATTCATTTGATTGCAGAAGGGGCCTTAATGAGTTCAACTCCAGCAGTATTATTTGACTGGGATAAAAGTTTTTTGGGATTAAACAGACCTAACCCTGAAGCAAAATTACTGAAAGACTATAAAGTGGATTTAGAGCCAATAGGTTTCCCAATAAAACATTTTACCAGAGACCAGGTTCATGTCGATTTAAATTTGATTACAGTTAAAGGCTTGCTTGAATTAATTGGATTAAAAGAAGGAGAAGAACAGCAAATAATTTCAAAATTAATCAAAGACAAAAAACCTAATTCAATGGAAGAATTAATTGCTGCGGCAAAAAAAATTGAGTTAAGGGATGAAGCAAAAATAACAAACAAATACCGTGCAATAAGAATTTTGAGTTTAATTAGCCATAAATACAAAGGATTGTTTGGAGGAAAAAACGAAATAAAAGAAATTTCAAAAGAATGGGGCAAGTCAATTGGGAAAGTAGGAATAATCCATATGGAAGGATTAGATGAATTTGCTTCAACTTTATTGATTCATAATTTGCTTAAAGGAATTTCAGTGGAATACAGCAAAACAGGAAAAGGAATAAATTCTTTTGTTTTGCTTCCAGAAATAAAAGAAGTTTTGGGTTCAAAAGACCAGTCAATTATGACAACAGAAATAATTGATTTACTGAATAAATTAAAATCAGTTGGAGTAGGATTTGCTTTAAGCTCTGACAGGCCAATTGACTTAAGAAAAGAAGTAATGAAAATCTCTGAAGCAGAAATCTTTTTAATTAACAGAAATGATGTTGGAGTAAAAGTCGCAAAAAGCAAGCAGTTCAGAATCAAATTAAGACCAGGCTTAAGCGCCTGCGAAGAAAAATAATTATTTAACAAACAAGCCTTCTTTTTCGTTGTTTGTCGTTGCATTTACTTTAAATATTCTTTGTTGAAAAAATTATTTCAATGAAAAACTGTTCTTTTGAGTGAACAAAATGTTTTTATATGTGAACAAACAATATTATTGTATGGATAAAATTGATTTTCTTAACAAGGATTCTTTTGATGTTTTAGAGCTTTTAATTAAAAAAAAACAGTATTTAAGAGAATTAGCAGAAAAATCCGGTTTAGCACCAAGTTCTGTTCATAAAATAATGAATAAACTTTATTCAAAAAAAATTGTTTTAGCAGAAAAAACAAAGAACCTGAAATTTTTTTCATTAAATTATGATTCTCCTTTAACTGCAAGCATTTTAAGAATTATTTTTATCAGCAAAATAACTGACTGCAAAGGATTCAAGAAACTGGTTAAACTAAATCCTTTAGGAATTTATTTGTTTGGAAGCACTTCAAAAGGAAAAATAATGAAAGACAGTGATATTGATTTAGCGGTTTTTTTCAGAAAAAAACCTGATTCAATCGGTTTAACAGGCATTAAAAGAGAATTAAGCAGTGAACTGGAAAAAGAAATACAGTTAATTGTGTTAACTGAAAACAAGATTAATTCAATGAAAAAAGAAAAAACTTTGTTGTTGGAAGAAATAAAAAACAATTCAGTTGTGTTGTTTGGTGAAGAACTTGAATGAAGTTGAAGATTGCTTTGAAAAAGGATTGCTTAAGAAAACTGAAAAAAACAAAAGAATAGCTTTGCAGGATATTTCCCAAGCTGAATTCTTTTTGAATGAAGCCTTTGATTTGATTAACTTAAAGAAAAAAGAAATGGCCGCAATTGCATTATATAATTCAGTTTTTCATGCCGGAAGAGCCCTGCTTTTTCTTGACGGAATAAAAGAAAAAAGCCATTACTGCATGCAAAAATACTTGGAAAAAATTTCTGCAGACAAAAAAATCCTTTCCTCTGAAGAGTTATCTTTGTTTGACTTATTAAGAGGAATAAGACAAGAAGTCCAATATAATATAAACAAAGTAAGCTTTGAAGAAAATTTTAATGAACTTTATAATAAAAGCGAAGATTTCACAGAAAAAATAAAAAAAATTGTTTTGTCAGCAAAAAAACAGTAAATTACTGGTTGTTATTTTTTCTTTTTTGGTTTTTCTGATTTAGAAACAGTTTTTTGATTTGAAACTAAATCTTTTACCTGATCTAAAGTAACAAACTCTAATGGATTAATTGCTTCAACAATATATTTTAACTCTTTTAAGTCTTCGAATTTAGCGTATTTTTCATTTAATTTGCTTAAATCAGTTTTAACTTCATTTAACATAAACTCATTTTGCCTGACTTTTTCCTGTAATTCATCTAAAGCATCTTTTAATTCCATTGACATTTCTCCTGAAACAGAAGACAAACCAGAAGCAGAAGGCTTTTTTTGTTCAACTGCTTTAAGTTTTTTATTTAAAATAATAAAATTTCTTCCAAGAATTTTTTCATTTCTAACCAAATAATTCATTTTTTGGCTTAAAAGGAGTACAGAGCTGTTTAATGCCTTGATATCCCTGATAATATCTTCCATTGAATAGCCTGAAGTAACTGTATCAGATGACCTTCTTCTATGAGGCATAATGCTAAATATAATGTTTTATGTTTTAATAAACTTTTGTCTTTGATTTAATAAAGAGAAAAAATGAAAATCAAAGGACTTTTATTAGATATAGATTCTATTCTGGAAAACAATCAAAGCATTATAAGATTATTTGTCAAAACAGAGAAAAAAATAGAAATCTTTAAAGACAAAAACTTTCTGCCTTATTTATTTGTTGAAGTAAAAGACAAAAAAAAAGCTGAAAAAGAAATTTTAATGCATGAATTCAAAGACAGCGAAAAAAAAGTTAAAGCATTAAAAGTAGAAGAATGGAAAGAATACTTAAAAGTTTATTTTAATTCAACAACTGATTTGGTTTTAGCAAGAACAACAATAAAAGAATTAGATGAAGTAACAGAAAAACGGGAATTTGACCTGATTTTTACTTTAAGGTATTTGATTGACAAAGGATTAGAGCCATTAAATGGAATTGAATTAGAATTAAAAGAAAACACAATAATTTCAGTAAAAAAATTTGAGTTAGAAAAACTTGATTTAGATTTTCTTGCATTTGACTTGGAAACTTATTCAAAAGGAAACTTCAGCGATGCAAGAAAAGACCCAATTCTTATGTGCGCTGTAACCTTTAAACCTTTTGAAAAAAGCTTTACCAAAAACAAAAGGTTAAACAAAAACAGCGAACCACAAACCCAGATTATTACAACAAAAAAAGGTTCAAATGTTTTGCTTGTAAAAGACGAAAAAGAAATAATTGAAAAACTAAAAGAAAAAATACATGGAAAAGATATATTGATTACTTACAATGGAGATTCATTTGATTTGCCTTATGTAAAAGAAAGGGCAGGAAAGTTTCACACAAGATTTAATATTGGATTAGATGGAAGCGAACCAGTAATCAGGAGAAAAGGGTTATATAATGCAACAAAAATCAAAGGAATACAGCATTTTGATGCATATCAATTAGTAAGAATTTTAGCAAGATTTGGAATAATTAATTCAATTAAATATGATTTAGAAACAGTTGTTAATTCATTGTATGGAATAAAAAAAGAAAAAATTCAGGCAAAAGAAATAACTGAAATCTGGGAAACAGGAAAAGATTTTGAAAAACTCTTAAAATATAATTATGAAGATTCTCTTTACACTTTTAAGATTGCAATAGATTTTCTGCCTTTAATGGTTGAATTAGGAAAAATAACTAAACAAACTTTGTTTGAAGTAAACCGAAGTTCAGCGAGTGACATGGTTGAAAAGCTTTTGATAAACAAAAGCTTTAAAGAAGGAATTTTGTTTCCAAACAAACCAAACGAAGAAGAAATCAAAAAAAGAATGATTAAATCCTTTAAAGGCGGGTTTGTAAGAGAGCCGATTGCAGGACTGCATGAAAATTTAGCTGTACTGGATTTTAGAAGCCTTCATCCAAGCATTATGATTTCACATAATGTTTCTCCTGAAACATTAAACTGCGAATGCTGCAAGAACGGCAAGCATGTTTCTCCTGAAGGAGACTGGTTTTGCGAAAACAAAAAAGGCTTTCTGCCTTCAGTTCAGCAGGAACTGCTGGAAAAAAGAACTGAATTAAAAAAGCAGTTAAAACAAGAATCAAATGAATTAAAAAAAACTGTTTTGAACTCAAGACAGCACGCATTAAAAATTTTGTTAAACAGCTTTTACGGCTATTTAGGTTATGAAAGAAGCAGATGGTATTCTTTTGAATCAGCTAAAGCAGTTACTGCTTGGAGCAGGTATTATATCAAAGAAATTGCAAGAAAAGCAGAAGAAAACGGTTTTATTGTAATTGGCGGAGACACTGATTCAGCTTTCATCAAAATTCCTGAAGGAAAAACAAAAAAAGATGTGGTAGAGTTTGTAAAAAAAAGCAATTCAGAACTTCCAGGAGTAATGGAATTAGAATTAGAAGGATTTTTTAAAAGAGGAATTTTTGTTACAAAAAAAGACGGAGGAAAAGCAGCAAAAAAAAGATATGCGTTAATTGACGAAAAAGATAAAATAAAAATTGTTGGGTTTGAATATGTTAGAAGAGACTGGAGTGGAATAGCAAAAAAAACCCAGAAAAAAGTTTTGGAATTAATTTTAAAACAAGGAAAACCAAAACAAGCAATAGAAGAAGTGAAAAAAGTGATTGAAGAATTAAAAACAGGCAAAACAGGAAAAAAAGATTTGGTTATTTTTTCTCAGATAAAAAAATCAATTACAAGCTATGATAATATTGGACCACATGTAAGTGCGGCAAAAAAAGCAATTAAAAAAGGAAAAGCATTAGGAGCAGGAAGCATTATTGGTTATATTATTACTAAAAATGGTAAAAGCATTTCAGACAGGGCTGAATTAGAAGAATTTGTTGAAGAAGGAAACTACGACTCAGATTACTACATAACACACCAAGTTATTCCTGCTGTCATTAAAATCATTCAGGAATTCGGCTATAACGAAAAAGACTTGATTCACGGAGGAAAACAAAGTAATTTAAGTGCTTTCGGTTAAAGTGATATTAATGGAAAAAGAAGAATTTGAAAA
>PFAI01000022.1:0-29647 GCA_002763225.1 Candidatus Diapherotrites archaeon CG10_big_fil_rev_8_21_14_0_10_31_34
CAATCTGGATTGGAAGAATCGCAGAAAAAGCAAAATGAAAATAATTTAACCGGCAAATTTTTGCCGCTTTTTCTTATTTTTTTATTCCTTTTTTTTAATTTTTTTCTCCTTTTTTTATTTTATTAGGGCACAACCCTATTTAACTGGAATTCCAAAACATCTGTTGCTCCTGCTTTAATTATTTTTGGAAGAATTTTTGGAACTTCATCTTTGTTTACTGCGACTTTTACTGCATAACCTTGTTCCCCAAAAAGCTCGCTTACAGTAGGGCTTTTCATACAAGGAAGAATTTTTATTAATCCATCTAATTTTTCTTTTGAAACATTCATTTCAAGCATTACTTTTTGCATTCCAAGCAATGCAGCTTCCAATAACATTTTTATTTCATTTATTTTGTTTTTTTTCCATTTATCTTTCAAAGCTTTTTTGTTTGAAATCATTGTTGTGGTTGATTCAAAAACAATGTCAATTACTCTCAAGTTGTTTGCTTTAAGTGTTGCTCCTGTTTCAGTCAAATCAATTATTGCATCAGCAAAAACAGGGCATTTGACTTCTGTTGCACCCCAGGAAAATTCTGCTTTGGCTTTAACATTGTTTTTTTTGAAATATTTTTTTGTTAAATTCATTAATTCAGTTGAAACAGTTTTTCCCTCTAAATCTTTAACAGTTCTAATTTTGGATTTTTCTGGAACGGCTAAAACCCATTTAACTTTATTAAAACCTCTTTTTGCATATTCAAATTCTTTTATTTTTTCAACTTTTGCATCAGTTTCTTTGATCCAGTCCAATCCGGTTATTCCTAAATCAATTACTTCATCTTCAACAAACATTGGAATCTCTTGTGGTTTAATTAAAATTACTTCTACTTCTTTATCGCTTGTTATCGGATAATAAGAACGAGAATTAACTGTTATTTCAATTCCTGCTTTCCTGAATAAGTCAACTGTTGTTTTCTGTAAACTGCCTGTAGGCAATCCAATTTTTAGTTTGTTCATTTAATTTCCTCCCATGAAATTTTTCCTGAATACAACGCCATTCCTATGATAGGTTTAACCCCAATTCTTTCCAGTTTTCTTGCTTCCTGAATTGAAGTAATTCCGCCTGCGGCACTTAATTCATTTTTTGTACATTCTTTTAATTTTTTTATTAAATCAAAGTCTGTTCCATTCATTAATCCTTCTTTTTCAACGCAAGTAAAAAGAAATTCCCCGCAATAAGGTTCTAATTCTTTAATCAATTCAAAAGGAGTTTTGCTTGTTTTTTTCTTCCATCCTTCAACAACCACTTTTCCTTTAAAAGAATCAACTGCGACAATAATTTTTTTTCTTGGAACTCTTTCAGTTAATTTTTCAAGAAACTTTTTGTTTGCTTGAGTTCCAATAATGATTTTTTTTGCTCCATCATCAATTAATTCAACTGCTTTTTCAATGCTTCTGATTCCTCCGCCAACTCTTGCGTTTACTATTTCAGTTATTTCTTTTACAATTAATTTGTTTTCCCCTTTATTCATTGCTGCATCCAAATCAATCAACTGCACTTCTTTAAATCCTTTAAATCTTCCGGCGAAATAAAACGGATTATCTATTTCAAAAACTTTATTTTTTCCTTGTTCTAACTGAACTACTTTTCCTTGAATTAAATCAATGCTTGGAATAATCATATTCTCACCATTATATTTTGTTTTTTCAGATAATCTTTTACTTCTTTAACTGAATACTTTCCAAAATGAAAAACGCTTGCACCTAATACTGCGTCAGCTTTTCCTTTTTTTATTGCTTCAGAAAAACTTTCAAGTGTTCCTGCTCCTCCTGAAGCAATAACAGGAATATTCACTGAATCTGAAATCAATGAAGTTAATTCTAAATCAAATCCTTTTTGTGTGCCGTCTGCATCAATTGAAGTAAGCAGAATTTCTCCTGCCCCAAGTTTTTCTGCTTGTTTTGCCCAATATAATGCATTTAATCTCTTGTTTTTTCTTCCTCCAAAAACAAAGCATTCAAATCTTGTTCTTCCTTTAAATGAATTTTTTTTTGCATCAATTGCAACAACACAAGCCTGTGAACCAAACTCTTTGCTTATTTTTGTTATTAATTCAGGTGAATTAATTGCAGCAGAATTAATTGAAACTTTGTCTGCGCCAGCCTTAAACAGTTTTTCTGCATCTTTAATTGTTTTAATTCCTCCCCCAACAGTTAATGGAACAAAAACCTGTTCACTTGTTTTTTTGACTACTTCAATCATTGTTTCTCTTTTTTCTGCTGAAGCAGTTATGTCCAAAAAAACTATTTCATCTGCTCCTTGTTCATAGTATTGTTTAGCCATTTCCCAGGGAACTCCTGCATATTTTGTTTGCCTGAATTTTATTCCTTTAACTACTCTTCCTCCTTTTACTGCTAAATCGCAGTCCAAACAAACAATAATTCTTTTTGACAGCATTTTTTTACAACTCACTAAACCTTTTTAGTATTTTTAGTCCGTTTTCTCCTGATTTTTCCGGGTGAAATTGAAAAGCAAAAACATTTTCTTTTTCTATTCCTGAAACAAATTCTTCTCCGTTATAACTGCTTGTGCAGGAAATAATTTCTTTTTCTTCTGGAACAGCATAATAGCTGTTAACAAAATAAAAAAATTCTCCATTTAATCTTTTAAGCAACCTGCTTTTTTTTACTTGAATTTTGTTCCACCCTATTTGTGGGATTTTTTTTGGTTTTGAAAATCTTTTGTTTTTTCCTTTAAAAACTCCTAAGCCTTTTCCTTTGCTTTCCTCGCTTTCTTCAAATAATGTTTGTAAGCCTAAACAGATTCCAAGAAAAGGGGTGCCTTGTTTTATTGCCTGAATTAATGCTTTATCCAGTTTTTTTTTCTGAAGCAGTTTTATTGAGGTTCCAAATTCTCCTACTCCTGGAAAAACTATTTTTTCTGCTTTAAGTATTTCTTTTGGATTATTTGTTACACTAACTTTTTCTCCAAGAAACTGGAGAGAATTTTTCAGGCTTTGGATATTTCCTTTTCCATAGTCAACTATTGAAATCATTTTTTTACAATACTCCTTTTGTTGAAGGCACTCCTTTAACTCTTTCATCTGTTTCTAACGCCATTCTTACAGCCCTCCCAAAAGCTTTAAACATGGCTTCAATTTTGTGGTGTGTATTTCTGCCTTCTAAAACTTTTATGTAGAGGTTTATTCCTGCATTAAATGCAACTGCTTCAAAGAAATCCTGAACTAATTCTGTTGGCAAATCCCCAACTATTTCTCTTTCAAATTCTGCTTTAATTACCGGATAACCTCTTCCACTGAAATCAACTGCACACAACACCAGACTTTCATCCATTGGAATTAATGCATTGCCATATCTATTGATTCCTTTTTTTTCTTCTAAAGCTTTTTTTAAGGCTTGGCCTAAACAAATTCCAATGTCTTCAACTGTGTGGTGTTCATCCACTTCAAGATCTCCTTTTGCTTTTAAATTCAAGTCAATTAATGATTGTTTTGAAAACAATTCAAGCATGTGGTTTAAGAAACCAATTTTTGAGTCAATTTCATATTGCCCTGTTCCATCAAGATTTATTTCCAGTTCAATTTCTGTTTCATTTGTTTTTCTTTCAATTCTGGCTTTTCTCATATTCGACTTCCTCCAAGATTTTTTTTAATTCTGCAAGAAATAATTTCATTTGATTTTGTGTTCCCACTCCAATTCTGATGCATCCTTCAAGCAAAGAGTATCTGCTTCTGTCTCTAACTAAAATGTTTTTTTCTTTTAGTTTTTTTGCAATAATTGAAGCGTTTTCTCCAAACCTTGCAATAAAAAAGTTTGCTGAAGTAGGAAAAGTCTTTATTTGAATTTTATTGAATTCTTTTAAAGTGAATTCCCTTGCTTTCAGCACTTCTTCAATGTATTTTTCAGTGTATTCTTTGTCTTTTAATGCAGCTAACACTGCAATTACGCTTAAAGAACTCACGCTATAAGGAGAACTTGATTTCAGCAAAACAGAAATTATTTCTTTGCAACTTGTCAGAAAAGCAATTCTTAATCCAGCTAATCCTGCTCCTTTACTAAAACTTCTTAAAACAACTAAATTGCTGTATTTGTTGACTAAATCAATTACTGTTTCTTTGCAGACATCATAATATGCTTCATCCACCAAAACCAAACAATTGTTTTCTTCTGCTTTTTCGATTATTTTAATTATTGTTTTTCTTTCAATTTTTGTTCCTGTTGGATTGTTTGGATTGCATAAAATAATCATATTTGTTTCTGGTTTGATTGCATTGAGAATTTCTTTTTCCGGAAAACTCAAATCTTTATTGAAAAGAATTTTAGTTATTTTTGCTCCGCGCAATTCTGCATAAAACCTGAACATTGCAAAAGTTGGAACTGCAAGAATAACTTCTTTTCCTTCTTCTACAAAGCAGTCCATTAAATTTCTTATTCCTTCGTCTCCTGCATTGGTTACAATAATATTTTCTTTTTTTAATCCAACAGATTCAGCAATTTTTTCTCTTGCTTTATTGTATTCAGGGTAAATACTGAAATCTTCTGCTGTTGCATTTCTTATTGCTTTAATTACTTTTGGTGAAGGTCCTAAAGTATTTTCATTGAAATCCAGTCTTAATTTTCCTTTCCTGTTTTCTGTCGGCGGATCATATGGCTTTATTTCTTTTACTGCTTTTCTGATTTTAACCATTTAATTCCCTCCATTAAATCTTCAATTTTTTTTATTGAATAATCTCCTAAATTTTCTTTTCCTAAATAAATTGATTTCATTTTTGCTTTTTCTGCTGCTAAAACATCATTAATACTGTCTCCGACATAAACTGCTTTTTTTGAGCCAATATTTTTTGCAGCCAAAAACAAGGGTTTTGCATCTGGTTTGCTTTTTTTTGTGTCTTCCCTGCAAACTATTTTCTTAAAATCAAAAAAGGCATCTAGTCCATTTAGTTTCAAAGAGTATTCTGCTTCTTTTCTTGGCCTTCCAGTAACAATTCCCAGCTTAAACTCTTTTTTTAATTCCATAAAAACTTTTTTTGGAATCATTAATTTTTCATTGTTAATCAAACCTTTTTCTTTTGAAACTGGTTTTTTTCCATAAATTGTTTTGTATAATTTTTCCCCCAGATATTTTGCCTGAAAAACTTTAAACAATTCAATATATTTTTTTCTTTTCCTGTCTTTTTCTGTTACTTTGCAGACTTTTTTCCTGAATTCTCCTGTTGAAACATTTTTTTCAAGCAGGCATACTAATTCAAAAGTTGCATCCCAGTCATTGTTGAATTCAGGGATTTTTTTTATTGCAGAAACTTCTTCTTGTGAAACAGTTTTTCCTAAAAACTCTTTTGATGTCTGTCTTATTGCTTCTCTATAGGATTTTGATACATCGATTATTATTCCATCAATGTCAAATATTATTGAGTCAATCATTTTTTTTCCTCCAAATTTTTTTCACTTAAATCTTATTTTAGCTGAGTTTTTGTGTGCAGGCAAACCTTCAATGTCTGCAAAAACTTCAATTGTTTTTAAAAGATTTTTTAGTCCTTTTTTTGAAATTTTCTGAATGTATTGGGTAACCAAAAAATCTCTTACATTTAATCCAGAAGAAAACCTTGCAGTCCTTCCTGTAGGCAATATGTGATTTGTTCCAGAACAATAATCTCCTGCTGCAACAGGGCTGAATTCTCCGACAAAAATTGAGCCAGCACACTTTATTTTTTCCAGAGTTTTTTTGTTGTCTTCAAATACAATCAAGTGCTCTGATGCAAGCTCATTTACCACTTCAATTGCCTGATTCCGTGTTTTAGTTAAAACTATTACTCCGTTTTCTTGCAATGATTTTTTGATTACTTCTTGTGTTTCAAGTTCTTGCATTTGCTTTAATACCTCTTTTTTTGTCTGTAATGCAAGATTTTTGTTTGTTGTAACCAAAACTGTTTTAGCTAATTCATCGTGTTCTGCTTGAGCCAAAATCTCTGAAGCAATAAATTTTGAATTACCTTTTCTTGCCAGAATACAGCATTCGCTTGGCCCTGCAATTGAGTCAATCCCGACTCTTCCAAAAACCATTTTTTTTGCTGTTGCAACAAAAATATTTCCCGGTCCCATAATTTTATCTACTTTAGGAATTTTTTTTGTTCCAAAAGCCATTGCTGCAATTGCCTGTGCTCCTCCTATTTTTGCTATTTTGTTCACTTTGCACAAGTCAGCTGCAACTAAAATAAACGGATTAATGCTTCCATCTTTTCTTGGAGGAGTGCATAAAACTATTTCCTTGCATCCTGCTGTTCTTGCCGGAACTAAATTCATTAAAACACTTGAAGGATAAGGATATTTCCCTCCCGGAACATAAACCCCTATGTTTTCTATTGGTCTAATAATTTCTCCTATTTTAACCCCTTTTCTTGTTTCAACAAACCATTTTTTTGGTAATTGTTTTTTACAGCTTTTTTCAAGATTTTTTTTAGCAAACTTTAATGCATTAAGTTCTTTTTTTGAAATTTTTTTGTATGCCTCTCTTATTTCTTTTTTTGAAACAAGGATTTCTTTTAGCTTTACTTTATCAAATTTTTCAGTTAATTCTATTATTGCTTTATCTCTTTTTTTTTGAACTTCTTTAATAATCTCTTTAACGGTATCTTCAATTCTTTCTGTTTCTTCTTCTTTGTCTTTCATTAAATCTTTTATTTGTTTTATTTCTTTGAATTCAATTATTTCCATCATTTTAACACCTTAAAACAGTTTTTTTTGTTTAAATGACAAGCATTTCCTGTTTGTTCAACTTTAAACAACAAAGTGTCTTTGTCGCAGTCAACAAAAACTTTCTTTAATTTTTGAGTATTGCCAGAGGTTTCTCCTTTTCTCCAAAGTTTTTTCCTGCTTCTACTGTAATACCATCCTTGACTGGTTTTCATTGCTTTTTCTAATGATTCTTTAGTTGAATAAGCAAGCATTAACACTTCAGAATTTGTTTCTTCTTGAACAATTGTTGGAATCAATCCATTTCCTTTGTTCCAATCAATTTTTTTCATTATTTCTCCTCTCCAGTTCCATAAAAACTTCTTTTAGTTTTACTTCTCGTTTTGCAAGCAAAACCATCAAAAAATAGAGTAAATCAGCTGCTTCCCAGATAACTTCTTTTTTTTCTTTTATTTCTGCTGCTTCAATTAGTTCTTCGCTTTCTTCACTAACTTTTTCTATAAGAAGCAAGGGATCTTTAAGTAATTTGCATGTAAAAGATTTTTCAGAAAAAGATTGTTTTCTTTTTTCAATGATTTTTTCAAGGGAAAATAAATCAAATTCGTTTTTTGTGAACTAAATCCCTTCTCATAAAAACACCAGAAACTATTCTTTCCTCTGAATAAATAAAATCAGCGATGAACTAAACCACTTAGTGGGAATAATGTGGGAATCATATACTGATAGAGTTGGGTAATCTTTTTAAACCTTTGCAAATGTTGCTTTCAAAATCAGTTTTTCTTTTTCTAAATCTTTTTTCACTTTCGCTAAGTTTACTTTACTAAAATCTGCTACTACACTCCATAAAGCTTCTTTCCCTCTTTTTGTGCTTCTTGATTCAGTAAAAACCAAATCTACTTTGTTTTTCCTTAAAACTTCTGCTGCTTTTGCTAATGAACCAGGGTTGTCACTCAAAAAAATATGCATTTTTTTTACTTTTCTTTCCAGTGGGAACAATATTATTCTTTCGTTTTCTTTGTCTAATTCTGCAATGATTTTTTCTCCTTTTTTTATTCCTAATGATTCTCTGAATGAGTTTGGAATGACTATTCTCCCTTTTGAATCAATTTTTGAGTTTTGTGTATTCATGCATTAATTACTGCTTTTCACTTATTTAATGTTAGTGTTAAATACTTGTCTGGTTTTATTTAATTCATGAAAAACTGGGTTTGTTTTATTTTGTTATTACTGTTTGTTTTTTCTTTTGGTTGTCCTGAAGAAAAAAAAGAAACAAATAATAATTTAGTTGATTTGAATTCAGCTTCTGTTCAGCATGGTCCTCCAGAAGAATTTGAGTATTTGGATTACACTAATTATAATGTTTTTGAAATGGAAAAAAATATTCATTCTTTAATTAATGATGAAAGAACCAAATTAGGTTTAAACACACTTGAATTTGACGAGCATTTGGCTTTGATTGCAAGAAAGCACTCTAAAGACATGGCAGACAAAAATTATTTTTCTCATTTTGATTTACCGGGAAATGATTTTAGTTATCGTTATGAACAATCAAATTATGATTGTAAAATTGTGGTTGGAAATCTAATTCATTTGGGTGCAGAAAATTTATTTAAATACAATATAGCTAAACTGGTGTATACTTCCGGCGGGGTAGCTGAATATAATTCTCAGGCAGAATTAGAAGTAGCGGCAGTTGAAGGCTGGATGAATTCTCCTGGTCATAGAGAAAACATTGAAAAAGAATTCTGGCTAAAAGAAGGAATCGGAGTCTATATTGACGAAGAAGGAGATGTTTTGGTTACTGAAAACTTTTGCTGAATGAATTTTTTTGTTTTCTTATTTTGGCTTTGGATTAAAGTGTTTAACTCCTTTTTTTGTTATTTCAATTCTGTGAAAAAATTTCTTTTTTATTAACTCTTTTTTTTTCAGTTCTTTAACCATTTGCCTGCCTTTAGATGAAAGAACATCATAATTGAATTCAGTAAAACCTTTTTTTTCAATTAAATATTTTATCAGTTTTTTTGCAGGAGAAATTCCTTTTTGTTTTCTGTAAACCACTGCATCACGTGGATTCTGCCACAGATAATTAATAAAACAATTTTTTTTGCTGGGATTAAATGAAACAAATGCAATCAACTGGTTTTCTTTTAGTATTGCCCTGAATTTTAGTTTTTTAAATGTGTCAATCATGCTTGAATTAAGCAGTTTTTTTGTTCTTGAAATATTAACTTTCTTTTTTTCAAATCCCCAGCTTGTTTCTAATTCTTTTTTAATTCGTTCAGGAAGTTCTTTATAGGATTCAATTACCTTGTATTCTTTTTCCATAAAAGAGTAGTGTTTTCTTTCTTTAAATATTTTTCACACATTCCCTGTTTTTTCTCTAAAACAAACTTTTTTATAGAAGAAAAACAATATTTATGTTATTTCATTTATAGAGGAGGTAAAAAATTATGTTAGGACAAAAAGGTATTCCAGGTGAACTGCCAAAATATTCAGTTTTTTCAATTATTCCTTTGTTGATATTGATTTTGTCAGTATTATGGTTTTTGGATGAAGCAAAAATAATTAACACTAATATTCCCTGGCTTCCGGTTATCTTTATGATAATTTCTGTTGGCTGGATTTTGTATTCAGGACACAAAAACATGTGAATAAAATTTAATTTCTTTTTTTTCTTTTTAGCTATTAATAGCTTTATTTTTTTATTTTTCCACAATCATTTTGTTTTGTTATTATATTTCAAAGTTATTAGTAAATTTCTCTTTTTTTGTCATCTATAATTACACTCAAAAACCTGTTTTTGATTTTTGGCTTAAATTAAACCTATCTGATTTTTGGTGCTTTTGGGCGAAATAACCTTGTTCTTCTGTGAGTTAAATAAAACTGAGGAGGAATTTTTTTTTTGCCTTTCAAATAATACAATGAAGCAACTTGAATGCTTCCTGCATTTACTCCTCTGTTCATTAAAGTTTTTCTTGCTAATTCAATTGTTTTACCTGAACTAATACTATTATCTACAATTAAAACTCTTTGACCTTTAAGTGAACTACTTTCACTTTTAATTACTTTAGGCTGTTGAAACAATTTAATTACTTCAGCTAAAGCTTTAGGAGTTCTTCCTTCTCTTTTTTTCTTTGAAATAGACCTGTTAATTATAATGCTTTCAACTTTAATTCCTAATTCTCTTGAAATTACTTCTGCAACAGGCACTCCACTTTTTTCAATAGCTAAAATTAAGTCAGGCTTAAATCTGCTTGCTTTAATTTTTTTAGCTAAAGCTTTAGCATATTCTTCTTTTTTTTCCCAGTTTTCTGCCATAATATAATTACATTCAAAATCATATTTTAGGTTAATGGTTTTAGAAAAAGAAGGATTGCAGTGCTATCACAGATAGCACGCTTTGGTTTTTGATACAACTTTTTTTGAAAAAGTTGTTAATGCTCCGACCGGGATTCGAACCCGGGTCTACGGCTTGAAAGGCCATTATGCTTGGCCGGGCTACACTATCGGAGCATAACAACTGCTTTGGTCAGTTACTATTACGCAAATTCACTTGCGTTTAGTCCCTCTTAAGGGGTTAAACTGCGGTTAATAACTCTCAAACAGTTTTTATAAAGTTTTAGTTTAAGAATTATTATAAATTAAAGCAGTTATCTATTTGGATATACTATTGTTTTTAAATTTAATGAACACAAAAAAAGAGGTTATAAAAAATGGCTAGATTCAAAGAAGCAGATGCAAGACTATTTGCAAACATTTGGATTTGCATGAAATGCAATGCAAGAAACAAATCAACTCCAGGGAAAAGACCAGTTAAATGCAGGAAATGTAATTCAAAAGGTTTAAGACTAAAAAAGAAAGCTATTAAAAAAACTGGGTAAAATGAGTTTAATTGAATTCATTAAAATAATCAGGCCGATTGACTGCATAATTGCAGCCATAGGCGTATTTATTGGTTATTCACTTTCAATTGAAGGAATTATTTTAACTCAAACATTAGCTTATGCAATGCTGGCAGTGTTTTTTATTTGTGCGGGAGGCCAGACAATAAATGATTTCTTTGATTTTGAAATAGATAAACTGACCTATAAAGACAAGCCAGTAGTTAGAGGATTAATTTCAAAACAAACTGCATTAATTTATTCAATAACTTTATTTGTAATAGGAATAATTTTTTCTTTTTTTATTAGTCAATTAGCTTTAATTACAGCAATTTTTTTTGCCTTGCTTTTAATTGCTTATTCTGCTTTAATGAAAAAAATCAAGTACTTTGGAAACTTTGTTGTATCTTTTAGTGTAGCATTTACAATCTTATTTGGAGCAATTATTTCAATGAATTTTTTTCTCCCGTTTATTTTGTTTGTTTCAGCGTTTTTTGCTAACACTGCAAGAGAAATAATAAAAGACTTGGAAGATTTGGGTTCAGAACAAGGAATCAAAATTACTTTGCCTCAATTAATTCCAATTAAAGCAATTTTTGTTTTAGTTGGATTATTTTATTTGCTTTCAATTCTAATTGGATTTTATCCTTTTTTTATTGGAAGATTTAATTCTATTGCATATCTTTTGCTGATGGCTTTTGCCGTAATTTTCTTTATATTAAGTTTAATTGAAATGCAAAAAGGAGATTATACCTGCGCACAAAATCATTCAAAAAGAGGAATGTTTCTTGGATTAATTGCTTTTTTGTTTGGGATTTTGTAAAGTGATTGAATGCGTGAAATGCTGTTAATGAAAGCAATTTCTTTTCTGAAAACACAGGGATTTAATGTAAGCACTTTTATGGAAACAAATTCTTGTTTTGATTTAGTTGCAAACCGTTCTGATTTGAAATTAGTTGTGAAAGTGTATTCAAATATTGATGGCTTTAGAAAAGAACAAGCAGAAGAACTTCAAAAAATAGCTAAAGCATTTGAAGCAATAATATTAATTATTGGAGAAAAAACCAAAGCTTTTACTCTAAAAAAAGGAATTGTGTATGAAAGGCATTTAATTCCTGCAATGACCTTTACTACTTTTGTTTCAATTTTTGATACAGTTGTTCCTTCAGTGAAATACTTTAAAGGAAAATCAATTGTTGGATTAGACTCAGATAAATTAAGAGAAAAAAGAGATGAATTTGATTTAACTTTAGAGGAACTGGCAAAAAAAACTGGAATAACAAAAGAATCTTTGTATAGATTAGAACACGGTTTTAATACAAGCATTGAAACAGCAAAAAAACTGGAAAAATTACTGAAAGCAGATTTGATTTTAGAAAAAAACCTGTTAGATGATTTTGTTCAAACAAGAAAACAAACTTTTTCAGAAAAGTTTGATCAAAAGGAAAAAGTTTTTGACGAAAAATTTGATGATGCTTCGTTAGAAAAAATTCATTCTCTTGGATTAGATGTAATTGAATTCAAGCACGCTCCATTCAAAGCTTTTGGAACAAAAAAAGAATTTTTATTAATAGATAAAGGAAAAGAAAAATCAGATTTAACAAAAAAGGCTTTAGTATTAGAAAAAACTAAGGCAGTATTTGATTCTCATTCATTGATTTTAACCAAAAAATTTAATTTAGAGAAAATTTCTTCTACTACAATAATGCAGGAAGAAGAATTAGATTCTTATTCAAAGGCAAACGATTTAATGAAAGAAATAAAGAAAAGAGAAAAAAAATAAAAAACATAATTAACTAGGTTTTTGGATTTAATGATTTAAAACCTTTGGTTAAACTATTATTTAAAAAAAAATAAATTTATTATGCTGTGAGAAAATGAATGACTCAAAAATTTTATTGGTTTTTCCTCCTGTTTGGTCGCCTGCTTTTGTTCCTTTAGGCATTCCCGCTCTTAAAGCTTTTCTGGAAAAACAAGGGATTAATGTTGAACAAAGAGATTTAAATGTTGGTTTTTGGGAACAATTTACCGGAGACAAAAATCTTGAATGCATTTATTCTAATATGAAAAAATATTTAATTCAAAAACAACCAAAAAAAAATTTGTTGAAACAAGAAATTATTTTTTATTTATATGTTAAGTCCGTTCAAAAAAATTCTTTTGAAGAATTTAAAGAAAAAGTTTTAACTAAAAAAATTAATCAGACTGACTTTATGCAGTTATGCAGAAAATTCAGTAGTTATTACACTGAACCCCCTGTTGAAATAGAGAAATCTTCTTTAGTGTACCATGATAGACTTTTTAGGGGCATTTCAGAAAGTTATTACAGTCTTTCCAGCAGTAAATTAGTGGAACACTGTAAAAGCAAATCAAACAAGTTCAGAAAATATTTCAGAGAACTTATTAATCATGATTTAAACAAATTTGATTTTTCTGTAATAGGAATTTCAGTAATTGGAGCCAATCAAGTTGTTCCTGCTTTTACTTTAGCTTCTTTGTTGAAAGAAAAGTTTCCAGAAACGCATATTACTATTGGAGGCCCTTGGTGCAGTCATTTATATGATGTTATTCCCGAAAAAAAAGAATTTTTTGATTTAGTTGACAGCATTGTTTTTTTTGAAGGAGAAAATGCTTTAACACAAATTTCTAAAAGTGTTTTAGAAAACAGGTCTTTGGATGGAATTCCAAACATTGCTTTTAGAAAAGGAGAAAAAATAATCAGAAATGAAATTGTTTGCACTCAAAATCTTGATGAAATTCCTACTCCGGATTTTAATGGTCTTTTGCTTGAAAAATATCAATACGGCAGTATTCTGCCTTTGCAGACTTCAAGAGGGTGTTTTTGGGGAAAATGTATTTTTTGTTCTTATCCTTTTCTTGAACCAAACTATAAGGAAAGAAAAATTGAATTAGTTGTTGATGATATAAAAAAATTGAAAGAAAAATATAAGGTAAATCGAGTTTCTTTTGTTGATTCTTCAGTAAAGATTTCAAGACTTGAAGAACTTGCAAAAGTTTTAATTGAATCAAAAATTGACGTTAAATACTCTTGTTTAGTAAGGTTTGATAAAAGGATTATCCCTCTTTTGGGTTTGTTAAAACAATCAGGCTGTCTACAATTGGTTTTTGGATTAGAGTCTGCTAGCCCAAGAATGTTAAAACTCATAAATAAAGGAATAAATTTAGAGGATGCAAAAAAAATATTAAAAGAAACAAAAAAAGTCGGAATCAAAAACCAAATTTGTTTAATGTATGATTTGCCGACAGAAACAATTGATGATACAGCGAAAACACTGGATTTTTTAAGGGAAAACATAGAAACTATTGATTCTTTTATTTACTCTAAATTTGGTCCTGAAAAACATACTTTAGTTGAACAACAACAAGAGCAACTTGGAATCAAATTTGAAAAAAATCCAGAATTTGACTTGGATCTTGGCTATGTATTTAAATCTGATACAATGACAAAAAAAGAACTGGAAAGAATTGAAAAAGAGTTTTATGAATTATTATTATGGTGTAAAAAATGAAAATCGTAAAATATTTTTTAAGCATTCTTTTTTGTAATGCATTTCGTTTGCTGAAATTTATTCCAAATAATGATCCTATTATGGGTTGCCTTTTGCCTTATTCAAGACAGGATAAATGGTGGGCTTCAGCATTATTTGCGTTTATTACAATGGTTTCATTTGATTTAATTACTGGAATGGTTGGAATATGGACTTTGGTTACTGCTTTAACTTATGCAGGATTAGGGATTTTATTTCACCAGATTTACAAAAATAAAAAGAAAATTAATTTGAAAACTTATTTGGGCTCAGGAATTTTAGGAGTATTAATTTTTGATTTTATTACTGGTCCGATAATGTCTTCCTGGATGTTCCAAATGCCTTTTGAGACAGCTTTTATTGGTCAAATTCCTTTTACTTTACTGCATTTAGCTAGTGTTGGTATATTTATCATAATTTTAACTCCTTTGTTGGATTTGCATTTAATTAATTCAAAACAAATGGAAGACCATAAAGTCTGGCAAAAAGTCTTAACTTTTGTAAAGTAAACCTAAAAAACATTTTCATCATTAATTAAATTGAAATGACTGAATTTGAATTAGAAAGAAAAAAGCTTGTAATGCATTTAACTGACACAAGGGCAATTAAAACAAAAAATTTAGAGCAGGCTTTTTTGGAAGTAAAACGAGAAGACTTTTTTGAAGAATCAATGAAATCAAATGCTTATTCTGATAATGCTTTTTCAATTGGTTTTGGTCAGACAATTTCCCAGCCATACACTATTGCAGTAATGTTGGAAATGCTTAAAGCAGAAAAAGGAATGACTGTATTGGATGTTGGTTCTGGTTCAGGTTATACTTCTTGTCTGCTTTCAGAGTTACTTGGAAAAAAAGGAAAAGTAACTGCAGTTGAATTAGTAAAAGAATTATTTGAAAAAGCAAAAGAAAACCCTGAAATCAAAAAAAGAAAAAACATTGAATTAATTCAGGCAGATGCAGTAAAAAATGATTTTGGAAAAGAAAAGTTTGACAGAATTCTTGTTTCTGCTGCCTGTCCTTTTCTCCCAAAACATTTATTTGATTCATTAAAAGAAAAAGGAATTGCTGTTGCGCCGGTTGGAGACAATTTTTCTCAGAGAATTCAGTCAATCACAAAAATTCAGGGAAAGTCGTTTAAAAAAGATTTTTTGGAAGGCTTTTTTGTTTTTGTTCCTTTAAGAGGAAGCTTTCAGCAATAACAAAAACTTTTTAAACAAAAATTTTTCATCAAAAAAATTGCAGAAACAAACTTTTTTTTATCAAAAAACAAACTTTTAATTATTTTTTTCCTCGTTAATTGATTAAAAAAATTTTTTTTGAAAAAAAAGAAAAGAATAAATACTAGAACCGTGTTTTTATATTTGAATTATTTTTTAATTCGGGGGGCTATTAATATGGCTAAAAAGAAAGCTAAAAAAAAAGCAGTAAAAAAGAAAAAATAAATAAACTTTAATTAAAAAAAAGAAAAGAGGTCAGGAAATTAATTCCTGATTTTCTTTTCAATTTCTTTTTCTATTTCCCCTTCATTGATTTCTTCTAAATCATATCTTACTCTGATAATTTTTTTATTTGTTTTAACTATTTTGCTTAAATCAATCGGTGTTCCGGATAAAACCAAATCACATTCAGTTGCATTAATAGTGTCTTCTAAATCTTTGATTTGTTTTTCTCCGTAACCCATTGCCGGAAGCACTTTTTTTAAGTGAGGATATTTTTCAAATGTTTTTTTGATTGATTCAACTGCGAAAGGTTTTGGGTCAACAATATCTGCTCCTTGTTCTTCTGCCACAACTGTTGCTGCTCCTGTATCCATTCCTCCGTGAGTTACTGTCGGACCATCTTCTACTACTAAAACTTTTTTGCCTTTTAAGTCAACTTCTTTTTCCATTGTTAATTTTGAATTACATTCAATTATTGTTGCACTTGGATTCCATTTTCTGATGTTTTCTTTTAATTTTTCTACATTTTCTTTTTTTGCTGTATTAACTTTGTTTATTATTACTGCGTCTGCCCTCAAAAAGTTTGCCATTCCAGGATGATAAGCTAATTCATGTCCTGTTCTAAAAGGGTCAGCTACAACAAACAATAAATCTGTTTTATAAAAACTGAATTCATTGTTTCCTCCGTCCCACAAAATAATATCTGCTTCTTTTTCTGCTTTTTTTAGTATTGCGCCATAATCTACTCCTGCATACAAAATATTTCCTTTTTCTATATGAGGTTCAAATTCTTCCATTTCTTCTATAGTGCATTTGTTTTTTATCATGTCTTTGTATTTTGCAAACCTCATTACTTTTTGTTCAATCAAGTTCCCGTAAGGCATTGGTTCTCTGATTACAACAAATTTTTTTCCTAATTTTTTCAGTATTTCTGCAATATATCTTGTTGTCTGACTTTTACCGCACCCAGTCCTTACAGCATTAACTGCTATTACAGGCTTGCTTGATTTTAACTGCATTGCATTAGGTCCTAATAATTGAAATGATGCTCCTGCACCCAAAACTTTTGATGCTCTTTCCATTACATAAGGAAAAGGCAAATCAGAATAAGATAAAAAAACCAAATCAATGTTATTTTCTTTTATTAGTTCAACTAATTTTGCTTCCGGCTGAATTGGAATTCCTTCTGGATACATTTTTCCAGCCAATTCTTTTGGGTAAGTTCTGTTGTCAATTCCAGGAATTTGTTCTGCAGTAAAACACACTACTTCAAATTCTTTGTTGTTTCTAAAATATGAATTAAAGTCATGAAAGTCTCTTCCTGCGGCTCCCATAATAATTACTTTCTTTTTTTCCATTTAATCCCCCCTATTTTTAGTATAATAAAACACACTATTCTTTTATTTCTAATCTTTTAGTTAAAAAAATTATATAGTAAAAAAAGTTTTTTTATTTTTCCCAGATTTCTTTTTTGTCTTTTCCTGTTTTATGCAGTTCAACTTCTTCCATTAATTTTTCTCTTTCACTTTTTTTTCTTTTATCTGAAAAAAACGGGTTAATCATAAAAATAATCAAAGCCAAAACTATGTCTAATGCCATTATGAAAATAAAAAAGCCGTATTGCATTAAAACAAAGTAACCTAATAACAGGAGTCTCAGCAAAACTAAAGTTGAACCAAACCTAAACCCCCAGTATTTTCTTTTATATAAACCAAAACCTAATACTGCTGAAAACAAAGTAAAAATAAATAAAACTAAAAACTGAATAAATAGTTCTCCGGGCTTAAGAAAATCAAATTCAGGAAACAATAAAAAAAAGTAAAACAATTCAATTAAAGCAGTTAGAAACAAAAGTATTCCTGCAATTCTTACAGCTAAAGGATTAACTTCTTCACCGTTTTCTTCTGTTTCTTCAGCATTTCCTGTTTCCCTGTTTACTTCTTCTAATAACCTTAAAGGATAACCTGATAGTTCAAGGAATTTAATGATTTTTCTTTCATCCATTCCTTGTTTTTTCTTTAATCTAATCAATTTTTTTATTGCTTTTAAATCTATTTCATCCATTTTTACTCTCTTTTAACAACAAAAACTATTTCGTTTGGAAAATCAATTTGTGCACTCAAATAAAGGCTGTTTTCCTTAATAAATTTTTTGATTGTTCCTGTCTCTCTAAAAGATATTTTTTCTTTTTTTGTCATTGATTCCTTTGAACAGCTTAAAACAATCCATTTAGCAGGAATTAAATCCAGCAAGTTTTCAGTTAAACCTCTTTTCTCTCTTTCAATTACTGGAATCAATTTAAGCAAAAAAACAACATCGAAGTTTTTTCCGTTATTTAAATCAAGTAATTCATTTCTTGTATCAAAATCAGTGTTCTTTAAATCCAATAAAAATCCTTTTCCTTTTATTCCGGAGTTTTCAGTCAATTTAAAATATTCATTCATTTGCTCAACAAACTCTTTTTTGTATTCTGTCCCAACAAAATCCAGTTTTTTCAAGCCGGAAAAAATCAAAGAAAAATAATTAAATCCAGTAGAAACATCTAATAAAGAATCTGGTTTTCCGGTTACCTCAAAAATTTTTTTGTAAAATTCCGGATAAAATTCAATTCTTTCTTTAGAAGAAATATGCATTTTTAAAAGTTGTTTATGCAAATCCAAAGTTTTCTCTGGTTTTTCTTTTTTCAACGCCTTTTTTAGTTCATCAAATTTTTCTTTTATTTCCTGAACTGATTCATGTTTGTACTGCCTTAAATTATAATAAATATTTTTTTTGGTTTTCTTCATTACTTTCCTGTACTCGCTCCATTTACTGAAATTCTTTTTCTCTGAAAACTCTAAAGCTTTTTCCATAAAAACCTTGTTCTTAAATGCTTCATCCAGAAAAAACTCTTCTGCCTGCTCTGGGCTGACCTTATACCTTTTAACAATTTTTTCCACTGACTCTTTCACTATTTTTTCCGGAATCAAATTCAATTCAGTCATTTTTTCTCAATAAAAACTTAAAACAAAAGAGTTTTTTAACTGAAGCAAATTTTTAATTCGTTTATTGACGTAAGCAAAATGATTAATCTTTTGGTTTTGATTGTTTTCTTATGAGAAAGAAATTCTATTTAGACACCTGCATCTGGAGAGACTATTTTGAGGACAGGAAAGACAATTTAAAGCCATTAGGAGAATTTGCTTTCCAGTTTTTGAAAAAATGTGAAAAAAACAACTGGAAAGTCTTGTATTCTGAATTTGTTGTTAAAGAATTGAAGAAAGATTACTCTGAAGAAAGAATAAAAGAAATTTTTTCTTCTTTTCAGAACCTTCTTGTGAAGGTTCATATTTCAATTGAACAAATAATTGAATCTGAAAAATTAAAATCTAAAATAAAAGAAAGCCATGAATCAGATATTTTGCATGCAATAATTTCAAGAGACAATAATGCAGTTCTTATTTCCAGAGACAGACATTTTGATTACTTAAAGGATTTTGTTGAAGTGAAAATCCCTGAAGAAATTATTTTTGATTAAACTTTTTTTTCATTTCTTCAAAGAATTCTTCAGCTGCTTCTTCTTGCAGTTTCCTGAATTCTTCATCAGTTTTAGCTTTTCCTTTTCCCTTGAAAATGCCTCTTGTAGCATAAAGTGTATTCCATGCTTTCTTTTTTTCCCTGTTTTCCTCTAACTGCTGTAATTTAGTTCTTATTGCATCCCTTAAAAAATCAGATTTAGTATTATAATGAAATTCTTTCATTCCTTTTTCAATCTGCTTTAAAACAGGCTTATCTAATCTAAAACTTACATACTCCATAAAATATTGTAACACAATGTGTTATTATAAAATTATCGTTAAAACCATTGTCCTAAAGCGCTTTGTTGTCCTTTTTCATCTAATTTTTTTTGCAGTCTTTCAAGAGTTCCTGAAACTCTTTCTTTGCTGAATTGATGTTTTTCGCAAAGCAATTCAATTATTTTTTCTTTATCAGCGTTCTTAAACTCAATTTTAAAGTTGTCTTCATATTCTGGTTCCAAAAAAATTTTTTCAACTTCTTTCCAGTCAAAATCAATTTCTTGTGTAGTTTTTTTGATTATGCTTTCAAAATCATCAAATTCTTTCACTAATTTTAATGCAGTTTTTGGTCCGATTTTAGGAAACTTTTCATTAAAATCATTTCCAATTAAAATAGCAATCCAAACAAGTTTTTTTCTGTCAATTTCGTTTTTTTCTAATGCTTTTTGTAATTCAATTTTTTCCGGAAAACTTTCAACATAAATATTTCTTCCTGGAACCTTTCTTTTTCCTCCAATAGTAATGTTTCTCAGTAAAACTGGTGTCCCAAATAACAGAGAATCAAAGTCCTGGCTGACACACCCAAACAGTTTTCCTTTTTCTGTCATTTGAGAAATCTGTGCTTCTCCATCACTTGGAGCCTGAATTACAGGCAAACCCATAAATTCAGCTAATAATTTTGCTTCTTCAACCATTTCTTTTGTTAAACGAGAAGTTTGTTGGGCAAACTTTTTTGCTGTTTCTAAATCCCCTTTTTCTTTTGCTTCAAGCATTTTTTGTTCTGCTGCAGTTCTAATAGCCCTTCTTTTTTCTCTTGTTTTTTCTTTTAATGAATGAGGTTTTCCGTCAAAAACAAAAACAGGTTTAATATCCCTAGAAAGTAAATTGGTTGTTCTATAGAATAATCCTGTAAGATGAGAAGTAACATTTCCTTCTGAATCCATTAAAGGACTTCCATCTTGTCCTCTGATATTTGAAAGAAACTGATACAAAATGTTAAATGAATCTACTCCCACAGTTTTATTTGACAGAGCATCTAATTCAATTATTTCTTTTTCAACTAATTCTCCTATTTGAGTGCCCATTTTCTCCCTTTAATACTCTAAAACAAAAGGGATTTTAAGCTTTATTTACCTATATTTCTTAGAAGGAAATTAGAAAATTAGCCTAACCTAACTTTCATTTATAAAGAAAACTGAACCAAAAGGCTTATTAAGGTTGGAAGCTGCTATTTATATAGTGCTATGCTATTTGTTCTCATTTTTATTTATATGATGGATTTCCGTTTATCTGAACTTATAGCGTGAATTAAAAATATTTTTTTTGTAAAATAGAAGGTGATTTAATGGCTGAATGCCCAGATTGTAAAAGCAAAAACGTTAGAAAAGACCAGGAAAAAGGAGAATTAGTTTGTCAGGACTGTGGTTTTGTTATGGAAGAAGACGAAATAGACCAAGGCAAAGAATGGAGAAGCTTTGATTCAGATCAATTCGAAGAGAGAGCAAGAACAGGAAGCCCAATGAAATATGTTAAACTAAACAAAGGCTTGGTTACAATGATTGACAGAAGAGGAACAGATTTAAGAGGAAACAAATTATCCTCAAAATCAAGAGCTCAAATGTATAGATTAATTAAATGGCATAAAAGAGCTTCAATTTCAAGTTCAATGCAAAGAAATTTATCTATAGCATTAACTGAATTAAGAAGAGTTGCTTCTTACTTAAACATCCCAGAATCATTGGTTGAAGCAGCTGCATTATTATACAGAAAAACAGTGAAAAAAGGATTAATCAGAGGAAGATTAATTGAAGCAGTTGTTGCAGCAGTTTTGTATACAGTTTGCAGAACATACCATGTTCCAAGAACTTTAAATGAAATGGCTGAAGCATCAGGTTTAACCAAAAAAGAAATTGGAAGAACATACAGATTTTTAGTAAGAGAACTAAAATTAGAAGTACCTTTAACTAATCCAATTCATTATATCCCAAGATTTGCTTCAGAACTAAACCTTTCAGGTGAAGTGCAGGAAGAAGGAAGAAAAATCCTTGAAGAAGCAATTGGAAACGGATTAATCTCTGGAAGAGGTCCAACAGGAGTCGCAGCAGCAGCAGTATACATCGCTGGACTATTGAAAGGAGAAAGAAGAACCCAAAAAGAAGTTGCAAATGTTGCAGGAGTAACAGAAGTAACAATCCGAAACAGGTACAGGGAATTAAAAAAGAGATTAAACATAGAGGTGGTTGCTTAAACCCCTTTTTTTCTTTTTTTTTGGCAACATATTATGTAGCCAATTGAAAACATAATTGTTATACTTTAAATGGAGGTAATAATATGAATCAGTTAGGAAGAATAACAGCTTTGTTCAACAACCTTAAAGCAAATTTTGGATTTAAACAAACAAAATTAAAGATTGCTAAAACCAATTCAAAGATTACAAAAAGAAGCAAAGCAAAATCAAGAACAGTCAAAACAAGCACTTCCAAAAGGAAATCAGTTAGAAGAAAATAAAACGTTTAGGAAAAGTTTTATCAAAATGGCTTGCGCCATAAACTTTTAGGAAAAGTTTTATCAACAACTTTTAAAAAAAGTTGTATCAAAACGAGGGATAAATCCCTCATAAAAACTGATTTCTTTTCTTTTTCTTTTTTTTAATTTTTAGCCAATATAAACTACATAGTTATAGCCAATATTATACCCGTAATAAGGGCGATAATAGCCTGAACTATAATAAGAATAATATTTATATGAAGGGTAATAAGAATAAGAATAATTATAAGGGCCGTAATAATACTGGTAGTAATAAGGATAGTAATAGACTGGGTATGAATAATAACTTTGAGTGTATTTATTGTATTTAGTAGATGAATTATATTTGTTTGAGTTGTAATTTGAGCTGTAATTTGAGTTGTAATTTGAGTTGTAATTTGAGTTGTAATTTGAGTTATCGCTTGTGTCTTGGTATGAATCATAAGCTGACTCATAATGAGTGTCATAAGAAGGACAGCCATTAATTGAACAAATCTGGTCAGCAAAAGCTATTTGGCTTAAAGCAATTAAACCAATTAAAATTAATCCAATTTTTAATGAATTCATGTTTTCTCCAATAAATATTAGTGTCAAAATATTACTTAAATGTTACTATTTCACTAAACTGAGTTAATTAAGCTATTTTGTTTGTCTTTTTTTCTTTCCAGCTTTCATTGTTTTTTAGTTTTAACTAAAACTATTTATACTTCAAAAGCGTTTTTTATTTGATTGAAAATGCTTAATCTGATTATAAGTCTGGTAGTGGATTCAATTGTATTATTTTATATTGCCCGTTTTATGAGAATCAGATATAATTCGGTTCAAAAAGCAGTTTTAACAACAGGTTTAGCATTAGGTTTAGGGTATCTTTTAGGAAACTTTTTTGTTTCAATTTTGTTTTCTGATTTAATTGCTTTTCTTATTCCATTGCTTCCGATTTTTCTTATTACAGCATTATTTCTGAGACTTTTTATAATTAAATTTGTTTACAAAATCGGTTTTTCAACTGCTTTTATGATTTGGATTATAACTGCAGTAGTTTCAGTTGTGGTTTCTTTTTTCCTTCCATTTTACTAGATTAAGTTAGGCTTTCCTAACTCTTTTTAAAGACTTCTTCCCTACTGTAATTAGGCTTGCCTAATTATTGGTTTTTGCTGATGATTTGGTTTGTCTGTTTGTTGAGGTGGTTTAATTGATTCAGCTGAAAGAGTTTTCAAAAGGATTAAGCATGAAGCAGAAGAGAGGAGTCTGCCTGCTGTTGGCAGAAAAAAAGGACAACTGCTTGAAAATTTTGTCATAGCTTACCAGCCTGGCAGCATTCTTGAACTGGGAACCCTTTCAGGGTTCTCAGCAATCTTTATGGCTCAGCATTTGAGGAAAGGAAAAATAACTTGCATTGAAATCTCTGAAGAAAACGCGGGAATTGCCGGAAAAAACATTAAGGATGCAGGATTAGAACATAAAATTGAAATTCTGGTTGGGGATGCAGAAAAGGTTTTGCCTGAATTAAAGCAGAAATTTGATTTAGTTTTTTTGGACACAGAAAAAGAAGATTATATTAAGCACTTAAAATTATTTGAAAAGAATCTTTTTAAGGGCTCTGTAATCATAGCTGATAACGTAAAAAAGTTTAAGCATAAAGTTAAAGATTATCTGGATTATGTCAGGAATTCAGCTAAATATGACAGTGAATATTTTGAGTTTGGTTTTGATGCAGTTGAAGTCAGTTTTTTGAGGTAATTATTTTTTTGTTTCTTTTTTCTTTGTTTCTTTTGTTTTGGCTGTTTTTTTTGTTTTCTCTTTGACTGTGATTTTTGTTCCTACTGCAGTTCCCGGAA
This sequence comes from Candidatus Diapherotrites archaeon CG10_big_fil_rev_8_21_14_0_10_31_34, assembly GCA_002763225.1. Classification (GTDB taxonomy): domain Archaea; phylum Iainarchaeota; class Iainarchaeia; order Iainarchaeales; family 1-14-0-10-31-34; genus 1-14-0-10-31-34. The sequence goes on from PFAI01000022.1 coordinate 23,697, forward strand.
GACCTTTTTCCATTCTTGCTATTACTGCTCCTTTGTTTCCGTGAACTCTGGTTATTTTCCCTTTAATTATTTTTCCGCTGGTTGTTTTCCATTCAGCTTTGTTTCCGATTAAAGCTGAAGCCTTTGCTTTTGTATTAACTGAATCTGAAACAAGAACAAACTGGTTTGTATGCTGTGTTCTTCTTCCTCTTCTAAAATTCTTTATTACCATTCTCATTTTATTTCACCGTTAAAAATCAGTCAAAGAATTGTGTATCGCAACACTTTTAAATCAAACTTTTTGCAGTAGTTTTTGCATTAACCTCTTAAACTTTTCAGGAGTTCTTTTGTTAAGTGATTAAAGAATGCTTATTGCAGGAATAGATGAAGCAGGAAGAGGACCAGTATTAGGTCCAATGGTTTTGGCTGTATGCTGTATTCATAAAAGAGATGAAGAAAAGCTTTTAGAATTAGGGGTAAAAGATTCTAAATTATTGAGTGCTAAGGAAAGAGAAAGACAGTTTTCTGTGATTAAATCCATTGCAAAAGAATTTAATTCAATTCACGTTTCAGCAAAAGAAATTGATTTTTTAAGAGACAAGAAATCTTTGAATGAAATTGAGGCAATGAGAATCGGAATGCTGTTAAATGAATTAAAAGAAAAACCCGAAATTGTTTTTGTTGATTCTCCTGACAACATAGAAAAAAATTTTGAAAAGAGAATCAGAACTTATCTGAATTTTGACTGCATTATTAAGTCAGAGCATAAAGCTGACTTGAATTACCCAATTGTTTCTGCTGCTTCAATTATTGCTAAAGTTGAAAGAGATTTAGAAATAAAAAAATTAGCTGAAAAATACGGGGAATTAGGTTCAGGTTATCCCGGAGATGAAGTCACAATAAAATTTTTGGATGACTGGATGAAATCCAATGAAGTTCTTCCTGAATTTGCAAGAAATTCATGGGATACTTCAAGAAGACTTTTAGATAAAAAGTTTCAAAAAAAATTATTTTGATTTTTTTGCAAAGCAAAAAACTTTTTGTTTAAAAAGGGTTTGCGGAACATTTTTTTGGTTAAGCTTTTTTTTAAAAAGGTTAAGAGAAAGGATATAAAAATTCTGGTTTTAAAAATTACCTTTATAAAACCAAACAGAGCTTATTCAATTTAAGAGAGAGTTGTTTTTAATGCAGGAAAAAGAAAATAAAAATAAGTCAATTAAAGTTTCTTTGGATATGAATAAAATTGAAGAAATGATTGATTCTTTAATGGGCTCAATGATGGAAAAAGTGCCTGATGAAAAACAGCCTTTTGTAATGGGTTTTACTATCAATTTTAATTCAGATGAACTGCCTTTAATTGAAGAATTAAAGGAATTCAAACAAGGAAATGATTTAGAGAAAAATTTTGTTGCAAAAAATTTTTCCAAGCCTTTAGCTGAAGCACAGTATTTTGATAAAGAAGTTATTGTTTCATTTGAATTGCCGAAAAAAGTAATAAAAAAAGAGTTAAGGGTTGATGTAAAAGAAGACAGTGTTTTTGTCATAGCACCAAAATACAATTTTTTCAGAAGACTTCACTTAAAACAAAAAATTAATCCAAATTCTTTTAGTTCTAATTTCAATAACTCTTTTTTGGAATTAACTTTCAAGAAAAAATAGTTATTCTTCTTTTTGTAATTCAAATTCAGGGTTTTTTTTGAGTTTAATTGCGTCTTCTCCAAAATACTGTAAAAACTTTTTTGTTGTCTTGATTACATAAGTTATTCCTGCTTTTTCTCTTGAAATAAACCCTTGTTCTTCCAGAATTTTTATTTCATCATATGCTTTGTTTGTCCTGAATTTTACTACAGTTGATTGTTTTACCGGCTGCTTAAATGCAATATAAGCCATTGTTTTCATTACTCCTTTAGAAAACCTTGTCGGGCCAGCTAAATGAGCTACTTTAACTTCTAATTCAGAAAGCACCTGCATTCTGTATCCTTCAGTTTCCCTGATTATTTCTATCCCGCTTTTTCTTTCAATTAAATCTTTTGTTAGTGCTTCAATTAATTCAGAAATTAAACCTAAGTCAGGTGTTTCGCATATTCCTGCTATTTCTTTTAATGGAATTGGCTGAGGAGACATAAAAAGAATTGATTCAACTAACTGCCTTAGTTTTTCAATTTTTTTTTCTTCTTTAAAATAATCTTTTTCCGGTTTTTCTTCTTCTGTTTTTTGTTGAACTTTTTTTTCTAAAAAAGGCTCTTTTTCTGCTTCTTTGATTTCTTCTATTTCTTCTTCTACTTCTAATTCAAAGGGTCCGTCTGATTCAGGATTCAAATCCTTGTTTAAATCCTGATTTAATTCTTTGTTTAATTCTCCTTCCTGGTTTTCTTCATCTATTTTTTCTTCCATTACTGCACCTAAAAAAATTGTTTTATGATTTACGCTTTTTTTCTCTGGTTTTCATTAAAGGTTCCAGTTCTTGAATTGTTGTTTTGTCTGTTATAAAAAAAACAATATTTTTTTTTTGGTCAATTGAACCTTCTTGTTTTGAAACCTTAGCATAATACTCTTTTTCGATTCTGTAAAACTCTAATGAAGTTCCTTCTCTTAGGTTCATTCTTTTTCTTATGTTATTTCTAATTAAATCAGAATATTCCCCTGGCGGCAAATCATGTCTTCCATTCAATATTTTTCCATTAAATATGTCTTGTATTCCTTTTCTAATCCCATTTTCTCTTATAAACTCTTTTCCCCCTATTTTTTGATTAATTTTGGAAGCTTTTCTGTTAATAGGGCTTGCTTTTTCTTCAGGAATTAGTCTCCTGTTTAAATGGATTTTTTTATTCCATCTTTCTCCTAGTCTAACTGGTCTTTTTACAGGCATTTTTTTTCCTCAATTAAATTAGTGTTTTAAGGTATTTAAGATTAACTTTTTATTTCTATTAAATAATTATTTTTTTTTATTCCTGACAATTACTTTTCTTTGTTTTTTTCCTGATAATTTTCAATTGCTTTTTTGATTGCTTTGACTGCAAGCAAAGAACAATGCATTTTAATCGGAGGAAGACCATCTAAAGCATCAGCAACTTCTTTTTCAGTCAGTTTTAATGCTTCTTCCAGTGATTTTCCTTTAACCATTTCAGTTGCTTTGGATGAAGTGGCTATTGCACTGACACAGCCAAAGGTTTCAACTTTGATTTCAGTGATTTTGTTGTTTTTTACTTTTAAATAGACTTTCATCATGTCTCCGCAATTGTGAAGTGTTAATGATTCTGTGGTAAATGAATGTTTGTTTCTAACTTCTATATTATGCACTTTCCCTTTGTAATTTATTTTTTCTGTGTTAGTTATTGGAATGAAGAGAAAGTTGGAATCAAACCAAGAATCAGTGACAGTTGGCTTTTGCACATTAAATCGTATTTTAAGAATTTTAGCTAATCTTTCTAAAGATTTTCTTTCTCCAACATGAATTCTATATGATTTTTGATGTTTAACTCCATTCACAGTTTTTTCATTTTCAGCATAAATGGAAGGAACTATTTTTTGTCTCATTAAAAGTGTTTTGATTTGCTGGCTTAATTCATAAGAAATAGTTGAATATCCTGCTTTAGGTTTTTTTGGGTTAAAGTATCCATCTCCCATCCACAGGCCATAAAGAAGGCTTTTCTGTTTTTTTTCAGGCAAAATCATAAACTCTGAAGGAATTCTTTTGTTTTTTGCGCCTTTGCCAAATAATTTCAAAAACAGTCTGCTTATCCATACATTGTTTACTTCTACAATTAGTGTATTACGTTTTTCTCTTTTCTTTTTTTTCGCTTCTATTCCTAAATTTTTTTTTATTATTTTAATTGCATCATCAGCTAAAAAATCTTCTTTTAAATTAAAAGTTAATCCTAAATATGTTTTGCCAACTTTTTCTCTGATATTTCCTTCAGAAAGATAATATCCGGCAAATCTTAGAAAATCATTGTTTAGTTTGATTTTATCTGGAATTTTTTTGCTTTTGAAATCAAACTTTTTCCTTTTTTGCTCAAAACTAATATATTTTTTGTTTTTTTTTTCTTGGAGTATTGGATATGCAATTAAATCTCCTTTTTCTAACTCGTTTGCATGAAACCAATCCGGGAAAAGCTTTTTTTTGTTTTTATACAAATGAAAATGATAAGTTTTTGGCACTTTTACCGCAAAAATTTGGTGTTCGGGAGTAAGAAAATTTGTTCCCAGCTTGCTTTTTATTTTGATTATTTTTCCTTTATAGTCTCTTTTGAATGTTTTTGATACTTCGTTGTAAGTTCCTTTATGGTCTAAAACAAGGTCTCTTTTTTTTATTTTTTTAATTTCTATTAATCCAGTTTTAGTTTCTATTTTTGTTTCAGGAATTAAACAGACAGGATTTCCTTCTTCTGCAACTGCATCAGCATCATCAATTTTTCCAAGATTTTTCGGATGCTTAAATTCCTGCATTACTTTATCTGAATACATTTTTTCACCTTCAAAATTTAACTGGACTAATTTTCCTTAATCCTTCAACTATTTCAGGAATTTTTTTTATTGCAAAATCAACTTCTTTAACTGAATTATTTTTTCCTAAAGAAATCCTTAAAGAACCATGAGCCCAGACATGGCTTAACCCGATTGCTTCCAGTACATGGCTTATCTTCAAGTTCTTGCTTGAACAGGCCGAGCCGGTTGAAACCTGAATTCCTTCAAAGTCAAGCAGTGTAATCAATGATTCTCCTTCAACTCCAAAAAAAGAAAAATTAACATTGTTTGCTAGCCTTAATTTTTCGTGACCATTTAATTTTGATTTATTTATTTCTGAAAGAGATTTAATTAACTTGTCTCTCATTTTTTCCTGTTTATTCATTTCTTCTTCTCTTGATTTTTCTGCGAGTTCAAGAGCTTTAGCTATTCCTGCAATTCCTGGAATGTTTTCTGTTCCGCTTCTTTTTTTTCTTTCCTGGCCTCCTCCATGGATTAAAGGAATTAAATCAACCCCTTCTCTTATGTATAAGATGCCTGTTCCTTTTGGACCGTAAAATTTGTGTCCTGAAAAAGAAGCTAAATCTAAATTCATTTTATTTAAATTAATTTTTATTTTTCCTGCTGTCTGGACCATATCAGAGTGAAACAAAAAATCTTTTTTTTCTTTTAATTCAGCTATTTCTTTTAATGGCTGAATGCTTCCAATCTCATTGTTTGCATGCATTACTGAAACTAAATCAGTTTTATCCAGATTTTTTTCTAATTCATCTAATTTAATTATTCCTTTTTCATCAACTGAATTAAATAAAACGTTTTTTCCTTTTTCTTTTAAGTATTCTGCTGTTCTTAATACCGCCGGATGCTCTATTTTTGTTGTAATCAATTTATTTTTTGAATTCATTATTCCTTTTAATGCAAAATTGTCTGATTCGCTTCCCCCTGAAGTAAAATAAATTTCTTTTGCTTTTGCTCCAAGCAATTTTCCAATTGTTTCTCTTGCTTTTTCCATTTCTTCTAAAGCTTGTTGGCCCATTGAATGAAGCGAAGAAGCATTGCCGTAGTTTTCTAATGCAACCCTGTTCATTTCCATTAAAACTTTTTCATCTGTTTTTGTTGTTGCAGCATTATCAAAATAAATTTTTTTATTCACAGCAGACACCTTTTTTTCTCATTGTTTTGCATATTTCGCAGGACCTTGAAATAAAATCTTTCTTGCTTTTTTTTCCTTCAAACAGGTAATCCCCCATTTCATGGATTAATTGTTTTTCTTTTTTGCTTAATTTAAATCCTTTCCCTCTTTTCCCCTGAACATACTGCGTCAGTGCTGCAGGAGTCAAATCCAAAACTTCACAGACTTTTTTTCTTGGAATTTTTTTTTCTTTAATTAAATAGACTGTTAATTCTCTTCTGATTGAAGGCAAAACAATCCATCCAATCATTTCGCAGGGAAATTTAACTGCCATAATTAACAATTGTTAAAAAAGGTTTATAAAAGTTGTTTT